>JANYBL010000077.1 GCA_025360815.1 Burkholderiales bacterium
AATCGAGATGACTGACGATGAGGCATTTGTCCACGTTCCCCACGATTCAGGCGCAGCAAATCCTGACTCTAATAGCGATGTTGCGTGGCCTAGGGTCAGCTCGAAGCGGCGCATATCGTTCCCTACCAGCGGGGAAACTTCGCTCAGGAAGCGGATATCGTCCGAGACGGTGTTGACGATCCGAGATTGGGCATCATCAATAAGCGAGGCCAATTGGCCAAGTTCCCCGTATATCAAAGTCGTAATTGCCTCAAGCCGCTTCTCAAGTTCTCGATTGCGCGCCTCTGTCGCTTGCAGACGCAATTCAAGATTGAATTGTCGATAACTGGTGAATTGATCGAGAGGGTTTGCGCCCGCATAAAGTTTATTTATCAGATCACGGTGATTTTCGGCTACATAGTAGCGATTAAGGCCATCAAATAGCGCAAAAGTGTAGTCGCGTTTCAACAGTTCTTGTTCCCATTCGCCTTCGGTGGCAGTAGTCGAATTTGGCAGTGTACTTTCAACGACAACGAGCCAAGGCCTCGCTGGACTCCCATGCCATCCCTTCAACACGTCTGCCTCCATACCTTCGACGTCAATCTTCATCCAATGGATCTCAATATCTCCCATGCTAGCGAAAATCGTCGCCAGTGTTTGCGTCGCCACAGCCGTCTTGACCGTGACGAACCCGCACGATTGATGTTTTCCAGCGATCAACTCGCTCCCCGTGGACAGGCCAGTGTCTGGAATGACAAAAAATGGGATGCCCTCACTCGTCCCGGCCAGCGCCACCTCTAGAACCACCTCGTCTGGTCGATCCTGGCGCATCAATGCTGCGTATTCTGGGACGGGCTCAACATGAACACCCCGCCATCCACGCTCGTAGAAGGCTTTGCTGACAGAGTCAACGATAGGGTGTTGCGCGCCAATATCGAGATAGCACCCGTTAGTGATGCCCTTAAGCGCCCGCCACAGAATGACATCTTCTTGATTTTGTGCGTACGAGATAAAGCTCATAACTAAATATCGTTACTAACTGGATTCAAAAGGGCAATAGCTGCACCTAATCTTTGCGCCATTGGCGCGACAAATCAAATTAAAGCTGTACATGCCGTATGAGATCATTTCGTCGCCTGTACCGCATTCAAAACGGGGTACGCCACCGAAAACACCACATTCAAGAATTTTTGTAGCTCTGCCACTGGCGCATTGGACACATACAAAATATCTTTGTTGTTCACTGCAAAGCTTTGCATGACAAAAAAGCTGTTCGGGTTTTTAAGATCAATCCGATACACCACCGGAACCATACCTTCGGGGGTGGACGTTACCGGTTGGCGTGGCCAATTTAATGCGCCCTTGGGCTCAAATCGAAAAATGAATACGCCTTGAGGATTAGACCGGGAATCAATCAGCCCGCCTGCACGCGCCAGCGCTTGGGCCAGCGTAATGCCTTGTGTTTCAAAATTGATCTCTTCATTTTTGCCCGTTGCGCCCAGCGCCGTGAAGCTGAGCGGCTGGAACAGCGCTGTCACCACATCGCCGGCTTGCAACGGCACATTTTGTTTGGGATCACGAATAATGGTTTCCAGTGGCAACGAATAAACGTTTGCACCGCGGGTGACCTGAATGGTCATTTTATTAACGGGCTGGCGCACACCCGCTGCGGCGGCCAGCGCATCTAACAGCCGCTCGCCACTCGGGGTGAGCGGAACCTTTAGGCTGTTTGTCACTTCCCCCACGACGGTGATGTTAGATGTCGCGTTGCGGGAGAGCCTGACGAGCACTTCTGGTTGATTGGCCTTGCCAGTCAGCTTTTTGACGATATCGGCTTCAATCGCTTGCAGGGTCTGCCCGGCCGCTTTGATCTGGCCTGCGAACGGCACACTCACAAAGCCATCGCGATTCACCATTTGCTCTGGCAGCGTGGTGGGGCGCGATCCGGTCGAGGTTGCGCCGGTGCGTGTATCGAGCAAACTTGATCCGAACAGGGTGGCGGGCGGCGCTTCCCAAATGTTGATTTCAATCACATCGCCCGGACCGATTTTTTGCGTGCCGTTCAACGCATTGCCAAGCGTTTCCGAAAACAGGCGCTGCGAGCGCTGCGCGAGCAGCTGGCGGGTAATGACATCATCAACATCCACAATCTGAATCGCGGCGGCGCCCGGTGGCGAGGTTGCATTTTCAATTTCAGTCCGGCTGGGGCCAATGGTTGGCAGCGAAGCACAGCCCGACACGGCCAGCGCCGCGGCTGCGCAAAACAATAATCCAGTACGTTTTAACCATGCCGCTGGTTGGGCAGCAGGTGGTGAGAAACAAGGGTAGGCCGGTCGAAAAACACTATGCATGGCAGCGATCAGTTAAATTGTCTGTGTTGAACCAGATTCTGGGTGCGAAATCAGCGATAATTCTTCAATAATTCTGGGACGGTTCTTAGTCTAGCAAACAATGATCACCGACGAGTAGTAGTTAACCAGATTTATGTCGTTTGTGTGTGCTGCCGCACAGATCAACAGTTTGAGCAATCGTAACTTCTCAACCGACTTTCCACTTTTATACTACTCATTTGGCATTTTTCCCTGTGCAACGAATCCTCATTGACGTCACCCGTTTGGTCTATCGGCGCTTAAAAAACAAATTGCCGACCGGGATTGATCGCGTCAGCCTTCAATATATTCATTATTACAGTCGGCAGCCCGGATCAAGTACGCGGGCCGTATTGAGCTTGGGGCCGTTCAGCGCGGTACTTTCACCGGAAGACTCAGCCGCCGTTTTTGCCGCGCTTTGCGATGCGAACGTAACCGTGAAGCGACTGGCCGCCCGGGTTATTGCCAAAGCGGTTGGTTGGCGCTGGTTAAGCCGTGATGTCGCCGACTGTTTCTTATTTAACACGGGCCATATGGGGCTAGAAAACCCGCATTATGCTTGGATGCTGCGCCGTTCGGGTGCCCGCCCGGTGATCGTTGTGCATGATTTGATCCCGATTACGCATCCCGAATATTGCCGCTCGGGAGAGCGTCAGCAACATCTGACGCGAATGAACTGCGCCGTTAAAATTAGTGCCGGTATCATTTCGAATTCAACGCACACGTTGCAGACCTTGGTGCGATTTTGCCGTGGCGACTATCAAAACGGCATTGCGCCGTTTACCACCACGCTAGCGCCGCGGCTCAACATGCCGCCGTGTGTCGTGGCGCCATTGGCACCGGGTTTGCCCATGATGGCGACTGCAGAGATTGGCAAGCGGCCTATGCAAAAACCCTACTTCGTCATTCTCGGCACGATTGAGCCGCGTAAAAACCATTGGCTGTTGCTGCAAATTTGGCGGCAACTCATTGAGACCATGGGCGTTGATGCGCCGAAGCTGGTCCTCATCGGCCAGCGCGGTTGGAAATGTGAGAACGTCATTGATTTGTTGGAGCTCTCGACGCAGCTGAAAGGTGCCGTGATTGAGCGGTCGGACTGCAGCGACGCAGAATTGATTTCATACCTGCATCACGCGCAGGCGTTGCTATTCCCTTCCTTTGCCGAGGGCTACGGCATGCCCGTGGCCGAGGCGCTGTCGCTCGGCGCGCCGGTTATTGCGAGTGATCTGGATGCGTTTCGTGAAATGGCAGGCGACATTCCCGAATACGCTGATCCGCTGGATGGCAAACGCTGGGCAGAATTGATTGCTGAATACAGCACCCAAGGTAGCGCAATGCGGGCAGCGCAGCTGCAGCGAATAACACAATTTCAGCCGAGCACGTGGGTGCAGCATTTCGCGTTGGTCGATGGGCTGCTAGATCAACTAAGCCCTGGTAAAAATCCTGCGAAACAATCGCTTGAACAACCCCGACAGAGCCCTGAGCAACCCACCGCATCGCATCATGGCTGAAGCGGGCGACGCTAAATTTTCACCGGGCAATGCCGCCACTCGTTCGGCGGCCTCCGTCGGAAACGCCGCGCCAGGCGGGGAGTTTGAGGGGGCCGGGGGTGTTGAGAAATCAACCCCTGCTGCCACGCTGCGCTCATTTTTATTCTTACAAGGTGTGAACACGCCATTCTTTCCACGCTTGGCGGATCAGCTTTTTGCCGACGGGCATCGTATTCACCGCATCAATTTTAATGCCGGCGATACGGTTTACTGGGGCGCACGGTCAGCCACCGCATTTCGAGGTGGCTTGCAAAATTTGCCTGATTTTTTAAAATCGCAATTCTGTGCGCACGATGTTACCGACATCGCGTTGTTCGGTGATCGCCGCCCGATTCATCTGCCCGCCATCGCACTTGCCAAACAGTTTGGGATTCGTGTCCATGTGTTTGAAGAAGGCTATTTTCGGCCACACTGGGTCACGCTGGAACGCGACGGTGTGAATGCGGATTCATTGCTGCCGCGCGATCCGGCTTGGTTTCGCCCAACCGCGGATCGCATGCCGAACGCGTCAACGCATCAGCCTTTCCCAGCGCCCTTCAGCAGCCGCGCCTTGTATGACATGGCTTACCATCTTTGCAACCTCGGCAATATCGTGCTTTTCCCGCGCTATCGAACCCATCGTCCGGTGGTCTCGGCGCTCGAATATCTAGGCTGGGCGCGGCGTTTCGCGAAGATGCCATTTTACAAATCGCGCGATAAATTAACCATTGCGAATGCACTCACGGGCGATGCCTCGTATTTTTTATTGCCGCTACAGCTCGATAGTGATGCGCAAATTCGCGACCATTCGCCGCTCAAAAATATGCGCGAGGTCATGACGCTGGTGATGACCTCATTCGCCAACCATGCAGCATCAAATGCGCGGCTTGTGATCAAAAACCATCCGCTCGACACCGGCTTTACCGATTTCGCGCGGCACATCAATAAACTCTCGCAACAGTTAGCCCTGCAAGGCCGCGTGGATTATTTAGAGAGCGGCGATTTGGATGCGCTGCTCGCAGCCCGGCGCCCATCAGGCGGACGCTGCTGCGCAGGGCTGGTGACCGTGAACAGCACGGTGGGGCTATCGGCACTGGGCTTGGGGTGCCCAACCATCACGCTGAGCAATCCGGCATACAATTTACCCGGGCTCACTTTTCAGGGTGGTCTCGACACCTTCTGGCAAAACCCTGTGCCGCCAGATGCCGAATTATTCAAATGCTTTAAAAATATTTTGATCCACACCACGCAAATTAACGGCGGTTTTTATTCGGCGGCGGGCATCGCGCTCGCGGTCAAAAATGCCGCCCAAGTACTGACGGCAGAACAATCGCCGTTGGAATCGTTGCGATGATTGCTTTGCTTTGAATGCCGCACGTTGAATACTGCGCAATGAATGCCCCAATAACCAACGCGAATCCAAAAGCGATACTGATCACCGGTGCAACCGGCGGCATTGGCGGCGCGTTGGCCATCGCCTACGCCGCCAACGGGATCACGCTATATCTACAAGGTCGCGATCAAGCCAAGCTCGCCAGCCTGCAAGCACGCTGTGAGGCGCTCGGTGCAAGGGTAGAAATTGCGGCGCTTGATGTGACCAACCGCGTTGCATTTGACGAATGGCTCGGTAAGCTTTGTCAAACCACCCCGCCTGACCTAGTGATCCCTGCGGCGGGCATCAACATTAGCGCCATGGGGAACGGCGCGCCGGACGATGCGGCGCAGGGCGGCAGCCATTTTGTCGGTGAAAAATGGGCCGAGGTCGATGCGCTAATTGAGATCAATATTCGTGCGGTGATGGCAACAGTGGATCATGTGCTACCGATCATGCGCGCACGCGGGCATGGCCAAATCGCGCTATTCAGCTCGCTGGCGGCCTACTATGGCTTGCCCGTCACACCAAGTTATTGCGCAAGCAAAGCCGCCATCAAAGCCTATGGCGAAGCGCTGCGTGGGGGGTTGTCGGGGCAGGGCATTTGGGTGAATGTCATCATGCCCGGGTTTGTCGAATCATATATGTGTAACGAAATGGCCGGACCCAAACCGTTTATGTGGTCACCAGAGAAGGCGGCAATAGCCATCAAGGACGGCTTAAAAAATAATCGCGCGCGGATAAGTTTTCCGTTTCCGTTAAATTTGGGTTGCTGGTTTTTGGCGGTGCTGCCCGCCGCCGTCTCGGCGCGATTGGTGAAATGGTTTGATTACAGTGCTTGATTGGTTAAATCAGGTTTCCCCAGTCCTTTTTCGAGCGCTGCTACCCCTGTTGGGCGGCTGGATCCTATGGGTCTTAATGGCACAGTTTTTGCAACCCATTAACGGGTGGCGGCAATCGCTAACGCGCCCGAAAGCCGCATGGATACTAGGCTTTGGGCTATGGCTCGTGGCGTTTTCAGTACCGTTTGCGCTGTTTCAGCGCCCTTATTTTTCAGCCGTGATTGTCTTGGCGGGATGGCTCACGGTGGTGCTGGTGAGCAACGCCAAATTCCAATCGCTGCGCGAGCCGTTTGTGGTTTCCGATTTTGAATATTTCACGGATGCGATTCGCCATCCGAGGCTATATATTCCATTTTTGGGGCTTGGCCGCTTCTTGTTGGCAGCGGCCGGTTTTATCGCTGCCGCGGTGCTGGGCTGGATGGTCGAGGTACCGCTGACGCGAACGATTGGTTGGGCATCTTTTTTTACCGGGGCGGGCATTATCGCTGCAATGGGTATTGCCGCAATCTGGCTCGCCACCCGCTTTTATTTGCCCATCACCCTGGAGCCGATTACGGATAATCGCGAAATCGGCTTCGCCGCCAGCCTTTGGCAGTACGGCGTGGCTGAACGGCGCGCCATTGATGCGTCAATTTACCCGCCGATTTTTTCGTCCGCTGACACGATGGCGTCAACCCCTGCCGCAGAGTCGGCAGCAACATCGATGCCAACGCCAACGCCAACGCTGCCCGATTTAATGGTGGTGCAAAGCGAATCTTTTTTTGATGTGCGGCGCGTTTTCTCAGGTGTTGCGGCGAACGTCTTCCGTGAATGGGATCAAACCACCGACGAGGCCATCGCGCACGGCCAGCTCAGCGTGGCGGCGTGGGGTGCCAACACGGTACGCACCGAGTTCTCGTTTTTATCGGGCCTCGCGAATGAGACACTTGGTATTCACCGCTTTAACCCGTATCGCAAACTGGCCCTTTCGGGTATCAGCAGCATGGCCACGTTTTTGCAGGGTCGGGGTTATCGGACAGTCTGTATTCATCCGTACCCCGCAAGTTTTTACAATCGCGCCACTGTGTTTCCCAAGTTGGGGTTTGATGAATTTATTGATGTCAGTGCATTCACTGAGACCGATAAATTTGGCGCCTACATTGGCGATGTTGCTGTTGCTGAAAAGATAAAATCGCTGCTGGAAACGAGAAACGCCAATAGCGGCGCAGACAACCATGCAGGCGATGCCATGCCGCTTTTCATGTTCGTGATCACGATGGAAAATCACGGGCCCTTGCAATTAGAAACGATCACCGAGCAGGAGCGCGCTGAACTGTTTGTCGCACCACTACCGCCGCACTGCGAAACACTCGCGATCTATGTGCGCCATTTGGCCAATGCCGATGCGATGCTGGGGCGCTTGCGCGAGGCGCTGACGGCGCAGACGCGGCCAGGGTATCTGTGCGTCTACGGCGATCATGTGCCGATCATGCCCGAGGTTTATGCGGCGACTTCAACGCCGGATGGCCGCACGGATTATTTTATTTGGCACAATCAAGCGGGACGCGTCGGCAATAAAATCAGCGCTTGCGATGCGCAAATTGCCGATCTCGGCGTGACGTTATTACGCCACGCTGGGCTCAAGTCGTAACGCTCGCGACAACACCAACGTCCGTTGCAACAACTATAGCCGATCCACCTCTTCAGCCAGCGCCTGGATAGTCTGGTTGATCTGCGCTTCGGTGTGTTGATACGACATAAAGAACCGCAGCCGCGCTGATTTTTCAGGAACCGCCGGATACAAAATCGGCTGCACATTGATGCCGCGTTTGAACAAGGCGTCGGATAATCGCACCGCCTTTAACGAGCTGCCGGTGATGGCCGGAATCACCGCCAGCCCACTGCTGGAACCGGTATCAATGCCTGCTGCTTTGGCCTTGTCCAGAAAATAATGCCCAAGCGCTTGTAATTTCTGGGGGCGCGCCGGCTCCCGATGCAAGCATTCCAAGGCGGCAAGCGACGCGGCAGCCACGGGTGGCGGCATTCCTACGCTATAGAGAAAGCCCGGCGCCATAAATTTGAGATGCTCGACCAACGCCATTTCGCCTGCGATGTAGCCGCCGCAGCCCGCCAAGACTTTGCTCAAGGTGCCCATCCAGATATCGACCTCCGGGCCCTGCAAATGGAAGTGCTCCCGAATGCCCAGCCCATGTTTCCCCATCACGCCAAATGAATGCGCTTCATCGACCATCAAGAATGCGCGATGCTTTTGTTTGACCGCAATGAATTTTGGCAAGTCGGGGAAGTCACCGTCCATGCTGTAGATACCCTCAACAACAATCAGCACCCGCTCAAAATGGCGGCGCTGCTCATTGAGGATGGCATCCAATGCGGCCCAGTCGTTATGCGGAAACGAGAGCCTTCTCGCACCCGACAGCTGTGCGCCCTGCAAAGTGCAATTGTGGATCAGGGCATCGTGCAAGATCAAATCCTTTGCACCAAACAAATAGCCGATCGTCGTCACATTGGTCGCGTGTCCGCTCACAAAAGTGACCGAATCCTCAACACCGTAAGTCTTGGCTAACGCTTTTTCAAATTCGCGGTGAAGGGGGCGCTCGCCAGACACAATCCGGCTGGCCGATACTGATGTTCCGTAGCGATCAATGGCGGCTTTTGCGGCAGCCGTAACGCTGGCATCACCGGACATGCCGATATAGTTGTAGCTGCCGAAGTTAATGTATTCGCGGCCGTTGATTCGCGTGGTGGCACCAGCGATGCCGTCGTGCTGCTTAAAAAACGGGCTGCTTACGCCAAGTCTGGCTGCACCATCATTCATGATGCGAAGTTGCTGATAACCCGGATGCAAATGAAAGCGATAAAACTGTTCGGGAATATCGTCCTGCATCGAAAGTGATGTCGCCGATAGTGAAGGCCGGAACGCGACCGGTTCACCAGCTTGCCTAAGCCGACGCTCAAGCGCTTGCTGGATAAGCTTGTCTTTAATTTGGCTGGTTAGACCGGGGAGGCCGCGGCGGGACATCAATTATTTTCCGGTGTCATCAATTCTGCTCCGGCAACATCAATGAATCATCCGGCTGGTTTTAGGGGTGCTGATTTTGTTTTCTGCGCCATCTTCAGCCGCTGCCGATGCGGTTGACGACTGGGTTGCCGACGCGTTCGCTTCAATATCGCGGGCTACTTTTTGCACCAGATCGGCATCGATATCGACTCCGGCCGCGTGCTGCGCGGCAACTTGTTGTACTTGGTCGGCAACGGTCGAGATTGGCGTGCTGGTCGCAGCGTTCATCGTGCCCGTTCCCGCATTCATGTTTTTTACTTGCGCAATGACTTTCTCGGTCAGCTTGATGATGGTTGGGCTCTCGCTTAACGCGAGTACCGGCAGACGGATACCAAACCGAGATTCAATCGCCAGCACCAGCTCGACCCCCATCAACGAGTCCAAGCCCATATCGTAGATTGAGCGGGTTTCGTCAATTTTATCAATGGGGATTCGCAGAATCTCGCCGATTTCAGCTTTCAGCATGGCCATAAAAGTTGCCATCAATTCTTCCGGCGATAATTCGGCTAGCAGCCGTTGCATATCGCCAGCGTGATCTTCATCGGCATCGGTATCCGAACCTTGTGCTGCCAATTCGCTAAATTTTGGCGACAGTGCTGACGGCAAAAAGCGGCTCAAGGCGCGCCAATCAAGCTCCATCACACCCAAGCCAGACCGGTTTGAGGTCAGCAATTCTTCCAGCATATTCAGCGCTAGCTCTGAATGCAGCGCATGGCCGCCCATCCGGCTTTGCAAGGCGTCGCGTATTTCGACGTTACGTGCCAAGAAGCCAACATCGGCAATCGCCCCCCAGCGCACGCAGAGCGCTTTTTGCCCCATGGCGCGACGCACCTCGGCCAGCGATTCGAGCGCCGTGTTAGCGGCGACATAGCTGGCTTGGCCGGGGTTGCCAAATAACGTTGTGGCGGATGAAAACAACACAAAAAAATCGAGCGAAAGCGATTGCGACAGTTGATGTAGATGATGCGCCCCCATTATTTTTGGCGCGAACACCCGACGAATTTTCGCCTCATCCAGGTTGCGAATCAGGCCATCCTCAATCACTGCTGCCGCATGGATGATCCCGCGCAACGGCGGCATATTGACCGCAATATGGTTAAAGACGGATTCCAACGCCGCCCAATCGGTAACGTCGCACGCGACCGCATGAACTTGTACGCCATGCAAATTGAAATCTGCAATCGCAGCCGCAGCTTCCAAGGACGCGGGCCCGCTGCGGCTCAACAAAACCAGATTCTTTGCACCACGCGCAACCAATCGCTGCGCAGTTTTAAGTCCAAATCCGGTCAAACCACCGGTGACTAAATAAGTCGCGTTTGCGCTGAGCTGAAGCGGCGCATAGCCAACCGGCGCGAGATGAATGGCGCTGATGCCGTCACGATAAGTCACAACAATTTTGCCAATGTGCTTTGCGTGCTGCATATAGCGGAATGCATCAACGACATGATTGGCTTCAAAGCTTTGGTAGGGCAGCGGATGCAGCAGCCGTTCTGCAAACAGTGCCATCACTTCACCAAACAGACGCTGGGTCAGATCGGGACGATCACGCATCAGTTGGTCTGCATCGATACCAAAATAAGAGATATTGTTCCGGAATGGTCGCAGGCCGATTTTGGTGTTTTCGTAAAAATCACGCTTACCCAATTCTAGGAATCGGCCGAACGGTTTCAAAACATTGAAATTGCGGTTGATTGCTTCGCCGGCTAGGGAATTCAACACCACATCAATGCCGACCCCGTTTGTATCGGCGAGAATCTCGTCTGCAAACGCAAGCGAGCGCGAATCGTAAATATGTTCGACGCCCAACAATTTTAAAAAATCACGTTTCTCGTCAGAACCGGCCGTCGCGTAAATTTCAGCGCCGAGTAATTTTGCAATTTGAATAGCCGCAATGCCCACGCCACCTGCTGCACCGTGAATCAATACCCGCTCGCCCTCACTCAATTGCGCAAGGTGTTGGAGCGCATAGTAGGCCGTAAAAAAGGTGCTTGGGATCGTGGCGGCGGCTTCGAAAGAAATGGCGTTAGGAATATGCGCAACCGCTGTCGCGCTGGTGCAGACGCGGTTGGCAAAGCTGGATGCACCGAACGCAACCACTGGATCACCGACCGCAAAATCAGTTACCGCGTCGCCTACCGCAGAAACGACGCCAGCACACTCCAAACCAAGTGTCGGCCCAGAGAATCCGTTCTCAACGGCCTCATCGGACAAGAGGCCAAGTGCATACATCACATCGCGGAAATTCAAGCCAGTGGCATGAACCTCAATTTCGATTTCATGCGCTTGTGGGGCAACTGGTGCGGTCGCTTCCCACTGCAAATTGCGAAGTTGGCCGGGGAATTGGAACCCTAAGCGGATGGTCGGTGCTTTCGATGCAGCCCGACCGGCCGCAATTGTGGAAGAAACGGAAGGTGCTGCAACGCAAGCGCCTTCCGGCGTGGCAGGTGCGGCAAGATGGCGCGGCTCAACTTGGAGACGAGGCACAAAACGCTCGCCGGCTTTAGTGAGTATTATTTCTTGATCGCCATCGTCAAACAGCATTTCCCGGCATAGCGCTTGCGCCGCCACCATCGGCGGTGTGGATTTTTCAACATCGAGTAACTTAACCGACATCACACCCGCTTCGTTAAGCAGAGTCCGGCCAAACCCCCACAATGGGGCATCAGCGGAATTGTTGATGTCCGAAAGTGCTTCCATACGCTGTGCGCTGCTCGGCAAGAGCGCCGTGGCGGCACCTTGGGTAATGAGCCAACATGGGGTGGCGTTCAGTGGAACCGGCGGGGATTGCTTGGGCGATTGCTGATGCGGTTGCCGGTTCAATTGCTCAAACCCTCGCACTAAATCTGCCGTCAAAGCACAGCGCGAGATCTGCGCTTGCAGTGTAGCCGCGCCATGGTCATCAAAGCTGGCCAGACTCGCGGCCAGTCCGAAACCTGCCATGTTGACGACCCCTTTGATGGCGCCATGTTGATCGCTAATTTGTTCGAGCATCCCGCGGATTGCGGTCGATTGGGACACAAATTCGGCTTTAACGTCCGACGCAACGTTAGACGCAAATTCATGGCTGGGCAACGCAACCGCAATTGCTCGTTCACCATGCTTGCAAAGTTCGGCCACCAGTGCATCCGCCATGATGTGGTTGGTCGCAATCGCCGCATGGCGGACATCATCAGGTGCCACCATCGCATCAAGCAACACAATCCAAGGCGGCGCGGTTGGGCTGGCGTTGGTTGAAGCCTCGGTTATCTGCACTGCACTAGACAATGATTCAGACGATCGCGAAGGATCGGCCCGCGCCACCAGCATATACGGGCTGCTCGACGTGGTGCCTGCATCCGTTGCGGCATCGGCGGTGGGATTCGTTGAGTTTTCTGTTGTTTTCTGGCGCCCGCCTGATTTCAGCTCGTACCGGTAAGTACTGATTGTTTGCAGGCCAAGAGACGCCAAGCGGTGCTGCCCAGAAGCGGCGGTGCGCTGCAGCCCAATCTGGCTGCCTGACGCCGTGTGTTGCCACCAGTTGGCATCGGCGCCCCAAATAAAATCAAGCCAGCGCGATGGTGGCAGCGCTGCAAACAGCAGCGTCCCACCCGATGTCAGCGCGCTTTTTGCGTATTTGATGGCTTGCGTGGCTTCCTGTTCGCTTGAAAAATCGTCGGTAATGATCGCTAAATCAAAACCGTCTAGCGCAGCCGATTGCCTTTCACGCAATTGCCCAACATCTTTTTCAGCATTTGGGCTGATTTTTATAATCGTAATACCGGGCTCAAATTCGAACTGGCGATGGCATGTCTCGGCGGTCGCCGTGCTGGTCGTGGCGAACACGTAATCAATGCGGTCGCGCGCGTCGATGCGAGCAAAATCGGCCGCAAACAACGGCATGCCTTGGCTAATTTCGATCACGCGATATCGCTGGCCTTCTGAGCGACAGGTGAGCGCCTGCCTCGCACTCGCTTGTACCGCCCGCGAAATGACACGGCAAATATCAGCGCCGACGACGTGGCGATAAAGCGTGGAGAGCCTACATTCATGGGGTAAAACATGCTCAAGCGTCTGCCCTCCCGCCCCGGTGCTGATCAGCAATGCGGTGAGATTGAGGCCTACCCGACCGACCGCGTTCAGTACCGGAAAATGATCCGGGTAATCGGCGAGCAGCGTGTTCCAAATATCTTGCGCCGATGCGTGAATTTCGTCTTGCCACGCATAGCCACCCGCGGCATCAACAACCAGATACGCGTCATCAACCAATATTTTGATCAGGCTCCGGAGCAAGGGCGTGGCCTTTGCATCCACCGGTGCCGCTTTGATTAAAGCGTCCACCTCAAAACGATTCGGATCGAGCTTGGCAAGATGCACGAGCTGCTGAATGGCCTCTGCTGCAAATGCGCTACAGAGCACATCAAGCAAGGGCTCAACTTGTTCGGTATAGGCAAGATGAAACTGGTGCGCCCGCTTGACCAACAGCGAGTTGTCGGAGGATGCGCTCGGCCACAGCGCGTTCGAGAGTGTTTGTTCGATATTGTTGTGTTGGTCAGGCGCTGCGTTATCCTGAGCGGCGGCATGTTGGCCTGCTTCGCTCATAAAGCGGCGCGGTTTGGCGTGGCCCCGATAACGGAGTAAACGCACATGATCGGCCGGATCTTTGGCTAAGCGAACGCTACGAAATCGAGCCGCGTTCAGCGTGGCAATCTTCTTGCCAAGCGCATCAAAAATTGTAAAGTCCGCTGTCAGCGAATGGGGGGAGCGTTGCCGTAACGCGGCTTTCACGATTGACGGTGCGCCTGCGCCCGATTGATAAATCAAGCGTCCTATTTTCGTCGGCAAGTAGGCGACTTTGCCGTGCTGGGCGATATCGTCCTTTAGCAAATGAATGATGAGCTGAAAGGCACTATCGAGCAGGGCTGGATGCACATAATAAGAAGGCAGATCGGCCGCCACTATTGCGGGCATGGTTAATTTTGCCCAAACCACGCGAGGCTCGATCCAGCCGGATTCAATCACCTGAAATTGTGGCCCATAACTTAAACCAACCGAGCCGGTTAAATGCAAATGGATTGCCAAATCGAAATCAGGCGCGCGGTCAGGCGGCGCGTCGGCATGCGTATCAGGCAATAACGTTAAAGAATTCGCCGCATCGGCAACGCTCGGAATGCGGCCCGTCGCATGGAGCTGCCATGGCTCATCACTTTGCGCGGCTTTGGCTTTAATGGTGAATCCGCCATCGGCCAAATCAATGGCAACGCGGGAGATTTTCGAGTTCTCATTGCTTAATAACAATGGGGCACGAATATCGAGCTCTTCAATCACGACGGTCGCGCTTTTGGGTTCGTTCGTCGTTACGTTTGCGCCAGCAGTTGTTGCTGACGGCGCTGCTTGCCATTCGATCGCGGCAGCCAGTGCGCATTCCACAAACCCTGCGCCCGGAAACACGATAGCTTCGCCCACTACATGATCCGCCAACATCGGTGTTTGAACCGGGTCAAGCTGGTTTTCCCATGTCATGTCGTGCTGGCTTAATTTATAGCCGAGCAGTGGATGTTTTTTACGGCGCTGCAGTAAATTGATCGCCTCCGACGTGGTCTGATGCCAATGTGTTTCGCGCTGCCATGAATAATTGGGCAACGTCACCAGCTGTCCGGGGTATGGAAACAATGTTTTCCAGTCTTGAAGCCCGCCCGCAATCAGTACCTGCGATGCGGCACCCCAGACGCGGTCGGCGGTGTCGTTGCCTCGCAGTACCGTTGGAATAACCTTGCCTTCAATCTTTGCATCTTTAAGAGATTCATTGATGTAGCCGCGCAGTACCACATGCGGCCCCACCTCAACAAAGAGCTGAACGCCATGCGATTGTAAATGCTTAATCGCACCTTCAAACTGCACGGGTTGGCGAATATTGTGCCACCAGTACTCGGCATTGAGCGCTACGCCGCGCATCGCATCGCCAGTAACGGTGGAGACATAATCAATCGATGCCTCTCGCGGCGACAACGATGCTAAGGTTTGATGGATGCCTGATTCAATGGTGTCCATCGCGGGGCTGTGGAATGCGTAATCAAGCTGCAACCGCTTGTAAGCAATTTTGGCGGCGGCCAACAACAATTCTAATTGATGAAGTGCCGCCGCATCGCCTGCGACGGTCACACCGCGCGCGCTATTGATACCCGCGACGCTGATGGATTGCTGAAGCTGGTTTGCATCCAACATTGTTCGAATATCCGCCTCGCCGCACGAGACGGCGGTCATTTGCCCGCGCCCTTTGGTTTTGCCTTGGAGGCGACTGCGATGGAAAATAACCAGTACCGCTTGCTCAAGCGTAAGGGCGCCCGATGCCCATGCGGCGGCGACTTCGCCCACACTATGGCCTGCTACTGCGCAGGGCATGACGCCACGCGAACGGAGCATCTCGGTAATACCGACTTGCAGTGCAAACAAGGCAGGCTGTGCGATCTCGGTCAGTTCATAACGATCTATGCCGTTTTTGCCGGCCAATTCATTCTCGAGTGAAAAATCGGCGTAGTGTTTGAATATCTGGTCGACTCGTTGCACTGCCTTTTTAAACGTCGCATCTTCCAACAACAGACGCTGCCCCATGCCTTCCCACTGCGAGCCATTGCCGGAATAGATGAACGCTACCGCCGGTTTTATCGAGGGGTTATCGTGCGAGGCATTGTGCGAAGCGCCACGTGGGCTGTCGAGCGCGATACCGTGTTCGACCGGGTGATCCGCATCGAGATTTTGTGCGAACTGGGAAAATTCATGCGCAATTGCATTCGGCGCATGGCCAAATACGACCGCGCGGTGCTCATGCCAGTCGCGATGAAAGACGGTTGAATAAGCGATGTCGTAGAGGTCGCTTTTTTTCTGTCCGCGTAAATAAGCCGCGAAATCAAGGGCCGCAGTTTTGAGTGCTGCCGCATTTTTGCCGGAAATAACCACGGGCAGTGCCACGCCAACACTCGGAACAGAGCGCTTAGCGCGTCCGCCTAGCGCAACCTTGGGCGCGCTCTCCAAAATAACGTGCGCGTTTGCGCCACCGAAGCCAAATGAGTTAATACCAACCACGAGCCGGCCGGTTTTCTTCAGTGCAGTGTTGGCTTGAACGGGGCGCAAATTCCATTCGTCAAATTTAATATTCGGATTGGGATTGGCAAGGTGGATCGTTGCCGGCACCTCGCGGTGAATCAGGCAATGCAGCGCTTTAACCATTCCCGCCACGCCCGAAGCTGCCTCCAAATGCCCCATATTGCTTTTCACGGAGCCGATTAAGAGCGGATTGTCTTTGCTGCGCAATTTGCCCAGCGCTTCGCCTAGACCGTGGGTTTCAATGGGGTCGCCGACTGCAGTGCCGGTACCATGCGCCTCTAAATAGTCAACTTCATCGGGGGCGATACCGGCCTTCTCATAGGTTTCAATGATAAGCGCTGATTGTGCGGCGCTACTGGGGACGGTCAAGCCAGATTTTTTACCATCGCTATTGATGCCCGAAGCGGCGACCACTGCGAGAATAGGGTTCCCGTCACGAACGGCTTGCTCGTAATCTTTTAAAACGAAAATACCGCCGCCCTCAGAGCGCACATAGCCGTCGCCCGCCGCGTCAAACACACTGCATTTACCGCGTTTCGACAGCATGGTTGCTTTAGAAAAAGCGATGAATACATAAGGGTGCAAATGTAGGCTCACGCCGCCGGTGAGCGCTACCGTACTTTCTCCACTTTGAATTGATTGGCAAGCCTGATGAAACGCAACCATGGACGACGAACATGCTGTGTCCAGCGCCATGCTGGGGCCACGCAAATCGAAGGTGTAAGAGATCCGGTTCGCCGCAATACTCGCGGTATTGCCGGTGCCTACCGCTGAATCGATGACCGATAAGTCGTCGGCAAAACGATAGGCGTAATCGGTGCTGGCGATGCCGATAAAAACACCGCATTTGCTGCCCTTCACCGTCGATGGCCGCACACCGGCGTTTTCAAACGCCTCCCATGTCATTTCCAGCAACAAGCGCTGCTGCGGGTCGATCTGCGCAGCTTCGCGCGGCGAGATGCCAAAAAATGCGGCATCAAAGGTCGACACATCGCCGATGCTGCCCGCCGCAAAGGTGTAGCTGGTACCGGGATGGTTTTTGTCCGGGTGACGGTATGTTTCCTGCGCCCATCGGGTCGGATCGACCGTCGTAACCAAATCTTTACCGCTCAGCAAGTCGCCCCAGTAACTCGCTGTATTTGTTCCGGGGAACCGGAACGACATTCCGATAATGGCGATTTTTTTATTCATATGGGAGGGCGATACCAACTGTTCTGCAAAATATTAAATCACCAAATTTGCCATAGTGAGGGAATCCACACGGATTTATTCTGCGCAATAAGCTAAGTGTACACACAACAGGTGACAGGACAAGCAGAAACTGCGATCGTTTTGACAAATAATGTCTCAAAACAAAGACCTACAGACAAGCGTTGGGAATGTGTGTATGCGGTTGCCCGGCGGAGGATTGCTGCGCGTCGGACCGATCTGCCCCACGAATTCAATCAGCGCATGACGGTCGGCGGTGATGCCCGGTGCTGCCCACTCCGTCTGAATCTTCTTCGGCCCATCAATGCCACGCCCACGTTGATGCACGGCTTTGATGGCCGTCACGAGACGAGCATCTTCCTTGGCTATCGCGCGTTCTCGTTCAAGCTCGCGAATACGGCGCTGATCGGGCGTGAGCTTGTCGGCTCCAAGGCTCGCCTTCAGCGTCGCCCGTGCCTGCTGATCGATCTAGGTGCGTGGTGAATGGGTGGCGATGTCGAGCTTTCGGCTGACCTCGGCATGCT
>JANYBL010000095.1 GCA_025360815.1 Burkholderiales bacterium
GTGAGACGATGAGGGATTTTTTGGGCAGCGCGCAGGTGCACACCGAACAAAAGCCCCAAACTCAAGCACTGGCGCGGGTCTTGAGGCATTCTGTGCTTACGGTATTGGCCGCGTAGTTTGCGGCGAAGCGCGCCGACCATCGGCATCCTCGTGCACACTTCGTTTTGCCCACCCTACGCTCGCTGGGGCGGCGTTCAGAGCTTTTAATGACGGCAATCAAACCCAGCGCCTTCGTCAACAGAAACCTCACCCGTCGCATACGACAATCCCGTGCGAGTCGCCGAGCAACGCAGAAGCGACAAGGGATTTCCGCGAGGACTGTCTGAGGAGCGCGCCACTGTCTTTGAATCACTCACAAAATTGTTTCGCGCGACGAGTTCCGCAGCGGCCTGTCGCTTCGAGTAGCGCAGGGGATTTTTTGAAACCGGTTTATCGTTTCAAAAAACGACGAACCCGGGTCGCCTTTTGTTTGGTTACTTTATTTTGGCGAAGCAAAATAAAGTAACTAGCTGTCGGGCTGCCCCCGACAACATCGCATAATTTAAGCGTTCCCTTTGGAGCCACCGTCCAGAAATGTTTTCGCTCCTTGCTAGGCAAAGATTTTATAGAATGACGTTAAATTTTAGTGACAGTTATTTTTACGACGATTTCGGGACGCACATCGCCCACGAGTCGCTCTCAATTTGGTTTGCAGAACCCCGAAGATTCATAGGCTTCGCCCGATAACGCGTTCCACTTAACATGGCTTACCTCCGACGCCTGAATCGAAGCGAGCTTGACCTGGACCGAGAAGAACCCCGGCTGAGCCTCCATTAAGGTCGATTTGTGCCTAGGCGCACTTACATCCAACGTAAACGGAAGCGCGTCCGGACCTCCAACTGTGAAACAACCGTTCGCGTCCGTTACGACCTAGCGCCCATACAAAACAACGCGGGCACCAGCTATTGCGCGCCCGTCAAGCGTTGTTACGTAACCCATGAGATGGGTCCCAGGATGGCAAGGCAGCATGTAACAACACCCCGAGAAAAATAGCACTAACAGCCCGGCGAATACACGCGCCCCCGGTCTCAAGACTAAACAATTTGATCCGAGATGCCATACCGAAAATCTCAATTAAGATCACTTGCTCTTATCCGGATAAACCGGCCTAACCGCTTTAACCACCGGATTTTTCTTCAACTCCGCTTGAATCACCTCAATCGCCTTCTCCAATTGCGGATCCCTTCCCGCAATCACATCCGCCGGCGTTTGCTCAACTTCAATATCCGGCGCAACGCCTTCATTCTCCACACCCCAGCCACCCTCACGCGTCCAGAACGCGAGATTCGGCGCGGTGATCTGACCACCATCCATCAGCACGGGAAAGCCTAAAATGCCGACCAGCCCGCCCCATGTCGGCTTGCCAATTAACGGGCCGATACCAAATTTGCGGAACATCCATGGCAGCAAATCGCCACCAGATCCGGCGTTCTCATCAATCAACATCGCCTTTGGGCCTTGGATGGAGGCGGACGGCGTTTTCATGTCCGCGCCGTAGCGCATCGCCCACCAAGCGATTTCCTTTTTCTGCAAAATCTCGGTGTAATAATCAGCTACGCTACCACCGCCGTTGAAGCGCTCATCAATGATCACCGCGTCTTTGTGCGCTTGCGGGAAAAAATAGCGTTTGAAATAAGTATGCCCCAAGCCCGCTGTATTGGGTACATACACATAAGCGACGCGGCCTTTGGTGGCAGCATCGACTTTGCGGATGTTTGACTCTACCCAGTCACGGTTGCGCAGCGCGTCCTCGTTCGCCACCGGCACCACAGCGGCGGTGCGAGGGTTCGTGCCGTCGGCTTTGGCGCTCACTGTGATCTCAATCGCCTTGCCCGCGGTGTTTTCAAACTGATGATAGAAATTATCGGGTGGCGCTACAGCGCGGCCATCGACTGCGATCAAATAATCGCCGGCATTTACATTGACCCCCGGCTCAGTCAGAGGCGAACGCAGCATCGGGTTCCAGTTCAAACCGCCGTAAATTTTTTTGAAGCGATATCGGTTGTTGGCCACCTCAATATCCGCACCCAACAATCCACCTGGCACTGTCTTGGTATCAACAAAGGTATCGCCGCCGCCGCCGCGATGATGGCCGACGGCCAGTTCGGAGCACATCCACATAATGAGCCGATTCAAATCAGCACGGGTAGCAAGCTCAGGCAGGAAGACGGCGTACTTGGCACGCATGGCTTTCCAATCAACACCGTGCATGCCCGGATCGTAAAAATAATCGCGGTTGATACGCCATACCTCGTTAAAAATTTCCGGCCATTCGGCTCGTGGATCGACTTTAACTTCGACCATTTCCAGTTTTAATTTACCTTCATTCGGCGGCAGCGCTTTTGCGGTAGCGGCGCCGATAAACCAATTTTCTTTTTGTTGGTAAAGGATTTTCTTGCCGTCAGCTGAGACTTCAAAATTATCAGCTTCTGCTACCAAGGTTTCGATTTTGCGATCTTTTAGGTCAAAGCGCTGAAGCAATTTTTTGCCGTCAACATCTTTGAGGAAAAATATCTGGCCAGCGGCGCCCGCTTTGAGTTGTGAAAGATCGGCAACGGGAATTGGCAGATCAACAATACGGTTGTTGATGCCGTCAAAATCGATACGGATTGGCTGCACTGTTTGCGTGGGAACCGGCTTGGAGGCCAGCACTGGAGCGGCGCTTTGATGGAGACCACTTTCCGGTGACGAGTCGTTTGCGGATTTGCCTGCACCTTCAGCAGGGCCTGCACCTGGTTCGGTTTTATCAGCTGCTGCTGCCAATTTAGCGCCCTTCTCTTCATCGCTTTCTTTCGCGAGCGGCGACACCACATCGCGCCGCAATACTGCCATCCAAACCGATTGCGTGATGCGGTTGTCCGTGTTTTGCAGACTGAACCAGTTGGTGCTCGGGCCCGCATCAGTCGAGGCAAAGAAGTACAAATATTTACCGCTGGCATCGAATGTCGGCTGCGTCACATCGGACAACCCGTCGGTGATCGCAAACGATTTATCTTGCTCGGTGGAATAAACATACGCCGTTTGGATATAAGAAAGCGAATTCAGCGTGTAAGCAACCCAGCGGCTATCCGGCGCCCATGCCGCGCGCAATGTTTTACGCGGGCTATAGAGCGGCTCAGTGGCGATTTTTTTGATGCTGCCCGCGTTGGCCCCAACGGTTTCAATCACATACAAACTAAAACTGTTATCGGTGTACACAATTTTTTTATTGTCTGGCGACCATGCTGCGCGGTCGTAAAAGCCAGCGCCATTGAGTTTGAACTTCTTGGCTGGCCCTTTGCCGTCTTGTGCGCGGATATGCAATTCATATTCGCCTGATTCATCGGAAAAATAAGCGATTGATTTTCCATCCGGTGACCATACGGGCGAGCGTTCGTGCGCGGCAACTGTCTGCGTGAGGTTGCGTACATCGCCCTTTTCAGCAGGGACAGTGACGATTTCGCCGCGATATTCTAGCGCCACCCGCGCGCCGGATGGTGACAGCGATGCATCCCGAATGTACTTCGTGCCCTTTACAAACCGCGGGCGGGATGCCGCCAAATCGGAACTCACGCCAATAGTGAGTTTTGTGCCGTTTGCTAACGAATTCACAGCAGCAGCTGCCAAATCCAGCGAGTGCAAATAGCCTGCCTGCTCGTAAACCATCTTACCCGTGGCGGATGATGCAATGCTTAAAACCGGGAAGTCGGTGTGTCTGGTGATTTGCCGAATAGCGTTGGTTTTTGTGTCGAAGGCAAAAACATTAAACTCGCCAGCACGATCCGAACGGAAATAGATGGTGTCGCCAATCCAAACCGGGTCAACGTCGTTGCAACGTGCTTTTGGATTGCTGCCGATATCTGCACCCAACTGTGGAATTTTTTCGATACTGCGATCGGCAGTGGTGAACAGCCAAATCTGGGAATGCGTACCGCCGCGATAGCGCTTCCATTGCGTGAAGACTTGTCTCAGCGGGTTGTAAGCGATGCGCTTACCGTCGGGCGAGTACGCGGCGCGGTCTGCATTGGGAATCTCCAGCGGGGTTTCCACACCACCATCGACCGGCACTGTAAACAGCTGGCGATAACGCCCTGTGAATACGGCGCGGGCGGATGTGAAAAGCACGGATTTTCCGTCCGGCGAAAATGCCTGCACGAGATCCGCGCCCGGATGATAGGTCAGCCGCTTTGGCACTCCCCCTTCGACAGGCATCACATAAACATCGGTATTGCCTTCGTATTGCCCGTTGAACGCGATTAGCTTGCCGTCGGGCGAAAAAACCGGCGACGATTCTTCGCCAATATCGGACGTAAGCCGCTTCACATTGCTCCCATCCAGATTGGCCAACCAAAGATCACCCGCATAAGCGAACGCGATGTGGCGGGCGGACACCGCCGGCTCAGCGAGCATGCGCGTATCTTGGGTATTTGGAAGGGCGAACGCCGAGGCCGAAAGAAAGGTAAAAGCGATCAACAAGACCTGACTTGTGCGATGAGTGATTTTCATATTTTTCCTTGGCGCTCGTGGCGCGTTTGTGGAGTGTTGCGGACGCATTTGAGACGCTTTTAAGACTTATTTGAGGCGTATTTGCAGCGCAGTTGCAGCCTGTTTTATAAAGTGAAAATAAGATTACTACAGTTTAGCCAAAACCAATTCCAGCCACGTATCCCGCGGCCTCGATCGAAAACACTAGGCGGGACGCGGCGTTTTTGATGGCGATGGCGATGGCCGATGGGGGCAGGCATGCGCTTCAACTATTGCTCATCGACCGATAAATCCAAAAACCTAACGCTGTTAATGCAAATGAGCCGATCAGATGCGCAAGCGCTGTCGTGAGTGCAGGCACGATGTCGCCACGTTCGAGCAAGCTGACCACTTCGGCAGAATAGGTTGAGAACGTCGTCAAGCCGCCCAAAAAACCGGTGATCGCGAACAATCTCCACGCAGGCGAAAGCTCGGTATGTTTCGCAAAATAAGCGACCGCCAACCCAACTAAAAAACCACCGATCATGTTCGCGACAAATGTGCCGAGCGGCAGTGTGGCATCTTTTGTATTGAGCCATATCGATAAGGCCAAACGCAGCCACGCGCCGATTGCGGCGCCTAGGCCGACAGCGAGAAACCCTAAACTTGATAAAAGTAAGCTCGTGCTCATTTTAGATTTTTATGTTCATACCAACAATTGTCGGATCTCATCGGGCACCCGCAGGGGCTTTCCGTTTGCATAGTCAAACCAAACAATCACAAACTCCCCTATACAAGCGGGTTCCGGGTCATCGCCAACTGTCAGTGTATTGAATAATCCAAAACTCGTGTTGCCTACCGTGCCTGCATATAGTTGCACGGTCGCGTCTGCCGGATAGATCACTGGTTTTTTAAACGTCACCGTCGCTTTGAGCAAAATCATGCCGTGCTCTGCTGCGCTCGCTGCATTCAGCGGCCTGCCGATCAGCTCGCACCAAGCGGTGCGGCTCTCCTCAAAATAGCGCAAATATTGGGCGTTATTGACATGCCCCATGACATCCATTTCACCCCACCGAATTGGAAATTTTTGGGTGATGAGGTGTCTGCCTAACGCCAGTCGGGGCGGCTTGGCGCCCTCAAGTTCAGCACTCATAATTTGTCCGGACATATTTTATTTTTACGACTGGCAAAGGCCATTTTTGGTCAGCGCATTTGATTTTAGCGGGGGGAGCTTTCGATTATAATAGAGCCTACGACCCAATAGTTACATCATCTACGTCAGCTTTCACAGCAGCCGTCACCTCGGCTCGCACATTAGCTCTCATAAAAGCAGCACTACAACGGCAAAAGATCATGACCGAACGCGAATCGATGGAATACGACGTTGTTATTGTCGGTGCTGGCCCTGCGGGCCTGAGCGCCGCAATACGGCTCAAACAGCAAGCGGCGGCGGCCAACACTGAAATTAACGTTTGCATCGTCGAGAAAGGCTCCGAAGTCGGCGCACATATTCTCTCCGGCGCGGTGATGGACCCGCGCGCGATTACTGAACTTTTCCCCGATTGGAAAGCGCTCGGCGCACCGCTTAACCAGCCAGTCACGGAGGATCGGTTTCTATTTTTATCGAAAACTGGCGGCTTCCAGGTACCAACGATGTTGCTGCCCGGCAGCTTTAAAAACCACGGCAGTTACGTCGTCAGCTTAGCAAACGTATGCCGCTGGCTGGGCACGCAAGCCGAGGCGCTGGGGGTGGAGATTTACCCCGGCTTTGCGGCATCCGAGGTGTTGTTCAACGAAGATGGTTCAGTTAAAGGCATCGCGACCGGCGATATGGGCATCGGTAAACACGGCGAACACACTGCCCGCTTCGCACGTGGCATGGAGCTGCACGCGAAATACACCTTTTTTGCCGAGGGTTGTCGCGGCAATTTAGGCAAAATGTTGCAGGCCAAATTCAACCTCAACGATGGCCGTGACCCGCAAACTTATGGCTTGGGCTTGAAAGAATTGTGGGAAGTGAAGCCCGAAAAGCATGTGCCAGGCTTGGTCGTCCACACCGCTGGCTGGCCGCTCGATAGCGAGACTTACGGCGGCTCTTTTTTGTACCATTTGGAAAACAATTTGGTTGCCGTCGGATTCGTGGTGGGCTTGGCCTATACCAATCCATTTTTATCGCCGTTTGAAGAATTCCAGCGCTACAAAACCCACCCGAAAATTCGCGGATTTTTTGAAGGCGGCAAGCGTATCGCCTACGGCGCTCGCGCCCTTACGGCTGGCGGACTGCAATCATTGCCCAAGCTCATATTCCCCGGCGGGGTGTTGGTGGGCGACGATGCAGGCTTTCTCAACGCATCGCGCATCAAGGGTAGCCATGCCGCGATTAAAAGCGGCATGTTGGCGGCAGAAGCAGCCTTCGCGGCAGTCACATCCGGCCATACCGCGGATGAACTCATCGCTTATCCCGAAGCTTTCAAAACCAGCTGGTTGCATGATGAACTGCACCGCGCCCGGAACTTCAAGCCTGCGATGGCAAAAGGTTTATACACCGGCTCGATCATGGTGGGCGTGGATCAAATCGTGTTCGGCGGCAAAGCGCCGTGGACCATGCACCATCAACACGCCGATCATGAAATGCTCAAGCTGGCAGCCGAATCAACACCCATCACCTACCCGAAACCCGATGGTGTATTGACCTTTGATCGCTTATCGAGCGTATTTATTTCTAACACCAACCATGAAGAAGACCAGCCCGCGCATTTGACGTTGAAAAATGCGGAGGTGCCGGTCAATACCAATTTGGCGCTATACGACGGCCCCGAATCCCGCTACTGCCCAGCGGGGGTTTATGAGTATGTTGACGCTGGCGAGGGAAAGCAGAAGCTACAAATCAATGCCCAGAATTGTGTGCATTGCAAGACCTGCGATATTAAAGACCCGACACAAAATATTGTGTGGGTCGTGCCTGAGGGCGGCGGCGGGCCGAATTATCCGAATATGTAGCCGTCCTCCCAACTTAAAATTAAACCAGCCAATGGCATCACAACCTCAAGACAAAACTGGAAACAGCATTTTTGTTGGTGCGCGGGTTCGTTTAACTGAGCTTTCTAAAGCCTGGACAGGCGCCCTTCCGGATCATGAAAAGCAACGTGTCTTGTCGATGGTTGGCGAAATTTTTACCGTTGAAGAAATTGACAAGAATGGCTGCGCGTGGATAAGCAAGTCTTGGCCAGTTGAGGAGGAGGGGCATACCTATTCACATTCCCTTGCACTTAAATCCCATGAGATAGCGTTGCAAAAAAAATAGTGGTCGCAAAGGGTGGTTGCCCAAACCGCAACCAATGGCGAATGCTTTCCCCACTCGCTATTTAGGTTCAGGGCCGACAAAAAATGCAAATAGAAACCGTTAAAAAAACATATTTCATCATGAGATGCTGGCGTGGTGAATCTCGACGATGGCAATCCTTCTGGCTGGTTGCAATTCTTGGGAAATTTCTTGCCGCTGGATTTGTCGCGCTTTTAATTTATCTTCTACGGCAAGGACCAAACGACTCGTTTCTGGTCGATGTATTGGGCGGCTTAATAATGGTCGGCTATCAATGGTCGGCTATCTTTTATTGGCATCCGTAAGCGTGTGGCGCTGTGCCCCGAATACCAACCCTGCAGCGTTCGCTGCACTGGCACGCGTATAGGTTATGTTCGCGTTTGGATACTTGGCCTACGCTTTTATCCGAACACTACTGCTAGTGCAAGGTGAACACCCTACGCTTTGCCGCCCCTTAAAGATTCCGCCAACGAAAACCATAGTCAGCAACGCCAAATTTAGTTATGCTCTAATGCAAGTTCATCTCATCAAGTTCACGAGGAGGCATCATGAAACCCGTCTCAGAACTACTCGCCAAGCGCAAATCCAATAGCTCGATCCTCTATCACGTCAAGCCTGAGGACACGGTGTTTGATGCCCTTAAAATGCTGGCCGATTACGAGGTTGGCGCACTCATGGTAATGGAAAGAGGCCAGCTCGCCGGGATCATTTCGGAGCGGGATTACACCCGCAAAATTGCCCTGCAAGGCAAAAGCTCCAAGGATACCAAGGTGGCAGAGATCATGACCCGCAATGTCCTGGTGGTATCCCCCGAGACGCGCACCCGCGAATGCATGGCGCTGATGAGCGAGAAAAAAATTCGTCACCTGCCCGTAATGGATGGTGGCACCGTGGTGGGTATGTTGTCGATCCGCGATATTTTGGACGACATGATTGCGGATCACGAGTTTACGATTAAGCAATTGGAGAGTTACATTAACGGCTAACAACAAGCGATTTCAGCTGAACGGCTTTTTTCGCTGACGGCAGCATGAGACGAACTCAGGGTTTTTAGCGATAAGCATCATTGCTTCAAACCCCACGAGCAGCTACATTACGTCATGCTCGTTATTCAAAAACTCACTAAACAATTCCCGCCTGCCCCGCCGATTTTTTCGGACCTTGATTTCACGCTTGACGAGGGTGAATACGTTGCCTTGATGGGCGAATCAGGCGCGGGAAAATCGACACTTCTTAATATCATCGCTGGCTTGGAACCCGCATCCAGCGGGCATCTGCGACTTGCGGGGCAAAGCTTGCTTACTGAAAATCATCAGCATGATGATGATGCTGCGACGCTGTTTCGCCGCAAATCGGTCGGCTTTATTTTTCAGGCATTTCATCTGCTGCCGTATTTAAATGTATTTGAAAATATTGCGTTACCGTTACGACTGAACGGCTGGTCTGGGCACGATATTACGGCGCGCGTTGCGGAAATGTTGAACGCTGTCGGGCTCAACAATAAAGCCTCTGCCCTGCCCCGCGAGCTGTCGGGGGGCGAAATGCAGCGCGTCGCAATTGCCCGCGCGCTTTCGCATCGCCCGAAATTATTGTTGGCCGACGAGCCCACCGGCAATCTTGATCCAGACACCGCTGCGCAGGTAATGACGCTATTGAGAACCGAGATTCAGCGCAATGGCGCGACCGCGATTTTGGTGACGCATAGTGAAGTCTCCGCACGCTCAGCGGACCGGGCGGTGAGACTGGGGAAGCTTGGCATTGTCCCGCGACCGATCTGACGTTCTGAGCCCGTGAGAGTCGCCACATGTTAGCAAAATTATTTATTGCTTCGATCCGTGCCAACCTTGGCCGCACGCTGTTGAGTGTGGCTGGCATTGCGCTTGGTGTTGCGTTGGGCTTGGCTGTGCATGTGATCAATCAATCGGCTATTAGCGAGATGCAGCAGGCCACGCGCACTTTGAGCGGCGATGCAGATTTGACGCTGAGTGGCGGGCGGGCCAGTGCTGGTGGATTTGACGAGGCCGTGCTGGAGACATTTTTGACCGACGCACACATTGCGCCGCTGATTGCGATTGCCAGCCCCATCTTGGAAATCAATGTGGTCCTCCCGCTGCCAAAGTCGCTAGAGCAGTCTATGCAGCTCATGCAGGAGAAGATGGAAACGCAAAATCAAACGACGACGCAAACAACGAACCAAACAACAAGTCAAACTATCCGGGTCATCGGTATCGACATTTTTCAAGCGGCACGCCTCCAGCCGGGTTATGCGGGCGAGAGGTTTAAGGGCGGGCTGGTTGAACAACAGAAATCACCTAATGACAGCGCCATGCCGTTATCAGCACTCCAACCCGATTCGATTTTCTTGAATCGTGCCGCGCTAGCCGTTGTGGGTGCGCAAATGAATGGGCCAACATCGCTGTCGATCCCGATCGGTCTGGAAAATAAAACGATCAACGTTATCGGCAAAATCGAATTGCCACAATTCAAGGAACCGCTCGCGGTGATGGACATCGCCGGGGCGCAAGTGTTGTTCAACCAAGTTGGCAAATTATCGCGCATCGATTTGCGGCTGCAACCAGGTGTGAATATTGAACGTTTTCGCAGCAACGTGCTGCCGCTGTTGCCACCCGGTCTCTCGGTCACCACACCGCAACAGCGCGATGAACAAAGCGCCGCAGTCTCGCGGGCTTATCGTATTAACCTTACGGTGCTCT
Source organism: Burkholderiales bacterium (assembly GCA_025360815.1). GTDB lineage: Bacteria > Pseudomonadota > Gammaproteobacteria > Burkholderiales > Usitatibacteraceae > UKL13-2. The sequence continues at coordinate 10,519 of JANYBL010000095.1, forward strand.
CGCTGGTCGCCTTGTTTACCGGTGGGTTTTTGGTGTTCTCGACCCAATCGCTGTCGGTGGTTCGCAGACGTTCGCAGTTTGCGTTGTACCGCACCTTGGGCGTGACGCAGCGTGAATTGCTGCGGGCATTGGTGGCCGAAGGCGCTGCGTTGGGTACAATCAGTGGTGCGATCGGTGCCGCACTGGGACTGGCTGTTGCGACGCTTGCCTTGAAGAAATTGGGTGCGGATTTGGGTAGCGGGTTTTTTGCAGGCGTGGTGCCGGAGGCCGACTGGCATGCTGCGACCGTGCTAGTTTTTATCGGCCTTGGCTCAGCAGCGGGTGTGGTTGGCGCATGGTTACCGGCGCGGCAAGCGGCGCTGGAAGCACCGGCGCGTGCGCTAAAAGCGAACGATGATGCAGGCGGCGGCGCCACATTTTTGCCACCGTGGTGGGCCGGTGCAACACTGCTCGTGTTAAGTGCCGTGTTGTTAGCTCTCCCTGCAATCGATGGCATCCCATGGCTGGCGTATGCGTCGATTGCGGCGATGCTGTTTGGTGTGATTGCACTCACACCCATCATTTGTGCGAAAGCGCTGTCCCTGGTGCCGCCGTCGAAATCAATCATCCGCCAACTCGCCGCCCGCCACATCGAAAAATCACCCGGCCCGTCGGCGGCGGCGATCACCGGCATCGTCGCCAGTTTTAGTTTGATGATCGCAATGTTAATTATGGTGGTGTCGTTTCGCGCATCGTTGGAAGATTGGTTAACGGGCGTGTTGAAAGCCGATATTTATGTTCGCGTCGGCCGCGGTAATGGCCCCAGCACCAGCGAGGCCAACACCATGAACACTAGCACTGGTGCGGCGTTTCAAGCTATAAACGGTGTGGAACACGCAGACTATCTGCGCTATAGAGGCATTAATTTGAACCCGGATATGGCACCGGTTGCATTGATCGTACGGCCGCTGCGTGATGATGTTTTAGCATCACTCACCATGCTGCGCCGGGCAGATGCGAACGTGATCGCGGCGTCTAAGCTACCCATCGTTTGGGTATCTGAGGCGATGGCGGATCTATACGGATTGGACGCGGGGCAAGCGGTGACCGTGCCGATTGAAGGCATCGCCAGAAAACTCATCGTCGGCGGTGTTTGGCGCGACTATGCCCGCTCATCGGGGGCAATGACGATCGACCGTGAGGCCTATATCGCCATGACCGGCGACACGCGGATTAACGATCTCGCCCTCACGTTAAAGCCAAGCGCAAACAAGCTGGAGGTGATGAACGCCATCCGCGCAATGCCGAACGGCGATCGATTCGACATCATCAACGCAGCGGAAATCCGCAAATTGTCACTCAGCGCATTTGATCGTAGCTTTGCCGTGACTTACGCGCTGGAGATCGCGGCGATTTTCGTTGGCTTGGCCGGCATCAGCGCGACCTTCTCCGCGCAAGCTTGGGCGCGGCGGCGTGAGTTTGGCATGCTGCGGCACCTGGGGATGACGCGTGGCGAGATTCGTCGACTACTGGGCGCAGAAGGGACGCTGCTGGGCAGCTTAGGGGCGGCGATTGGGCTCGTCCTCGGTTTTGCCATCGCGCTTGTGCTCATTTTTGTTGTGAACCGGCAATCGTTTCATTGGAGTATGGAGTTGCATATTCCGTGGTTGACGCTGGCGATTCTATCTGTGGCGTTAATTGGCCTGACGGCGCTGTCAGCCATCATTAGTGGGCGGTTTTCAATGTCGCGACAGGCGGTGTTGGCGGTGAAAGAGGATGCTTGATGAAGCTGCCCATTTCCCGCTTTTTCATTTCACTATTGTTGCTCTTGGTGATCCCAAACGCCGCGCCAGTGCTCGCATCTGAGCCGATAGGCCGTGCGACATTCAGGCCGACACCCGTCACGCCAAATCCCAGCCTTACGTTCCCACGGGATCACGGTGCGCATCCTGCAATTCGCACCGAATGGTGGTACGCCACCGGACATTTGCAGACAGCGAGCGGCAAGCCATTCGGGTTTCAAGTGACCTTTTTTCGTTCCCGGACTGGTGTGGGCGAAGGAAGTCCAAGCAAATTTGCCCCCTCGCAAATTTTGTTTGCGCATGCTGCGATTGCCGATCCGGAACTCGGAAAGTTGCGCCACGATGAACGCATCGCCCGCGCCGGATTTGGCAATTTTGCCAAGACCGGCGCGATGGATGTGAAGTTAGAGCAATGGACAATGCAAATGTCGGACAATCTTATTCATACTAAGATCCCCGCCAAGGATTTCACGCTCGATTTGAAATTGGGGCTCACCAAACCACCGCTGCCGCGGCCACTCCTGCAAGGCGAATCCGGCTATAGCCGCAAAGGCCCGGCATCGACCGATGCGAGCTACTACTTGAGCCTGCCACAGCTAGCGGTGTCCGGCGACGTGATGGTTAACGGCAAGACCGAGGCGGTCACTGGCGTAGCGTGGTTTGATCATGAATGGTCCTCCGATTATTTGGCGAGCGACGCGGTAGGCTGGGATTGGCTGGGCGCAAATTTCGCGGATGGCGGCGCAATGATGGCGTTTCAAATGCGCGGCAAAAATGGCAGCCTCGTTTGGGCGAGTGGCACGCGGGTTTTTGCCGGTGGCCAAATTGTAAAATATGGCCGCGATGCGGTTCGTTTCACCACAATCAACACTTGGAAATCGCCGCGCACCGGCGCGACGTGGCCGGTTTCGCAAACGCTATCGATTGGCGATGAGATGTTCGCACTAAAACCGTGGTTTAACGATCAGGAACTCGATAGCTCGCGTTCAACCGGCATCATTTACTGGGAAGGCGCGGCCGATGTTTTGCGTGAGAATAAACCGGTGGCAAAAGGCTATCTGGAACTGACCGGCTATGCGAAGCCGATTAAATTTTGAGGCGTGGTGAATATGAAAATCGAGCGCTGCCTGTGGGCAACCAAAAATCCACTCGACGCAAAGTATCACGACCAGGAATGGGGTGTGCCGCTGCATGATGATCGGCTGCTGTTTGAATTTTTGATTTTAGAAGGCGCGCAGGCCGGGCTTTCCTGGTCAACGGTATTGGCAAAGCGCGAAAATTATCGCAAGGCTTTTGCGAATTTTGATGTCGTCAAAGTCTCAACGTTCGATGATAAAAAATGTGAAGCGCTATTGCTGGATGTCGGACTCATTCGCAATCGGTTGAAAATCTTCGGTACGGTTAAAAACGCAAAAGCGTTCATTGCGGTGCAAAAGGAATTCGGTAGCTTTGATCGGTTTATTTGGTCTTTCGTTGATCCCAGTGGTCGCCAGACGCCGATTCAAAACAAATGGAAATCAATGGGCGATGTTCCGCCGCAAACCGAAATGTCAGATGCGATGTGCAAAGACTTAAAAAAACGCGGGTTTACCTTTGTCGGCTCAACAATTTGTTATGCATTTATGCAGGCAACCGGCATGGTGAACGATCATGTGTTGGATTGCCCGCGCCATCTTGAGCTCCAACACATGGTTCGTAAATGACGTCCTATGACCTGATCGTTATCGGCGCAGGTGCCGCGGGCATGATGTGTGCGGCTACTGCCGGACAACGTGGCAAACGTGTGTTGCTGATCGATCATTATCACCAGCTCGGTGAAAAAATTCGTATCTCCGGCGGTGGGCGCTGCAACTTCACCAATATTCATACCACCCCAGCCAATTTTCTCTCGCAAAACCCGCATTTCTGCCGATCCGCTCTCGCCCGCTATTCACCGAATGATTTCATCAAACTCGTTGATTCGCATGGCATCAAACATCATGAAAAAACACTTGGCCAATTGTTTTGCGATGGTAGTGCTACTGAGATTATTCAAATGCTCAAAATCGAGTGTGATCGCGGCCATGTCGATTGGAGAATGCCTTGCGCGGTCGCGGGCATCACGCGCGAGGGCGATGGCTTTGTGGTTGCAACCAACCAAGGCACGGTGCAATCGGCGAGCTTGGTCATCGCCACAGGCGGTTTGGCAGTCCCCAAAATTGGCGCGACAGCATTCGGCTATAAAGTTGCCGAGCAGTTCGGTATCAAGGTTATCGCACCCCGCCCAGCGTTGGTGCCACTGAGTTTTGATCCTGAAACCTTGGCGCGGTACGGCGACCTTTCCGGTATTTCATTAGAGGCAGAAGTAACCTGTAATGGCGGCACGTTTCGCGAGGCAATATTGCTCACCCATCGTGGCATATCGGGGCCTGCGATTTTACAAATCTCGTCGTATTGGCAGGACGGCTCTGCGAAAAATCCGATCCATATCAGCTTGCTACCGAATGCCGAGCAAGCCCAATGGTTGCGCGAACAGCGCGATGCCAAAGCGCAGTTCAACAACGTGCTGTCCGAGATCTTCCCAAAACGATTGGCACAACAATGGAGTGAGGCCAACGATTTGGTAAAGCCCAACAATACATTCAAAGATGCCGCGTATGAAGCGGCGGTTAATGCGCTGGAGGATTGGCAGGTCAGACCATCAGGGACGCTCGGCTACAACAAGGCCGAGGTCACGCTGGGCGGGGTGGACACGCATTACTTGTCGTCAAAAACGATGGAAGCGACGACGGTAAAAGGCTTGCATTTCATCGGCGAAGTGGTCGATGTGACAGGCCACTTGGGTGGCTTTAATTTTCAGTGGGCCTGGGCATCTGGCGTGGCTGCGGGGTTGGCAGTGTGACACGTTAGAAAAACGACGAATGCCCCAAACGCCGCGCCAGTACTGGTCTTTACGGAACACCTTCGCGGGGCGCAATGGCTCAAGCAATGGCTCACGCAATGGCTCAATTCCACCACGCAATCAAGGGGCGTTACACCATACTCGATGGCAAAAAACTGTTCTTCGCACCGAGTCGGCAAGTTGATCGACGAGATGCATACTTTTGCAGCGGCACGCAAAAACTGGGCTCATCAGTCATGACATCCGTCCACTGCGCCTATAATATTAACCAATTCGAAATCACCACCGAAAGCCTTCTATGAAATCCCCAAAACAGCAAAACGGCTTGGCATTCCTCCCCATATTAGCCGGAATCATTTTCGGTAGCGCGTTGCTCTTCGTGCTCTATATTTGGATCATGATGAGCTGGAGCTATTCTTATGGCGAGCGCGCCGGCTGGGTACAGAAGCTGTCTAAAAAGGGATTTATTTGTAAAACGTGGGAAGGCGAAATGGCGATGGTTTCGCTGCCTGGTTCAGTGCCCGAAAAATTCCTGTTCACTATTCGCGATGATAAAACTGCCGCACAGGTAAACACGATGATGGGCAAGCGGGTCGCATTGACTTACGAACAGCATATCGGCCTGCCAACCTCGTGTTTTGGGGACACCGATTATTTCGTGACAGCGGCCAGCGCGGTGCAGGATACAGCATCACCGATAAGCATTCAATCGGTTCCAGGGGCAGGCGCAGTGGTGCCTTCGCCACCTACAACTCCTGCTCCACCTACTCCACCTACCCCACCCACCCCACCGGCCGCGAAATAGCTTTGTTGCCGGCAACGACCATCGCGGCTGCACCCACCACGCCAACTGCCGCGCCCATCGTCGTTCTCGACACGAACATTGTGTTGGATTGGTTGGTGTTCGAAGACGGCGGCATGCCCGAACTCATGGCTGCTATTGCCGACGGCCAAGTGAAAATTGCCAGCAATGCTGACTGCCGCGATGAGCTCATCCGCGTATTAGCATACCCAATCTTTAAGCTCGACGAGACCGCGCAAACGGCCGCGCTCGCAATCTATGATGCGACGGTCAGCATCACCCCGGAACGTGCATCGTTGCTGGGTATCGTGCCGCGCTGTCGAGATCGCGATGATCAAAAATTTATTCAGCTCGCGGCGCATGCCGGGGCAGCGGCGCTGATTAGCAAAGACCACGCCGTGCTGGGCTTAAAGCGCAGCATGAAGGAGCGGTTTGGCTGTGAGGTGCTGGGCGCGTCGCATACGGCGAATTGGTTGGCTGCACAATTACCGAATGCAAAGTAAATTCAAATCATAAATCCGCTGGGGCGTTTCAAGCCAAAATGCCTGGAAACGCCCGTCCAGACTCATTGTTTGCGTTTAAATTGCCTTTTTAATTTCTGCCAACACGCGTTCGGCGACCGCTTCAGAAGCCAGTAAACTCACATGCCCTACGCCGGACATCGGCACGTTTTCACTATTCTCCCACTCGAGAATGCTGCTTTCGGGCGGGTAGACTAAATCGTCGTTTAACGTATAGATGGACAGGGTCGGTGGCTTTTCGATCCCGGCTTCAGCGAGCTCCAATGCCGTCAGCCAATTGCTGCGGGGGCGTATCTCTTTGACGCAGTTGCCCGTGCTAAACGCGGCCATTTGGCTACCGTGGTGCGGCGAGCCGATGGTGATCAGCCGCTTGATGCGTCCGGCATGCCCCATGTTGGCCATCAACCGTCGGGTAACCAACCCGCCCATGCTATGGGCGACGATGATAATTTGTTCTGATTTCGTCTCGGCGCATATCTGCTCAATCCGCGCTGCCAGCAGCGGTACCGTTTCGTCGATACTGTCAAACAGCAGCGCCAAATTGAGCGTGTAGATTGGACCAGTCCCTGCAGCAATCAAACGCGAGCGCAGCCGAATAAACATGCCACGGTTAGATGCATAGCCATGAACCAACAGTACAGGCGCGGCATCGTTCGTGGCGTGTTTGTTACCAGCAACCTCCGGCATTAACCATTGGTGAAACGGCTGCGACAGGCTGAACGCCATAGCCCGCGCATCAATCTCTTTGGCAAGCGCCAGCAAACTATCGCCCCATGGCTGCTGGTTCTTATCCCGCGACCGCAATATACCGGCTACGCAGTAACTTGGCAGCGCCATTAGCATGCGAACCACCACCATGATGCTCAGCACCAATGGCACGATATAAAGCAAACTCAGCGGCGAATCCCAACATTTAAAACCTAGGAAAACATAAACCGAGAATTCGAGAATAAGTGCCGTGATCAGGATAATTTGCAGCATCGTGGATCGCTTAATGAATCGTATTGAAAACTAAAACGGTCTGAAATATTGCATCAGCCAGAGCGCTGTCATCCCCGCGCCCAGTGTGGCAAAAATACTGCGGGTTTTCCACGCCACCAACATCGCGACGAGCGCTGCGATGACGCGATAACTGTTGAAACTATGCCCCAGCTGCACATCGCGAAACAGCACGTCGGGCAACACAATGGCGGGCAAAACAGCAACCGCCACAAATTTTAAGCTGCGCTGCAACCAAGCAGGCACGCGGGTTTCTGGCGGCAATACAATGAACGAAGCGCGCGCCAACAACGTCACTGCACCGGCGGCGCAGACGATAGACCAAGTGTAGAAATCACTGTTTATCGCCATACAAATCCTACTACCTTTATATTTTGACTCATATCGAGACAGCCGTCTTCTTCGTTGCGCGGTCATCCAGCCACGCGCCCAAGCTAACGCCGACAATCGCCGCGACAATCAGGCCGAGCCTCATCGGCATTGCCTGCGTAAAAATGGCAGCGATCGAGGCAACTATCGCGGTGAGCCAGTGTGCGCGACTTTGCAAAGCGGGCAGGACCAGCGCTAGAAATATCAGCGGAATCGCAAAATCAAGTGACCATTGCGCCGGAATCAGCGTGCCCGCAAAAATACCAAAGGCAATCGTGAGCTGCCACATCGGCCATAGAAAACATGAGATGCCCATGAAATAAGCGTCATGGTGTTGCTTGACACCGTGGTGTTGCTTGACACCGCGGTGTTGCTTATCACCGTGGTGTTGCTTATCACCGTGGTGTTGCTTGTCACCGTGGTGTTGCCTGATTTGGGCAGCCGGATCAATAGCAATATCAGGATCAGCATTGGAAGCCGCGCCAATCGATTGATGATCAAGCGGGTAACGCGAGGTCAGCATCGCAAAGTTATGATCCACCAAAAAATAGGACAGCAACCATTTTTTTCGCGTCGATAAATGCCGGAAATAAGGGGCGACTGCCGCGCTGTACATCATAAACCGCAAGTTCACGACTAGCACCGTCGCTACCACCACGAACGCCGGCGCATGCTGCGTCAGGAGCGAAATTGCAGCCAATTGCGATGCACCTGCATAAACAATGATCGACATGCCCATCGCCAGCCAAGGATCCATCCCCGCCGCCGTGGCAGCCGCACCGGTAATCATGCCAAACGGAATGAGGCCGAACACGGCGGGCGTGCTGTCTTTAAACCCCCGGATGAAGGCGCTACGTGGTGTGCGCAGCACGTGGTTGGGGTCTTGCAAGGAGGCGACGGGTCGCGTAGTAGGGATGTCAGTATTGGGCACGATAGGCACGAAAGCGCTTCAGATTGATAGAAGTTGACACCGGTAAATTCTAACAGTGTCTGGGCGCGTTTCTCATCGGACCCTGGCCGATTTTGCAAGGTGTATGCCAAACCTTGCAAGCCATGCGAAAATCACAAAATGATTATTTACGCCGCCACTATTTTCGTCTCAGCGTTCCTGTTGTTCCTTATTCAACCCGTCATCGCTAAGCAAATTCTGCCGTGGTTCGGCGGGAGTGCCGCTGTTTGGACGACCTGCCTCGTGTTTTTCCAAGTGATTTTATTGGCAGGCTATTTTTATTCGGATTGGTTAATAAAGCATCTCAATGCCAAAAAACAGGCGATCGTCCATATTGTGTTGATTGCTGTTGCATTGCTGCTGCTGCCGATCATTCCCGATGTTGCTTGGAAACCCAAGGGGGATGAGGATCCAGGCATTCGTATTTTGTTGCTGCTCGCGGCTACCATTGGCCTACCGTATTTTTTGCTGTCGACCACTAGCCCACTGATCCAGGCTTGGTTTGCGCGCTCATATCCGGGCGTCAGCCCATACCGTTTGTTCTCGCTATCGAACCTGGCATCAATGATCGCGCTGCTCGGTTATCCGTTTTTATTCGAGCCGTGGATTACCACCAAACACCAAGCTGTCGGTTGGTCGATTGGCTTTGGACTATTCGCGGCGTTGGCGGCGGCGGCAGCATGGTTTGCGATCAAAACCCAACCGATTACCGACGGCTTGCCGCCAACAGAATTACAAATGGCGGAACCAAACGCAAAGGCGCAGCCGCCGACCCTAGCCGAGAAATTGATTTGGATTGCGTTGGCGGGTTTGGGCTCGATGCTGTTGCTCGCGATATCGAACCATCTCACACAAAATATTTCCTCAATTCCATTGATGTGGGTCGTGCCACTTGCCTTGTATTTACTGACGTTTATTTTGTGTTTCGATAGCAAGAATTGGTATCGCCGCAAGCTAATGCTCCCACTGTTGGTGATTGCCGTGGTGGGGATGGCATACACCCTTGCCGATTCGCGCTGGCATTTTGAGCTGTATTTTCAAATTGCGCTATTCAGTATCGGGCTGTTCATTGCCTGTATGTTTTGCCACGGCGAATTAGTGGAGCGCAAACCTCACCCAAAATATCTAACCACATTTTATTTGATGATTTCTGTCGGCGGCGCGTTTGGGGCATTGCTTGTTGGCGTCATCGTGCCACTGACCCTACCCGCTTACTATGAGCTTTCAATTGCGCTGGTGCTGCTGGCCGCGCTGGCGACGTTTTTGGTTTGGAAATCAATGCCAATTGCCGTCCGTATTACAGGGGTTGTGATGACCTTGGCGACGATTGGTGCGGTGGTGTTTACCGTGATTGAATTTAATAAAGATGTGCTGGTGATGAACCGCAATTTTTATGGCACTTTGCGGGTGAAGGAATACAACCCACCCAGCTCAGAATACCGCCGTCGTTCCCTCATCCACGGCGCAATTTTGCACGGCGATCAATATATGGACCCACCGTATAGTCGCTCAGCTACCACTTATTACAAATCCAAATCAGGGATCGGCAAAACGATCTTGCTCAAACAGCGGCTTGCCCCAGACGCTTCGCCCGGCCTGCGTGTTGGCGTCATCGGCTTGGGCACGGGCACCATTGCCAGCTACGGCCGGCGCGGCGATGTTTATCGCTTTTACGATATCAACCCCCAAGTGGTGACGATTGCGCAGCGCGATTTTTCATATTTGAAAGACACAGAGGCGAAAATCGAAATCGCCTTGGGCGATGCGCGGCTGAATATGGAACGGGAGCTTGGCCAAAACTTGGATGTGTTGGCGATTGATGCGTTCTCCAGCGATTCGATTCCGGTGCACCTGATCACCTTGGAGGCGCTGGCAATTTATGAAAAGCATATGAAACCCGATGGCGTGATTGCGTTTCATGTATCGAATCGTTTTCTGGATTTAAAGCCCATCGTGCAGAAGCTTGCCGAGGCACGCGGCCTGCATGCGGCGTGGGTGCGCGACACCTATGAGGACGGCTCCACCACCAGCGATTGGGTACTGCTAACCAAAGACAAAACGTTTTTATTAAAGCCCGAGATCGTAGAGGGCATGTTTGTGATCCCGCCGGATGCGCGACAAAAAATCTGGACGGATGATTTTAATAATCTTTTACAGGTCTTGAAATGAAAGCCGCGATGTTGAAAGCAGCAAAATTGAAAGCTGCAATATTGAAAGCAGCAATATGAAAGTTGTCATCCTCGGTGCTGGCGTCATCGGCATTACCACTGCCTATTATTTAAACAAAGCCGGGCATGATGTGACGGTGATCGAACGCAATGCCCACGCAGGGCTGGAGACCAGCTACGCCAATGGCGGTCAGCTTTCGTATAGCTACGTCGCGCCGCTCGCGGGGCCAGGTGTGGTGCCAAAAATTCCGCCGTGGCTGCTGCGCCGCGACTCGCCGCTGCGTTTTTACCCCAAGCTTGACCCAGACCAATGGCGCTGGCTGCTCGCTTTCGTTGCGGCTTGCAATCGTCCGCAGGCAGAAATTTCGACGGTGCACCTGTTGCGCCTAGCTTATTACAGCCGCGATTTAATTCACGATATTGTCGCAAATGAAACAATACAATTCGATTACCGGCGCAATGGCAAGCTGGTCATTTTTTCAGATGATGATTCATTTGAAGGCGCCAAAAAGACGCTAGATTTTCAGCGCGAGCACGGCAGCGAACAAGAAGCGTTTTCGCGCCAACAGGTGTTGGACAAAGAGCCCGCCCTGCAACACATCGCCAACCGAATTTCGGGCGCCATTTATACGCCGACCGAAGACGCAGGCGATTGCCATGATTTTTGCATCGGCATGGAAGCGCTGTTGCGAGAGCGTGGCGTGAAATTTTTAACCGGCACGACGATTAGCAAGATTGAGCGCTACGGCAACAAAATTTCAACGATTCAAACTTCACAAGGGAATGTCACCGCCGATGCTTATGTGATGGCGTTGGGCGCTGCGAACGCCGCGACGGCGAAATCAATGGGATTTTATTTGCCGATTTACCCGCTTAAGGGTTACAGCTTGACCATGGACACGAAAGGCTTCAAAGGCGCGCCGCATATCAGCGTGACGGATTCCAAATACAAGGTAGTTTATGCATTACTCGGTTCGGAATTGCGTATCGCTGGTATGGCTGATATTGCTGGGCACGACCGATCGCTACAGGCGGATCGCGTGTCGCTCCTCATTGCGCAAGCCAAAGCGACCTTTCCCAATGCCGCCGACTACAGCGCGGATCTAAAACCATGGGCAGGCCTGCGCCCCGCAACACCAAAAGGCACGCCGATCATCGGTAAATCGCCGTTTACGAATTTATATCTCAACACCGGCCACGGTGCTTTAGGCTGGACGCTCGCCTGCGCTTGCGCGAAAATTGTGGCGGATACGATTGCGGATAAAAAAGCGGCAATTGATTTAGATGGGCTGACGTTATGAGTATAGTCGCGGTTGCGGCCGTGGGCTTGACCCGATGAGCTCCGTAACCGGTGGTCATTTGCATTTGTGGCAACACCGTTCCGCAAAAACACAATGGTTGATCGCTATCAACATTATCGCCGTGATCACCGGCGGCTTGGCGCTAGATATCCGCTTTGGGTGGACTGGGCAGCATATCGCCACGGTGTGGACACTGTTGACCTGGGGCGCGCTTTACAAAATCGGCAGCACCGACGAACGCCGCGTCCTGCTTCTTTGCACCGTCATTTCTGGCTTGGGCGAACTCGTGCTGTCGCTCGTTTGGGGGCTTTACGATTACCAATTCCACAACGTCCCGCTATTTGTCCCGCCCGGCCACGCGCTGCTGATGACGCTCGGATTGTTGGTGGCGAAAAGATTGCCAAACAATGTTGAATGGGCGATTACGTTGGCGGCTTGCGTTTGGGCCGCCTATGCGTGGATTGCTGGCTTTGACCGGTTTGGGGTGGCACTGGGAGCGGTTTTTCTAATTTGCATGGCGCTAGGGCCTGCCAAACGGCTTTATGCCGCGATGTTTGTACTAGCGCTCATCATGGAATTATATGGAACCGCGCTGGGCAATTGGCTTTGGACGGCGTACGCGCCCGGGCTAAATTTAAAAGCCGCCAACCCGCCATTTTCAGCAGGGGCTTTTTATGGTTTGCTGGATTTGTTAGTGTTGGCTGCGTCGGGGGTTGAGGCGAAAGCTCGGCGAAAAGAGAACGTTAAGATTTAGGCTTCTGAGGGCAAATGGCTCGAACGCCGCACCAGTACTGGGGTTTGGGGCGTCAAATAATCCGAAGGATGGGCAAAGCGTAGCGTGCCAGCCCACCTAGCCGTCGCTATTCAAAATGAAACCTATTGAGCTGATCGCTCGAGCAATTCCCATTCTCGAAGCGTACGCCTACCGCAAATAACGCTTCGCCAATGACAATAGGTTTGGCTCTGTCAAGCTTGATTCGGAAGTCTACAACTTCATTTATCTTAGTGACTTCAGCAGAAAAAATTGGCGATGCTGGGGCCTCGAGAAATTCCTTGCTCTGTTCCGGCTTGAGTCGAATTCCAGCTTCTTTGCAAAGCAAGGGTCGATTGCCTTTTCCGCTAACGCTCTGCTTGATATTCGCGAGACACTTTAGACGTGATTTTTTTCACTTGTCGCCCGTTAGTTGAGATCGGATCGCGATCTGAATGCGCATTAAAAAATCAACCCACCTTCAACACTAACTTCCCAAAATTCTCCCCCTTAAACAACATCAGCAAGGTCTCCGGGAAGGTATCAATGCCTTCCACCACATGCTCTTTCGACACCATCTTACCCGCCGCCAAATAGCCGCCCATTTCAATTGCGGCTTCTTTGTATTTGTGGGCGTAATCGAAGACAACGATGCCTTCCATCCGAGCGCGATTGACGAGCAGCGACAGGTAATTTGACGGGCCTTTGATGGGTGTTGTGTTGTTGTATTGCGATATCGCGCCGCAAATAATGATGCGGGCCTTTAGATTAATTTGGGTCAGCACCGCGTCGAGAATTTCGCCACCGACGTTATCGAAATAGACATCGACGCCACTGGGGCATGCGGCTCGTAGTGCTTTTTTGACGTCCCCCGCTTTATAGTCCACACAGGCATCAAAGCCGAGCGTGTTCACCGCGTAATCGCATTTATCTTGCCCGCCCGCGATGCCGACCACGCGGCAGCCCCTGATCTTGGCAACTTGCCCGACGGTGGCACCGACCGCGCCCGCCGCACCGGAAACCACCACGGTTTCGCCCGCTTTGGGCTGGCCAACATCCATTAAGCCCCAGTAGGCCGTCATGCCGGGCATGCCTAGCACGTTTAAATAGGCAGTCAAGGGCGCAAGCTTTGGATCGACCTTGGTGAAGCCTTTGCCGTCGGTGACGCAAACGGTTTGTACATTAGTCATGCCGGAGACAAAATCTCCAATGGCGAATTTGGGATGCTTTGATTCGACCACTTCGCCGATGCCGCCAGCCCGCATCACGTCCCCCAAGCCAACCGGGGCAATGTAGGATTTGCCCTCGTTCATCCAGCCGCGCATAGCGGGGTCCAGCGAGAGGAATTTGACGTTGACTCGCAGTTGGCCGTCTTCAAGTGCCGGAATCGACTCGTCGGCAAATTCAAAATCGCTGCGTTTTGGCTCACCAATGGGGCGTGACATTAAGCGGACGGTGCGGTTGGTTGTCATATTAGGTCTCGGTTGGATGCTGAAGAAAAACCAGAAAATTTCACAAAAAATGTCCGACTCAACAACAAAAAACCGACAACGTTTTCACATTGTCGGCTTTTTTCGTGCGGCTGATGCAGGAGATGCTTATTTCAAATGCGCAGAAACGAGCTTGGTCATTTCGAACATAGAAACAGATTTCTTGCCACCGAACACGGCTTTGAGCTTCTCGTCGGCATTGATCATGCGACGGTTTACGGCATCTTGCAGCTTGTGTTTCTTGATGTAATCCCAGATTTTCTTGGTGATTTCCGTACGCGGCGAAGGTGTCGCACCGATCACAGCGGCCAGCATTGCGCTTGGTGTGACGGGCTTCATGAATGCTGCATTAGGCGTGCGCTTGGCGGCCGGTTTCTTGGCAGCGGCGGGCTTCTTGGCAGCAGCAGGCTTCTTCGCGGCGGCTGGTTTTTTTGCAGCAGCGGGTTTCTTTGCGGCGGCCGGCTTCTTTGCAGCAGCCGGTTTCTTTGCGGCGGCTGGTTTTTTAGCAGCGGCGGGTTTCTTTGCAGCAGGTTTCTTTGCAGCCATGTAGTTCCTCCAGTCTGTTGTAAAAATATTGCCGATTACCATACGGCGACTATGCGGCGGTGCACCAGAACTTTATTGTGCAAGCAGTACATTTCCGTCTCACGAACGCAAATATAACCGATTATTTAGCGCTGTGTGCAACACCTTGTTTTATTATTATCACCCGATCAAGGGATGGCCGACATTTTTGCGGCGCGGTAGGCGCGCCGACAGAGGCAGTAAGATACAAATCACGCCGTAAAATATATTTATTCTTTAGAACGAAAAAATGCAATCTGATTCTATTATTTCCGCATTGTTGGCATACTCTCCATTGGAAGAATCCGACGATCAGTATCGACTCGATATTATTTCTCACATCCAACAATATCGTGAAAGCTGGTGGCAGCGCGGCACGCTTGCGGGCCACGTGACAGCGTCGGCATGGATCGTCAATCGCGAAAAAAACGGTGTATTATTTTTGCATCATCGAAAGCTAAATAAATGGCTGCAGCCCGGCGGACACCTCGACGATACCGATTTTTCCCCCGCGCAAGGGGCCTTGCGGGAGGCCATCGAGGAGACCGGAATCAAGAATTTATCGCTCCTCAACTGGCAAAGTGCACCGGAAAATCCGCCGATTTTTGATGTGGATGTCCATCCGATTCCCGCGCGCGGCGATGAACCATCGCATTTCCATTACGATGTTCGGTATGAAATTGCACTCCCCACAAGCGATATCGAGGCCGTATTGATCAGCAATGAATCCCTCGGATTCCGCTGGTTTTCGCTGGACGAGGTCAGTCGCGAGCATGAGCCCAGCTTGGCACGCATGGCAAAAAAGACGCTGCTTTCGGCCTAAGCTGCCGCCATTGCCACTTCTTCATGCATACTTCTTCACTCCGTCCTTCCTGCATTCCTGCATTCCGGCATTCCCAATCTCTTTAACAAGTCCAAACGATGAACATCGCCGATATCCGCAAAGACTACAAATTAGCCGCCCTGTCGGAGTCAGATTGCGCCGCATCGCCGTTTGCACAGTTTGAAAAATGGTTTGCAGACGCCGTCGCCGCATCGCTCCCCGAACCGAATGCCATGACCTTGGCGACCGTCGATGCGGCGCATCGGCCATCAACCAGGATCGTGCTGATCAAGGAGTTTGATGCCCGGGGCCCAGTCTGGTTTACCAACTACCAGAGCCGGAAGGGCCGCGAATTGGCTGGGAACAACTTTGCCGCCTTACAATTTCATTGGGTTGAATTGGAGCGCGTGGTCAGAATCGAAGGCCGCGTGGAAAAAATTGATGATGCGGAAAGCGATGCGTATTTTGCGTCGCGCCCGCTAGATTCACGAATCGGCGCCTGGGCTTCCCCGCAGAGTGAGGCGATTAATGGCCGCGCCGTGCTGGTGGCGCGAGCGGCCCAATTTGCAGCCAAGTTCCTGCTCAACCCACCGCGCCCACCACATTGGGGCGGCTATCGGCTAGTGCCGGACCGGTTTGAGTTTTGGCAGGGACGACCCAGCCGCTTGCATGATCGGATTGTTTATAGCGTAGTGGACGGGGCATGGGGGATTGCGCGGTTGGCACCTTAACTCGAATTTATCCGCAGGTGGAAGGCTGAGAAAATCCGGCAAGGCGTAACCGTTGCCGCCACGTGCAACACTGTGAGATGCCAATACTGGCGAGGCGCATCGTGAAGCGCCCGTGCTGGCGGAGTGTTCGGCGCGTTCGGCAAAAGCCACAACGCGATCTTTTGCTCACCATCCTGACCTTATCTGGCGCGCCGCGAGCCTCACCTTTGCTGATAGTAAGCCGGGAGTTTGCGCATATAGTCCGGCAAATTCGGATTCGCCATCACGGCTCTCATAAAATCAGGATCGTCGTTGGTTGTGAGTGGGCTTAATTTCATCGGCTCAAATGGCAGGCCATACCGGCATGAGAGCATGCGCTTGGCATCGTCGGCAGTCGGCGGATCGCTTGGTTTGGCCAGACCGCAGATCGCTAGATCCTTTGTGAATTGCTCAATCGAAACCTTTTTCGCGGTATAGGCGAAATCAAAGTTCATCCCTTCTTGCAGACGCGCCATGGTCTCTTTCAAGCTCATCACCGGCAGCTTGGTGTTCGGGCAATTGGGAGCAATGGCCTTTTCGCGTTTTTTGTTGAACGTCGTCGCGGTTTCCAAACCATCTAATGACTTCCGCGTGTTTTGCAGCAGGATCGCATCGCCGTACAGGGCCTCACCTCGCACCACAACGAGCTTAATGTTTTCTTCAGTTGCCTCAATCAAATTACGGTAACTCTCGGGGTTGCGATCATCGACGATGACCAAATCAGCCAGAAACCCTGGTGCAATCTGCCCCAGCTTGTCACCCCATTGCATCGCCGCGGCTGGATTGCGGGTAACCATCTCGACCAATTGTTTATCGGTAAACGGCATCTTCAATTCGTTTTTATTCACCAAATCCGCGGCCTTTAGTTCACCCAAGACCGACTTGCTGCCGGATGGCTGCCAATCAGGCGCGATGCTAATCGATATATTGGCGCGCCGCGCTGCGTCGATGTTTGCGGTCTTTCCATAAAGTAAAAAATTAGATAAAGGCGACCATACAAGGTTGGATTTTGCATCAGCCATTTCCTTTAATTGCGGCTCGGTTAAGCCGACGCCGTGAATGGCAATCAAGTTCGGGCCGATCAATCCACTCTGCTTCAAGTAGCGGAACTCCTCGGCCATTCGCGGGCTGGGTCCCTCGGCAAGGTGAACGACCAGCACGCCCTTGGCATACTCATCCTGAATTTTTTTCCACTCTTCCGCATCACGACCAATATCGACCCGGCTGAACGCCAGGCGGGCAGCAACTGGCGTCGTTTCGATATTACGTACCAAGCATTCTGCATTTGAATATGGCTGTGTCGGGCGGCTGCCTTGCAGGGTCGTGGTGCCGCCGACCAGCGCTTTGTATTCGCCGTAACGGCCAATCTCGATGCCTAAATCATAATAAAAAGCACGTTCCAAGACCTGCTGCGGAAAAGTGATGCGCTTGTTGTAATCGTCGTCATACCAGCGCCATTCATAGCGATCGCGGTATTTTTTGCCAATCGGTAGAACCGGATAATGCGAGTACTCGGGGTGGTTATGCAGATCAATCATCCCCGGATAAATCACCCCGCCGGTATTCACAACCACCGCGCCAGCGCTGGCTTCTGGCAGTGTTTCGCCCGTGCGGGCGATGGCTTCGATCTTGCCGTTTTTTAACCAAACGCGGGCATTCGGCAAGACATCACCGGCATCGTTCATCGTGACCAATTTGCCGATGAGGACGATGCCGGCATCGTTTGCGGTTTGCGCGGCAGTCGTAACCGCCGCTAAGGTGATAACTGTAGCTAAAATGTATGACATTCCATTTTTTAAATTCATTGATCAGTTCCTCGTCATGTGTTTTTTGCAGTGAATCTCCAACCACAATCATAACGCGCAAAGAGCCCACGCAATATGACAACACCAACAACCGCACCAACAACCGCACCAACCACCGCACCGCATGATGCGCCGCAAATTGATCTGTTTGGCGAACCTATTCCCAAGCGTTCAAGCAACCAGCTACCGACGAAACCACCCTCAAGCAAACGCCGCGATGCCGTACTGCCCGCTAAGTGCTCATCCGAGGCACTCGCCGCCGTCGGCACGCTGCCTGCAAATATCTATCTTGGCACCTCGTCGTGGTCATTTGCGGGATGGAATGGTTTGGTTTATGACGGCGATTACGCCGAGTCGACATTGGCAAGCGATGGTTTACAGGCTTATGGGAAGCATCCGCTTTTTCGCACCGTTGGCATTGACCGCACCTTCTATGCACCGATTGCCGAAAAGGATTATGCACATTACGCCGCGCAAGTGCCGGAACATTTTCGCTTCATGGTGAAAGCACCGATGGCCGTCACCAGCTCGTATGCGCGTGCCGACGACGGGACGTTTGCTGACAGCCCATATTTTCTCGATGCCAACTACGCAATTGACGAATTCATCGCACCCTGCACGGCCGGCTTGGGCGCAAAAGCAGGACCAATGGTTTTTCAGTTCCCGCCACAAGGCCGCGCCAGTACGCGCGCGCCAGATCATTGGATCAATCGTCTTTATCGCTTTCTGAAGCAACTGCCGCCCGGATTTTTATACGCAGTCGAAATCCGTGATCCCGAATTATTGACGGAGAGATTTCTAAAATGCCTGAATGCAACCGACGTCCGCCTCTGCATTGCCAGCCATGCCAAGATGCCCGACCCGGGTGAACAGATTGCTTTAATGAATTCCATCATGGAGCCTGGCGCATTTGTGGCTCGCTGGAGTTTACATTCGGGATTCAAATACGCAGACGCAAAAGCGAAGTATTTCCCGTTTAATAAGATTGTGGATGAAGATAACCGTAGCCGTGAAAGCCTCGCCAGCGCTTGTGTTCAGGCAATCAGGGCCAATCATGCCGCCTATGTGGTGGTCAACAATAAGGCCGAAGGTTCGGCCCCCTTGAGTATCGAAAAGCTGGCCGCATGTATTGGGCATGAACAGCGCGGAGCCCGTCAATTCTAACCCCATCAACGTCGCACACGCCGTGCGCAACGCAACCGAAAGTGTGACTCGTCTGCTACGTCGCTGGCGACGCCGATTCGTCCGCCAATTGCGGCATCTTGGCCGGGCGCCGGTTGGGTTGATCGATGAAGCGCTATGGCATCGCGCCACCATCCCGTATGTGTTTGTCGCGAGGCTCACGGCGGAAGAAAACCGGCGCCTTCGCCTAATTGCTTCTGAATTTTGTTCGCGCAAAAGATTCTTTGGCGCAGGCGGCTTTGAGGTAACCGAATTGATCCAGCTGCAAATTGCCGCGCAAGCCTGCATCTTAATTTTGGAATTGGGCACAGACGGCTATGAGGGGTGGAACGATATCGTCATCTACCCTGCTACATTTCGCACACGACGCGAAGTTACCGACTCGGCTGGTGTGGTGCATACCAACACAGCAGTACTGGCCGGCGAGGCGTGGCTGGGAGGGCCGGTGGTACTGTCCTATGATGCGATCACCAAGGCTGACGACAGGCATGCACACAATGTGGTGATCCATGAATTCGCCCATAAACTTGATATGCAAAACGGTCCCGCCAATGGCTTCCCGCCGCTGCATCGCGGCATGAAAAAATCGGCTTGGAATCATGCCTTCATGGCGAGCTACCTAGATTTTTGCGCGCGTGCGGATCAGGCAAAAGTGGACGCCTATCGCGACGGCGGAGCGGCGTTGCACCTTCTGCCCTTGGATGCTTATGCGGCCGAAAACCCGGCTGAATTTTTTGCGGTGATATCCGAGGCTTTTTTTGAAGCGCCTCACACGGTCAAGGCTGCATTTCCGGCGGTGTATCAGCAGCTCGTGCTGTTTTACCGGCAAGACCATACGCTGAAATGAACCGAAGGCGCTGCTTCGACAATGAGTCAGCATTAATTCAGCTCAAATTCGGTTTTACCAATCAACTGATCAAAGTTTGTACAACAATCAATCAAAAAAACCCGCGATCAGCGCGGGTTTTTGTTGAGACAATTCGAACGGTTTTATAAGTACAAAACGGCCGGAAACACCGCAACTGCCAGCACCAATAATATCCACTCACATCTCCAGCGTTTCAAGTGCCCCGTGTAGTAAAAAATGATGCACAAGATGGCGAAAACGTAAAAAATGGCTAATAGCATTACATCCCCCTAAGTAATCAATTCAGTGTCTTCGGTGTTATAGCGACGCTCGGGAAGCCAGTACAAGCAGATATAGCAGACATACTACTTATGTAGCTCACAGGTTACCACAAAATGTTTGCATTTCAGACGCCCTAAGATTCGAGCCATCGATTGAAAGTAATGATTTAAAAGCCCGATTCAAGGCGGCAATATTGAAACATAACTGATTGCTCGCGCAGCCTCGGTTGTTCTTTCAGGAGCATTACTACAAATCCGCCACAAATCTTTTACACCGCATCTTCGTCGGTCTCGCCTGTACGAATTCGCACAGCTTGGCTGACATCGGTCACAAAAATTTTGCCGTCACCGATTTTGCCGGTGCGCGCCGCTTTTAGAATGGCGGCAGTGGCGTTTTCCACCAGCGAATCAATGAGGACCACCTCGATCTTGATCTTGGGCAGGAAATCCACGGTATACTCACTGCCGCGGTAGATCTCGGTATGGCCCTTCTGACGGCCAAACCCTTTCA
>JANYBL010000009.1 GCA_025360815.1 Burkholderiales bacterium
CAAAAAAAATCCCAACCGATAAGAGTTGGGATTTCAAATGATGGTGGAGCCGGCGGGAATCGAACCCGCGTCCGCAAGCCCTCTACAGGCCGCTCTACATACTTAGATCCCGGTATTTAATTCTGACCTCTCACACGCCAACGGGCAGGCTTGTGAGGAGCGAGCTACCTTAATTTAACTTTTTACCAAGTAACCCGATAAAAAGCGATCCTCGTTAATGACTCTGCTGTATCTTGCGATACCCGACGTTGAGGCCCATCGGTGCAGAGTCCAGCTGGTATTAAGCAGCTAGAGCGTAGTTTTCGTCGTTTGCGACTATTGGTTTGCGGTTGTATTTACGAGGTGACCACCCCTCGGTATGCACGGTTCTGCTTTGATGCCCACGTCGAAACCAGGTCGGCCCCAGATTCTTTGTGTTTTGTATTATCGCATAGAGGTGAGGGCAGGGTTGGGGAATTCAAGCCTGCCAAATCTATGCCAGCCGGCGCTGTGGTCCTTTGCCAACCCATCCACCACCATCGTTTAAGTTACTGGGCAGCTGGTGCTGCGCCCAATCGTTTGATGCTGCCAGAACCTGCAACAGACTGCGTAACGGTGGCGTCGCCATAATATTTGATGTCGCCTGAACCTGCGACGCTGACTTTGAGCGATTGCGTGGCCCAGACCGTCGCATCGCCCGAGCCTGCCACGCTGACTTTGACATTTTTTGCTTCCAATTTGTCGGTGTGTAAATTGCCTGAACCGGCGATGGAAGATTCTACGGTGTTAGCTTTGCCGGATGCCGTGAAGTCGCCGGAACCAGCGATACTAATTTTGAGTAAATCAGCGCTTAATGATTTGATACGGATATCACCTGAGCCGGCAATGCTTGCCTTGAGCGCGGTGGTTTTCAGGCCGTCGGCACGGAAGTCGCCTGAGCCGGCAACGGACAGTGCTTCAATATTTTTGAAATTCACGACGATCTTCATCGTCTTGGTTTTGAAATTGGTGTTTTTCTCAACTGGACGAAGTTTGAGCTTGCCGTCTTCCACAACAGTTTCGATCAGCGGAATCAAATTGTCGTCTGTCTCAATGGTGAGGCTTTCGGTCTCCCCTTGACGCAGCTCGACCGTGGCGGGCAGGTTCAGCGAAATAGTGCTAAATCCGCTCACGGCACGGCTTTCCGTTTTGATATTGCCGGAACCCGCCACACCTTTTCCCCAGCCCCAATCCCAAGCTTGGGCACTGCCGCAAAAGGTGCCAAGGATGACGATCAGCGGCGCGGCTATGCGCGTGCTCATTTTTAATAGTGGCGCGTGAAAATAAGGGTTGGCTAGCATGTTGATTCTCCTAGTGGGCAGTGGCACGATTGGGTTGGTTACGCGACAAATGAGCGATCATTTCACGCACAACAATACTTACAACCGTTTGACGCAGCGAGCCAGCGGTTTGGATTTCGCGTTGCGTATCGTTGCATCTCTTTATAACGCGTTACAGCTTTTATGCGGTGAAATTATGTGGCAGCTTGCAAAGCCTGACGAATTTCCAATGTAATTGCTAAAGCGCGGCTTAAATCGGTGTCGCAAATGGTGATATGCCCCATCTTGCGGCCAACGCGGGCTTCGCGCTTGCCGTACAAATGCAAGTGTGCGCCGGGGTGCTTTAACACGACCTGCCAGTCAGGTTCGGCGGATCTAGCTTGTGGATTTTTCACATTCGGCCACACATCGCCCAATAAATTCAACATCACTGCTGGTGTGTGCAAGCGCGGATCGCCAAGCGGCAAGCCGCAAAGTGCGCGTACTTGCTGCTCAAATTGGGAGGAACAGCATGCATCGATGGTGACATGACCGCTGTTATGGGGTCGCGGCGCCATTTCATTGATAAGGATGGCATCCGAACGGGTAATGAAGAATTCAACAGCTAAAACGCCCACATAATCGAGTGCGACAGCCAGCTTGGTGGCAATCGCTGTGGCGCGAGCCGCCAACTCTTGGCTAATACGTGCCGGGGTGATGGTGATGTCTAAAATACCGTTTACATGCTGGTTTTCAGCGACCGGGAATAGAGCGATTTCACCATCCGCGCCGCGAGCCAGTACCAGCGAGATCTCGAGCTTGAGATCGATAAACTCTTCTAAAATCGCCGGCGCGAATTTCCATGCAGCCAAGGTGGTGGCAAGCTCGTTGGGCGTGTTGATGCGGGCTTGGCCTTTGCCATCGTAGCCGAAGCGGGCAGTTTTAAGAATCGCCGGGAGCTTGACTTTGTGTAATGCTGCTTCGATATCGGCTGCGCTGTTAATGATCGCAAACGGCCCAACTGGAAAATCGTTGGACTTAAAAAAGGTTTTCTCCGCATGGCGATCCTGAGCAACGGCGACCGCGCGGCCGCTGGGTCGGACCGTGGTGCGGGCAGCGAGGGCGACTAATACTTCTGCGGGGGCATTTTCAAATTCGGTTGTGACGGCAGCACAGTCGGTGGCGAGTTTTTCTAATGCAGTCGGATCTGTAAAGGCAACGGGCAGGTGCTCGTTGGCAAATTCAGCCGCCGGCGAGACCAGATCAGGATCAAGCACCATCACGCGGTAGCCCATGCAGCGAGCCGCGCTTGCAAACATCCGGCCAAGCTGGCCGCCGCCAATCATGCCTAGGGTCTGAGGTGGGAGGATCATTTTTTAGCTGCGTTAGTGAGAAGGTGAGGGGATCGTGGTGAAGGTGTGAACGGCGAGTGAGAAGTAGGGGGCATCACGATTGCTGCCGGGCCGTCAGAGAAGGCGAGGTAATAGAGGCGGTCTTAACGACGATACTCCGCACTCGCCGTCCTTCGCCTTTCAAATCACTACAACACATCCGGCAACTGCATTCCCGCTACGAGCTCTTTCAAACTCTCGCGATAATCGCGCAATTTTTCAACGAGCGCCGAGTCGCTGTTGGCAAGTAGGCTGATCGCAAACAGCGCCGCATTGGCCGCACCGGCCTCGCCAATCGCAAACGTCGCGACGGGAATACCTTTTGGCATTTGCACAATCGAATAAAGCGAATCTTGTCCTGCCAAATGTTTGGATGGCACCGGCACGCCGAGCACCGGAATCGTCGTTTTACTCGCGATCATGCCCGGCAAATGCGCCGCCCCGCCCGCGCCGGCGATGATGCATTTTAGCCCCCGTGAACGTGCGGTTTCGGCATATTCAAACATGGCATCCGGCGTGCGGTGGGCAGAAATAACTTTATGCTCGAATGGGATATCAAACTCTTTAAGAATTTGCGCGGCGTGCTGCATCACATCCCAATCGGAATTGGAACCCATGACAACACCGACTAAAACTAAATCTGTCATGCCGACCTCTCGGTTAATGCAAGTTTGATACCGACGACAACAAACAGAGCGCCGCAACTGCGATGGAGCCAATTGATCAGTTTTCCGCCCACTTTATTTCCTGATTTGAATTTGGCGCTTGATTTCGCAACAAACCAGATTAAGGGCGCTGTTACGAAAATGCTATTGAACATAAAAATCGCGCCGAGCGTGAGGAAAGCCAGGCTTTTTTCGGTACTCTCGCTCGAAATAAATTGCGGCAAAAATGCCAGATAAAACAAGGCTATTTTTGGGTTCAGCACGTTCGTCAAAAATCCCTGCCAAAAGATCCGTTTGGCCGGCGCGAGCGATAAGCTGTTATCCAACGACAGAGCCATAGCATTGTTTCCGGTGCGTTCACGTAATATTTCGATACCAACAAAAACCAAATACGCAGCACCGATCATCTTGACGAAAAAAAACGCTTCCGCCGAGGTGCGTAATATAGCTGAAATGCCGACCGCAGCGGCGAAGGTATGAATGGCGCAACCGGCATAAATCCCGGCTAATGCGGCCATCCCGCTACGCACGCCTTGGGACGCGGCGCGACTACAGGAAAAAACCATGTCGGGACCGGGTGTGATGTTGAGCAGAAGCCCGGCTATCACAAAGAGCGGTAAATCATGAATGCCAAACATGGCAAGTTTCCTTTTTGATGGCGTGCATGGCGAGTAATGCGCCACTCAAACACTAGTCGTTCAAGTGCCGCGCTTCTTCGAGCTCTTTGCGATAGTGATCGAAGATGCCTTTTAGCGCATCGGCCATGTTGACAGTCGGTGCCCAGTTCAAATCTTTCATGGTGTTGTCAATTTTTGGAACGCGGTTTTGCACATCCTGATAGCCCTTGCCGTAATATTCACCGGAAGTGGTCTCGATCAATTTTACGTTCGCAGCGGTCTCGGCATATTCAGGGTACTGCTTGGCCAAATCGAGCATCATGTGCGCCAGCTCGCGTACAGAGAAATTATTTTTTGGATTGCCGATGTTGTAAATCTGACCGCTTGCGACACCGTTTTCATTGGCGATAATTTTGGTGAGTGCGGCAATGCCGTCATCGACATACGTAAACGCGCGTTTTTGGGCACCGCCATCGACCAGCTTAATAGGTTCGCCGCGTACGATATGGCCGAAGAATTGGGTGATCACGCGTGATGAACCCTCCTTAGGCGTATGGATCGAATCCAAGCCCGCGCCGATCCAGTTAAATGGGCGAAATAGCGTGAAGTCCAACTCGCCGCGTGAGCCATAGGCGAAGATCACGCGATCCATGAGCTGCTTCGAACATGAATAAATCCACCGCTGTTTCTCAATCGGGCCGAGCACTAGGTTCGATGCATGCGGATCAAACGCATCATCAGAACACATGCCATAGACTTCGGAAGTCGACGGGAAAATGACGCGTTTTTTATACTTCACACACGAGCGCACAAACGGCAGATTTGCTTCAAAATCCAATTCGAACACCCGCAGCGGGTCAGATACATAAGTTGACGGCGTGGCAATCGCCACGAGCGGCAGCACAACATCACATTTGCGGATGTGATATTCAATCCACTCTTTATTAATCGTGATGTCGCCTTCAAAAAAATGAAAGCGGGGATTCGACATGAACGGCTTGACCCGTTCGCTGTTCATATCCATCCCGAACACTTCCCAATCGGTGGTTTCCAAGATGCGTTTAGAAAGGTGGTGGCCAATGAAGCCATTGACACCAAGAATCAGAATTTTTTTCATAACAATTAAACCGGGTTAGTTGGGGGGGTAGGTAAATTACTAGAGAAATCTGTTGTCGAATTTTTGACCGCCCGCGCCTCCATGCGACGCACGGCGAAGCCGATAAATATCATCAGCGAGAAAGCCGAATTGCCAGCGAATGGAATATACGCCGCAATCACAACTGCACAGATGCTAATGATAACAAGTCCTAACGTGCGGATACGCATCCCCCGATAAACAACTTGGGGAATCGGAGTCATTGTTAGTTCATGGTGCCGATAAACGTATGTACCCGTCAGGAGCGCCAAGGTCGCTAAACATGCCATATTCGCGGAATAAAATACTTGGGAAAACAGTGCGCCGCCATATTCGCCCGAGAGTGCCGAGGCAAAAGGCATAAGGCTGACAAATCCCAATTGCACGAGGCTAAAAGCCAATAATTTCCCATCAACATGCCGCACGTAATGAAACAGCCGATGATGCCCGAGCCAAAAAAGTGCCAGCACAAAGAAGCTGATAAACCAAGCGATGAACTTGGGAATCAGTTGGATAACCGCGTTTATCAATTCGACGTTGTTGTGGACGGTTCCGTGCTCGGGCAGCTTTAGCTCAATCACCAGCAGCGTCATCGCGACTGCAAAAATGCCATCGCCTAACGCCTCAATGCGGTGTTTATTGTAGAAACGCGCTGGCGCATCGCCACCTGGAGTTTGATGACTGTTTTGCATCGTGGGTTGATCGCTCATGTTGTTGATCCCGTTTTTGATCCAGTTTCCCCGGTGCTGCCAATCGAGTCGATCCCTCCGAGCTTGTGCAATCCTGTTCCAAGCCGGGCGGACAGCATCACTTCATGTTGCAGCTGCCCATCAAACTCGGCCTCCAATATGCGTAACAGGCGGCCATCGCCGCAAAGTGCCACCACCCGCGTCTCGCTAACATTGAGGTAGCCGGGGTTTTGGTGCGTCAATTTTACCGGTGCCAGCATTGTTCGGGTGATGGTGAGCGGCTCTGCTTTGCCGTTGATTTGCACTGTCGTGGTTGCCCCCGGATAAGGCGGTGCCACCGCACGCACGAGATTATGGATGTTTTGGGCGCTATCGTGCCAATGAATGACACCGTCAGCGGCCTTGCGGCCACCGTAGTAACTACCCGCAGCCAAATCTTGGCTTCGCCTCAGCGCTGAGCCATCGAGCAAATCGGGCAATGCGCGATTCAGCGTGATTTCGGCAGCAACAGTGACTTTATTGAACACTTGCAGCGCATTATCATCAGGCAAAATTGGTACAGCACATTGGCCCAAGACCCGCCCCGCATCTGGTTTTTCGACCATTTCATGCAGTGTGGCGCCGGTCTCGGTTTCACCTTTGATGATCGCCCAATTCACGGGCACGCGGCCTCGGTACTTTGGGAGTAATGAGCCATGCACATTGAAAGCACCGTGTTTGGCGAGCGCCAACAGCGACGGCTTTAACATCATCCGGTAGTAAAACGAGAACAGAAAATCGGGGCTGTATTTGGCAATTTCCGCATGAAATTCGGGTGTGTTCGGATCATCCGGCGTGACCACCGGAATGCCGTGCAAATGCGCCAATTGGCCAACGCTCTCAAACCAAATATTCTCGGCCGGATTATCAACATGCGTGACAACCAACTTCACTTCCACACCTTGTGCCAACAGCACCTGCAAGCAACGGTGGCCGACGTTGTGATAAGCAAAGACGACTGCTGACTTTGGGGATGCCAAGTTCATGTGTCCTTGTTTGCCACGTTTTCTAGTACGGCATCAATCATGTAGCGCGGCCTTAGCCGGACCTGATCGTAAATGCGCCCCACATATTCGCCCAGCAAGCCAATGCCGAAAAGCGTAACGCCAATGAGGAAAAATGCAATGCCAAAGAGGGTAAATAATCCTTCTGCTTCGGGCCCCAACACTAAGCGCCGGATGGCCAGGAAGATCACGAAGCAAATCGAGAGAACTGAAATAACAATGCCGATTAACGAAAACACCCGCAGCGGCAGCGTTGAAAAACCGGTCATCAAATCAAAATTTAATTTGATGAGTTGTTGCAGTGAATATTTCGATTCGCCCGCAAACCGCTCCTCATGGGCGACTTCAATCTCCACCGGCCGGCGTGAGAAAGAATAGGCAAGCGCTGGAATGAAGGTTGATGTGTCTTTGGTTTGATTGATTGCCAACACAATATCGCGGCTATAGGCGCGCAACATGCAGCCTTGGTCGGTCATTTTAATATTGGTGATACGCTCGCGGGTACGGTTCATTGCTTTCGAGGCATAGCGGCGAAACAGCGAATCCTGGCGCTGCTTGCGGATGCTACCCACGTAATCATGGCCTTTGTCCATCTCCGCCAATAACGCGCCGATTTCTTCTGGCGGGTTTTGTAAATCGGCGTCCAAGGTAACAATGCGCTGGCCGCGGCAGTGCTCAAAGCCAGCCATAATCGCCATATGCTGGCCATAGTTGCCCTTGAACAAGACCACCCGTGTTACGTCCGGCCTTGCTTGGAATTGCTCACGCAGCATGGCCGCAGAGCGATCGGAGGAGCCATCATTGATGAAAATAATTTCATAGCTAACGTTGAGTTTATCGAGCGCCGGATAAAGCCTCGAGAAAAGTTGCGCGAGGCCAAGCTCTTCGTTGTAAACGGGGATAACGACAGAGACTTCAGGCTTGATGGTCATGTTGTTTGCGGGGCTGATCATGTTTTAGGCGGCTAAATTCTGAAACGTAGGTTGGTGCTGCGTTTGGTTGGTGCCGACGATGTCAATTAACGCTTTACAAACGCGCTCAACATCAGAGGTTGTCAATGATGGATGCAACGGCAGCGTCACTGTTTCCCGCGCAATGCGCTCCGCGTTCGGATGCTCGCCCTCGGCATGCCCGTGGTTGCGGAAAAGGGTGCTCAAATGCATCGCCTCATACGAGACGCCAATGCCGATTTGTCGCGCGTGCATGGCATCGATAAATTGTTTGCGGGAGATCGTCATTTTAGACAGCGGCAACAAAACACAGAACATATTCCAGCTATGGCCCGCTTCCTCGCCTGCGTAGGCAGGCGCGGGTAGCGAAATATCAAGCTGTTCGGCAACCGGCGCTAGTTGCGCAAAATAATGCGCCGCCAGTTTTTGCCGGGCCGCGCACCAGCCGTCGAGCAATTTCAGTTGCGCCAACCCGAGGCACGCCGACACATCGCTCATATTGAATTTTCCGCTCGGGTAATCGACATCGCGGGTGCCGTCGGCGAGTCTGGTAATGCCATGAAAACGCAGCACCTCGGCGCGCTTTGCCTCGGCTTGACTGGCAAACATTGCAGCACCGCCTTCAACCGTGGTCATGTTCTTGTTCGGATGAAAACTAAAGGTGGCAATATCGCCAAACGCCCCGATCCGTGCCTGTTGGCTGCCCCGTCCCCATGAAGAACCGATTGCCAACGCGGCATCTTCAATCACCCGTAATTTGTGCTGTTGGGCAATGGCATACAAACGATCCATGTCACACGGCAAGCCGGAAAAATGCGTTGGCACAATGGCTTTGGTCTTTTCAGTGATTGCACGCTCAACCTGATCGAGATTGATATTGCGGCTGGTTAAATCACAATCCACAAACACCGTTTTGGCGCCCACTTTTTCGATCATATTGCCGACCGAGAAAAACGTCATCGCCGAGGTAATCACTTCGTCCCCCGCGCCGATGCCGCAAACTTCAAACGCAACCTCCATTGCAGCAGTCGCCGACGTGAAAACTCGCGTTGGTCGGCCACCGTGGTAATCGGACAATGCACACTCAAACGCCAACACCTGCGGTCCGCTCGTCAGCCAACCGGAAAGTAAGGTCTGTTTGACGGCTTCTGCCATTGCGTCGTCGATGATGGGGCCAGCAAATTTTAGGTAGTTCATGGAATTTTCAAAAAATTAAGCAGGAGGGGTGCAGGTTTTCAGACTGCAGGTGATGAGCGTGCAACCAGATAAATGCCAATTAAAATAAAGCCGATACCCAGTAACTTTTGTGCAGTGAGCGACTCGCCAAATAAGTAATACGCCGCAAACGCATTTACGACATAGCCAATCGACAACATCGGGTAGGCCACGCTCACCGGCACGCGTGAGAGCGCCAAAATCCATACCACCACGCTGACCGCATAGCAGCCCAGGCCCGCGATAATCGGCCATTGCGTCGCCACTTTCAAACCAATCGGCACAATATTCTCAATTGAAAAATCAAACGCGCCGATGCGAGTGGTGCCAGCTTTGAGGAGCAATTGCGCTGCGGCGTTTAGCAACACGCCAAATAGAATGAGGGAAAAACTAGTGATGTTCAAAATAGATTATTTCTGCAGAGTGTTTTTGATCTTGCCGATTTGCAATTTACTTACAGTTTACGAATCGCAACGCGACGTTGATCTTGATAGATGATTTCAAAATTAAGTCCCAGCGCTGTAAGCTCATCAGCACCGGTAGGTTGAATTATAGCGATTGCAGCCCCTGGCGCGTTCCAGCTTGCGGGTAAATCGTTGATGGATGCGATGTGTTTGGTGGGCTCTGCCTTCTGTCCCATCTCGAATTCATCAACATATTCCACCAGCGTCATCGTTCGCTTGAGATTAAACGGTAACGATTGATCGTAAATTTTGATCGCGTAAAGACGGGTTTCAGGGGTTAAGTACTTTTTGATTGCTTCCGCGGTGGCGACGGTTATTTTGTTGGGAATGGTGGTGTCGACACCGCGCGCGATCAACATAATCATAACGGTCATGGCCACTGCCATGGTTTGCAAAGCGAGCAATTTTTTATGACGCATTAACATCACACAAGCAATGGCGACTGCAAACGCCCAAACGCCCAACCCTGCCATCATCATTTGGCTGGAGCCGGTGTCTCTCCAGACGGCGAAAATGCCCGCTAATGCCAGCGGGAGCGTTGGGAGGATGAGCCACGCCATTGTTTTTGAAGGGACGTTCTTAAAATACAAGCCAATCGCAAGGGCCAAAAACGGCATAATCGGCAAAATGTAGCCGGGCAGTTTTGAGCTGGATAGTGAAAAAAATAACAACACAAAACCCGAAAAAATCAGCGCAAATTTTACCGGCGCAAAGGTTGTCCCATTGGTCTTGCTGATCCGAAATGCGGCGTTGCGCCAGCCGTTCGAAATTGCTGGAAACAACGCCAATCCCCACGGCATTAATCCCAACACAGCAAGTGCTGCGAACGACCACCAAGGCGCGCCACGGCGATGTGAAGCGGTTAAGAACCGCTCAAAGTGTTCGTGCACAAAGTAAAATTGGGGAAACTCAGGGTTTTGCAGCGATACCGCCACATGCCAAGGCACGGTAATGACAAAAAACAATGCCAGCCCATAGAACCATTCCAACTTCGCCAGCAGACGCCAATCGCGCTGGGTTAAACAATAAAAAAATATCGCAGCCGACGGAAACACAATGCCAATCAAGCCTTTTGATAACACCGCACCCGCCATGCCTGTCCATGCGATGAGCATCCATCGCCGCCGCGATGCGTCGTTTTGGACTGATTGGGCGATCATGAATCCGCACACGCCCATCGTCATCCAAAACGTCAGCCCCACATCAAGCGTAACAATCTGCGTGAATACCGTGAAATACCAAGCCCCGACCAGCGTTAGCGCCACATAAACGCCGGCTTCACCCCCATAAAGCCGGGCGGCGGTATAACCGATCAGGAGCACGCAGCCTAATGCGCAAAGGAATATATAAAGCCTAGCTGAAAATTCGCTTTCGCCGAACACCTTAAACGAAATCGCTGTCGCCCAATATTGCAGGGGCGGTTTTTCAAAATACTTCAGGGCATTCAAACGCGGTGTGATGAAGTCGTTGGACATGGCCATTTCGCGGGCAATCTCCGAATAGCGGCCCTCATCTGGATCGGCCAGTTTTCGTGTTCCCAACTCAGTAAATGCGAGCAACGCGAGCAGTAGCGCAACGAAAACGGCAATCGGTCGGGAAGCGGAAAAAGTCATATCGGTTTCATGTAGCGCCAGCGAGGGCTTGATCTTGGATTTTACCGGCAAATAGTGGCAATGGCCTGCGCATTGCATTTGCCTAAAATGGGCGTGACGTCAGGGATGGTCTTTTGAAACGACCAATCGGGTGTGACACCGATATCAGTATCGCTTAATCATCGTTCAACCACCGCGCAATCAATAGAGACTTCTATGCTCAACATTCGCACTATTTCGCAAACGCAGCTTCGCAAGACCAATGCATTGCTGCGCGAAGTGCGCAGCTGTGACCTGTGTGCGAAGCATCTCAAGGACGGCGTGAGACCTGTCTTGCAAGTCAGTCCGGCCGCACGCATCCTAATCGCCGGTCAGGCACCGGGACGCAAGGTGCACGAAACCGGCATCCCATTTGATGATGCCAGCGGGGAGCGGCTCAGGCTGTGGATGGGCATTGATCGCGCCACGTTTTACGATGGCGCGAAAATCGCGATTCTGCCGATGGGTTTTTGCTATCCGGGCACAGGCTCGTCGGGTGATTTGCCACCGAGGCCGGAGTGCGCGCCCGCTTGGCGGGAGCAATTACTTGCCGCTATGCCAAACATTCAATTGACGCTGCTAATCGGGCAATACGCCCAAGATTGGCATTTGGGCAAGCTTTGCAAACCGACGCTGACAGAAACGGTTCGCGCTTGGCGGAAATATGACGAGGCGCTCCTACCTTTGCCGCATCCGAGCCCGCGTAACAATATTTGGCTGGCAAAAAATCCGTGGTTTGGATCAGACGTGCTGCCGATGCTTGAGCTTAAAGTGAAGCAAATTCTGGATGCGCGCTGAAACGTCGCAACAGCCTTGCTATAGCGAGGTTTCAGGTCGATTTCAGCAAGACAACCACCGCGCCCGCGCCGCCATCGCCCAAGCCAGCATCGCAAAATGCCAGCACCTCATCGCGCTGCGAAAGGGATAGTCGAACCTTGTTGCGAATCACGGGCACGCCCCCGGGCGAGCGCGTGCCGCGCCCGTGAATGATGCGGATGCACCGTATGCCGCGATGACGCGCTCCGGCAATGAACTGCGCCAATTCATCGCGCGCGCTGGTGGTGGTGTGGCCGTGCAGGTCAAGGGTGGCTTGCACTGCCCATTGGCCGCGTTTGAGTTTACGGATCACTTCGCGGGGAATGCCGTTGCGTAAGAAGCTGATGAGATCGCCGGTTTCGATATCGTCATCCCAGCCAGAGGTGTCGGTGAGTAATTCCAGCGGTACATGCGCTTCATCGGCGATTCGTTTGGCCGCGATGGGCTTGGGGAGCGGCTTCCTGAGTGCAGCGTGATCAGAGGCTTTGATCGGTTTGACTTGATCAGCCATCATTTCGGCTTGAAAAAGCGCTTCATCGGTTAGTGGCAAATTCGGCAAATTCGGCTCTGGGCGGGGTGTTTGGGCCATTTTCGCAGCGTTTTCTGCCGCCTGCTTTTGCGCAGCCGCGCGCTTCTTCGCCGCATCATTCGCCGCGTTCTTAAGGGCCAACTCGGCTACTGAAACCCTAGCAAGCGCGGGGTTCCCAGGCCATTTTTGCTTCAAACGCCGCTCCTATCAAAGAGTTTTATGGTTTTAACGATAACATCGTGCCTGCCTGGCGCTTAATGTTTAATACTTTCCAAATACCGATCAGCGTCGAGAGCAGCCATGCAGCCTGTTCCCGCACTCGTGACCGCTTGGCGATAGACATGATCCTGTACATCACCTGCCGCAAACACGCCCGGCACACTGGTTGCGGTTGCATCACCTTGCAGCCCGCCTTTGGTGATGATGTAGCCGTTTTTCATGTCCAGTTTGCCTTCGAAAATATCCGTATTTGGTTTGTGGCCGATCGCGATGAAGCAGCCTTTAAGCGCAATATCGTTGGTCGTTGCGTCGACAATTGACTTCACGCGAACACCCGTTACGCCCGTTTTATCGCCGAGCACTTCATCAAGTGTATGGTTCCAGAGAATGGTTACCTTGCCTTCTTTTTCCTTCGCCAATAAACGATCCGCCAGTATGCGTTCCGAACGGAATTTATCGCGACGGTGGATCACCGTTACATGCTTGGCGATGTTCGATAAATAAAGCGCTTCTTCAACGGCAGTGTTGCCGCCGCCGACCACGCAAACATCCTGGTTTTTGTAGAAAAATCCATCGCAGGTTGCACAACCCGAAACGCCTTTTCCCATCATGGCAGTCTCGGATTCCAAACCCAAATATTGCGCCGAAGCACCAGTGGCAATAATGAGC
This sequence comes from Burkholderiales bacterium, assembly GCA_025360815.1. GTDB lineage: Bacteria > Pseudomonadota > Gammaproteobacteria > Burkholderiales > Usitatibacteraceae > UKL13-2. The sequence continues at coordinate 13,311 of JANYBL010000009.1, forward strand.
GCGTCGCAGGTGAAAGCGTCGCCGTCGCCTTGCAAGGTATAAGGTTTTTTGCTGAAATCAACCGTGTGAATGTGATCAAAAATTACTTTTGTATCAAAGCGCTCGGCATGCTTCAAAAACCGCTCCATCAGTTCCGGCCCTTGCACGCCGTCGGCATCAGCCGGCCAGTTTTCCACGTCCGTCGTTGTCATTAATTGCCCGCCTTGCGCCATCCCGGTAATGAGCACTGGGTGCAAATTAGCGCGCGCGGCATAAACGGCCGCGGTATAGCCGGCGGGGCCTGAGCCAAGAATAATTAGGGGATGGTGTTGGGTGGTCATGAAATACTTTCGGGGTGGGGATCGTAAAAAAATGTCGAACTTGAAGGTAAAGAACGTCAACAGAACGTCAAGGGAACGTCAACAGAACGTCAAAATAAAGAGCGCGGTGATGATCAGGATGAATCTAATGGCGGTGAAGCTAAAGGGCGTGATGAAAAATGAGTACGATAACCACATTTTAACTGATGACTGTTGGTCGATGGGAGCGAGGCACACTATTTAAGCGGGCGGTTTGTCACGACCGCATAATTGTTCTGAAGCCCACATTGCGCCGCCGCCGCCGACCTCCGACCACCGCGATGCGTAGCCAACGTGGATTGCAGCATTGGTCACACTGCATCTTGTTATCTTATTTGGTGACAAAATTGAAAAAATCAATATCCATTGAGATATGCGAGAATGCTTATAAATCAGCAAGATAACGAACGGTGATGTTATTCTGCTTTAATGTCATGCCGCGCTCGCAAAGATTTAAAAAATCACTAACGCTAACGTAAAATATGAAGCAGCGTGCGCTCAAATTTGGTTGAAAATAGTTTGAAATACTTTGGACGAAAATTGGATTGAGCGAGGAAAATATGTTGCGACGCATCCCCCTTTTTCAAGATTTGAGCGATGAGGATTTAGTCCTCATTGAGGAGCTCGCCGTCGAAAAGCAGGTGTCCAAAGGTACCGTTGTGATGGTAGAGGGCACAATCGGCGATTCTCTATTTGCGATTACGTCGGGGCGTGTCAAAGTCTTTATGGGCGACGAAGACGGCCGTGAAATTATCCTCAAAATTTTGGGCCCCGGCGATTTTTTCGGGGAAATGTCGATGATCGATAGCCAGCCAAGATCGGCTTCTGTAGCCGCTCTGGAGCCATCTACCTTTAAGGTGCTGTCACACGAGGCGTTCGCACAATGTGTGGAACGGGCTCCGCGTATCGCGACGATGGTCATGCAGGCGCTGGCCAAACGCCTGCGCGATGCTGATCGTAAAATTTCCACGCTCGCATTGATGGATGTGTATGGCCGCGTTGCCAACACGCTGCTTGAGCTCGCCATCAACGACAACGGAAAACTCATCGTCGGCGAAAAATTATCACAGCAAGATATCGCCAACATGGTCGGCGCTTCACGTGAAATGGTAAACCGCATTCTCAAAGATTTGTCCGAGCGCGGGTACATTACGGTTGAATCAAAGACAATCACGATTCATGATGAAAAACTGCCGCCTTCGTTTTGAGCTATTTTCTAAAAATAGTCGAGCGTTGTTTTATCCTGAATGTCTCTGAAGGTGTCCGAACCTGTTTAGGCACCTAGCAAGCGATTAACGCACTAACGCACTACCGCACGACGATTGAGAATCGCGTAAGCCAGCCGTTATCATCAAAACCCCGAACCATATCTTATGACCGCGCCATCAATTCCCCCCGTTTTTTCGCAGCAAGGCCAAAACCAGTTAGGTGACTTGGATGATTTCGATTCGCTGGCGCCGCCATCCAAGTTTGCGGACGCATCAGAACAACCCACTCAACGCGCGCGCCCTCGCGCAAGGGCAGCTTCAGCCTCAGCATCGTCCGGCGACGTGGTTGATTCAGCGTCCTCTACACGATTGTCCCGTTTGCTGCGCGAGGCAGGCTGGATTGCTTTTTTGGCGCTCGCGTTTTACTTGAGCTTGGTGTTGGCCTCCCATTCGCCCAATGATCCCGGTTATTTCTTTAGCGGGCTGGCGAGTAAAGCTTCGGTGTCGATGATCGCCAACAAAGGCGGCGCTGCGGGCGCGCTAACATCTGATTTTCTATTTGGTGTATTTGGCCTTTCGGCATGGTGGTGGGTGGTGCTGGCTGGTTATTCGGTATTACGATTATTCAAGCGCGTCGAATCATGGGCGGTGTTTGACCGTCGCAATTTGGCGATTGCGCTGACCGGATTTATGGTGTTGCTCGTTGCGTGCAGCAGTTTGGAAGCGTTGCGCCTACATTCGATGCATGTGAGCCTCCCGAACGGGGCGGGCGGCGTGATCGGCGGCGGCTTGGCGGGTGTCATTGAGCAGTTACTGGGCTTTACGGGTGGCACGATATTGTTGCTAGCCGCTAGTGCTGGGGCGCTTAGCGTGTTCACCGGGCTATCGTGGATCAAATTGTCTGAGAAAATTGGCGGCGCAGTGGAGTGGATTTACGTTCGCATCAAAACCAAAATCGAAGCCAAGCGTGATCGTGAAGTCGGCGAACAAGCCGTCATAGAGCGCGAAGTCAAGGTTGAAGAATTCAAACGCAATATCGAGGATCATCCGCCGATTCGGATCGAGCCAACGGTGTTGGAAGTGCCGCAATCGGAGCGTGTCACCCGCGAAAAGCAGGCAACGCTATTTGCCGATATGCCCGATTCGCCTTTGCCGCCCATCTCATTGCTGGATCCGGCGGATGCCGTCATTGAGCGCCCCTCGCCCGACGTGCTGGAATTTACCTCGCGCCTGATCGAGCGCAAATTAATGGATTTTAATGTCGCTGTGAAAGTGGTCGCAGCCTATCCGGGGCCTGTGATTACGCGCTATGAAATCGAGCCTGCCGTCGGCGTAAAAGGCTCAACCGTGGTAAATCTGGCGCGTGATTTGGCCCGCGCCTTGTCGGTCACATCAATTCGTATTGTCGAGACGATCCCCGGCACCTCACACATGGGTTTAGAGCTACCGAATCCGAAGCGCGAGATTGTACGCTTGTCCGAAATTTTAGGCTCCACCGTTTATGGCGATATGACCTCCAAACTTGCCATCGTGATGGGTAAAGATATTGCCGGGCGGCCGGTGGTGGCCGATCTCGCTAAGATGCCGCATGTGTTGGTGGCCGGTACGACGGGCTCTGGTAAATCGGTGGCGATTAACGCGATTATTTTGTCGCTGGTTTATAAAGCCACTGCCAATGAGGTGCGATTGATTTTGATCGATCCCAAAATGCTGGAGTTGTCGATCTACGCGGATATTCCTCATTTGTTGGCACCAGTGGTGACTGATATGCGCTACGCCGGACATGCGCTCAATTGGTGTGTGGCCGAAATGGATCGGCGTTACAAACTAATGTCAGCTGTCGGTGTGCGTAATCTTGCGGGCTACAACACCAAAGTACGCGAGGCCAAAGAAAAAGGCACCCCGATTCCGCATCCGTTCTCGCTTACACCCGATACGCCGGAGCCGCTGGAGCCATTGCCGCTAATTGTGGTGATTATCGATGAACTGGCTGATTTGATGATGGTCGTCGGCAAAAAGGTGGAAGAGTTAATCGCTCGATTGGCGCAAAAGGCGCGTGCGTCTGGCATTCACTTGGTACTCGCCACCCAACGACCCAGCGTGGATGTGATCACCGGCCTGATTAAGGCTAACGTGCCAACCCGGGTGTCATTCCAAGTGTCGAGCAAGATTGATTCGCGGACGATTCTTGATCAGCAGGGTGCTGAAGCGTTATTGGGGCAGGGCGATATGTTGTATCTCCCGCCCGGTACTGGCATGCCGCAGCGCGTGCACGGGGCGTTTGTGAGCGATGCCGAGGTGCATCGGGTGGTCGAGGCGCTCAAGAAACAGGGCGAGCCGAATTACATTGAAGGAATTTTTGATTCGCCGGAAGAATCTTCGACCGATGGCGCAGGCGGCAGCGTTGGCCCTGGCACAGCCGGCGGTGAAGCGGACCCGTTGTACGATCAGGCCGTTACCGTCGTGTTGCAAAACAAACGCGCGTCGATTTCACTCGTGCAGCGCCATTTGCGCATTGGCTACAACCGTGCGGCAAGGTTGCTGGAGGATATGGAAAAGGCAGGATTGGTTTCACAAATGCAGTCGAACGGCAATCGCGAGATTTTGGCACCCAACCGGGATAGGGCGGAATAGGCTAAATTTAGTGTGCCTTCTATGATTTTCTGGGCGAAGCCTGTATGCGAATTCATGCGCACCGCGTTAGTTGAAGATTCTCGTAGCATGTGTCAAATCCAAAAATGCTGCCAACTTCGTCTCGATATGCCCAGATTTGTTCTGGCCTCCGAGCTTATTCATATCACTCTTGACGCATAAATTCATGAAATCAGCCTCAAATTTACTTGCCGTTATCATTGCTGCCGGCGCTACCGTCATCTGCATATCGGCAAAGCATTCCCAAGCCGCTGCCATGGACGACTTCCGCGCTTTTATCACCACAACGCAATCTGCGCGCGCGGAATTTACCCAATCCGTCACCGATGTCAAAGGCAAAACGACGCAACAGGCTAGCGGCACATTGGCTTTCGTGCGCCCCGGGAAATTTCGGTGGCAATACATCAAACCCGCACAACTGATTGTGGGCGATGGCAAACGGGTATCGTTTTTTGATGCAGATTTAAACCAGGTTACCGTCAAAAAACTGGAGGCTGCTTTTGCTTCGACGCCTGCTGCGCTGTTGGCGGGCAAGAGTGAAGTGGAGGCGGCGTTCACCATGGTTGCCGGCGGAGAATCAGATGGTCTTGTTTGGGTGAATGCCGAGCCAAAATCGAAAGAGGCGGGGATTGAGAAAGTTCGTTTAGGCTTTCAGAAAAATAGCGCGCCAACCGGACCAGCTGGCCAATTGGCCGCGATGGAATTGTTTGATCCATTTGGAAACCGCACAAAAATCACCTTCACTAAATTTGAGCTTAATCCAAAAATTGACGCCAAGGAGTTTGTATTCGTGCCGCCCAAAGGCGCGGATGTGGTGGGTGAGTAGCAGCCGAATCACAGCCGAATCACAGCCGAATCACAGGCATGGGAAAGCCATAGGAAGAAGAACGGGTGCGGCCAATACAATTGGGCGCCATTGTCTATTTTTCTGCGATGGTGGGCTTGAATATTGTCGGCGGCTTGAGCGGAGATCAAGGTTGAGCCTGATTTTGAGTTTGTGGCCTCAATAGTCGCAAGCCGGGCGGCTTAGGTTTATCACCCGGCGGTTTTATCTGCGCAGGTTCGACTGAATCTGGTTTTGCCGCGCCGATTGATGTCGCCTCAGGCTTCAACGGATCAGCATCGTTCAACATTAAATCAAACCGGCTGTCTAACTCCATCGGTTTCTCCAGCTTGATTAAAATATCGCTGTAATTGCGAATGTTTTCGACAAACTGCACCGCCTCCTCCCCCCGCGCGGCGCCGTGTTTAAGCGATTCATAAATCTCTGGCTCGCGCAATTTGAGATAGGCTTTTTTAACGTCTAGCCATGCGTCTGGGTTTAGATTCAGGCGTTTGGCGAGGATGCGTGCGTCCTCTAAATGTCCATAACCTTGGTTGTACGCGGCCAGCGCCAGCCATGTGCGATCCGGCTCTTGAATGCGGGCGGGGATGGTGTCGCGCATCAAGGCGAAATAACGTGCTCCTCCAAGAATCGATTCCTTTGCATCGAGACGGTTTTTGACCTTCATTCGGTCTGCGGTATCCTCCGTTAGCATCATCAAACCGCGCACACCAGTAGGCGACGTGGCGAGCGGATCCCAGTGCGATTCCTGATAGCCCATTGCCGCCAGCACCCGCCAATCAATTCCGCTGAGTTGCTGCGCCTCGTGAAAGTAGGCGCGGAGCTTCGGCAGTACGGTTTGCATTTTTTCGAGGATCGCTTCGGAATCGACCGCTTGAATACGATTGGTATGGCCGTAGTACCGATCCATCAGGCGACTCAATATGCCATTGGATCGAATTTTGTCAAAAAACACAGCCGATGTTTGCTGGGTATCAAAATCCGTTTGCGGTGAAAATGCCCACGCAATTTTTGATTCGCGCCCGACATTAAATGCGCTGGCCAAATCAGGATGAACCCGCTTGCTCACTTGAAACGCAAAGCTGTCGACAAGGGCAAAATCCGCTTTTTCGTTCTCAACATAGACAAGCAAATCGTCGAGGCTGGTCTCGGCAGGCAATACATCCATGATGATGGTTGGCACATCGCCACTCATGCTTCGCAGCAGGTCATGGGCAGGCGTCTCGGCAATCACCGCAATCCGTTTGCCTGCTGCATTTTTGATCGTCTTTGGTTTGTCAGAGGCGCCACGATAGATGAGCTGATGTTGGAGTAATTTGTAACTTGGGCTGAACGCAAATGTCTGCTTCAGTTCGGGCGTCGGCACCAGACCCGCCACCGCAACATGGCCGCGATTTTCTTTCAGTGCTTCCAACAGTTTAGGCATGCTCGGCAAGACGATAAATTTGGGCGCCGCACCGAGTTCACGTGCGAACAACATCGCCAGATCATGTTCGAAACCAGTCTGGGTTTCATCGGGCGCCTTGCCGGCGGCGGGAATATTCTGCGTGGTAGTGGGGCCGCGCAGCGTGAGAAAAATAATCTCACCAGTTTGGCGCGGCGCTTTCAACGGTGCGCGCAACCATTCCGGTGCATAAGGCTTCTCCCGCACAGTCAGTCCGAGCGAAACGATGCCGGCCGCCACCACTGCGGTAAGCAAAGCACCAATTAATATTTGGCGACGCATAAAGAACGTGGCTACAGCAAGTCCATTTATTGCTAGGGGACAATGACCAGCTTGCCGGTTGCGCGACGTTCAAGCAAATCATCGAGCGCCTGCGGTGCCTCATCAAGGCTATAAGTGCGGGAAATTAACGGCCGAATTTTGCCCTCTCGTATCCATTCGGTCATTTCAGCCATGCCTGCAAAGTTTGCTTTAGGTTCGCGTTTGGCAAACTCGCCCCAGAACACGCCCATAATCGATGCGCCTTTGAGCAACGGTAAGTTCCACGGCAAAGCTGGGATTGGACCGGCAGCGAAACCGATCACCATATAGCGACCGCGCCACGCAATTGAGCGAAACGCCGGTTCTGCGAAGCGCCCGCCAACGGGGTCGAAAATCACATCGGGGCCGCGACCTTCGGTAAGGCGTTTTAGAGCCTCACGCAAATCCTCCGTTTCGTAATTAATCAAATCATCCGCACCATGCAGTTTGCAAACTGCAAGTTTCTCCGCTGAGGACGCAGCTGCAATCACCCGCGCACCTAACGCTTTGCCGATTTCAACCGCTGCCAAACCCACCCCACCGGCAGCGCCAAGCACCAGCATCGTCTCGCCCGCCGTCAGCGCTGCACGATCGCGGACGGCATGCCATGAGGTGCCATAAGCGAGCATGAAGATGGCTGCAATTTTTGGATCGGCATCGGCTGGTAACGGCATAACACCAGTTTGCGGCACGACGACTTCTTCCGCAAAACCACCGATGCCACAAAACGCCGCAACACGTTCGCCTGCTTTGAATTTGGTGACTCCTGCACCAACTGAAATTACGTCGCCTGCGATTTCAGCGCCGGGCGTGAACGGGAAGGGCGGCTTTAATTGATATTTACCCTGGACCATGAGCGCATCGGGGAAATTAACGCCTGCCGCCAACACCCGAATACGGACTTCGCCGGCCATGGGTTCGCGGACGGCGATATTGGCAACGGTAAGTTGATCAGGCATGCCCCAGGCGGCGCAATTTACAGCACGAAAAGATGAATGCATGACAACCCCTAAGCTTTTTAATTGGCTTGCGCTAGATCAGCAGAATAAACCTGCAGAATTAGCCAGCAGATTAACCGAGCTGATAAGCGTAACACGGCTATTCGATCAGATTTTGGTTGTGACAACGCTCGACTTATAATGAAGCACGAGTTCACAATTTGACAACCCATGAAACCCACTATATTTGCAATCATCCCCGCCGCAGGAATCGGCACCCGCCTGGGCGATGTGCTGCCAAAGCAATACTTGGCTATCAACGGCATGCCGATGATTTTTCATGCGCTGCAAGCGCTGGTAAGCGTGAAGCGCATCGATAAAATTATTGTCGTACTGTCTCCCGATGACAATCACTGGCGGCGCTTTTTCAGTGGCGATATATTGGGGAGCATGGGCGAACGAGTCGCCGCGGCTTATGTTGGCGGAAAATCACGCGGGCAGAGCGTCGCGAATGGCCTGAAATACATCGAAAGCACGGCGCAGAAAAATGATTGGGTGATGGTGCATGATGCGGCCCGGCCCTGCATCCGAAGCGAACTGGTGGAACAGTTTATCGATGAATTAGAAGTTGATTCCATCGGCGGACTATTGGCGTTGCCGCTCGCAGACACAATCAAGCTAGATGATGGCGCTGAAAATTGCCGTGTCGCCAAAACGATACCGCGCGAACATATTTGGCGTGCACAAACGCCGCAAATGTTTCGCTTCGGACTATTGCAAACCGCGCTGTACGATTTTGTGGAAGCCACCGATGAATCGCAAGCCATTGAGGCCGCTGGCCATCAACCAAAGTTAGTGATGGGTGATAGTGCGAATTTGAAAGTGACCTACGCCACCGATATGAAATTAGCCGCCATGCTGTTGGCGGCAGAAATCCCTTCAAACGCCCCGCCAGATAAGGAATTTCAAGTATGAACACCATGTTTGCGTCGGTCAGAATTGGCCACGGTTTCGATGTTCACCAACTCGTCCTTGGTCGCAAATGCATTATTGGTGGTGTTGAAATTTCCGACGAGCGTGGCTTGTTGGGCCACTCCGATGCTGATGTTTTGCTGCACGCGATTTGCGATGCGCTGCTTGGCGCGGCAGCATTGGGTGACATCGGTAAACACTTTCCAGATAGCGATGCCAAATTTAAAGGTATCAACAGCCGTGAATTGCTCAAGCATGTGGGGGCATTGCTTCAATCGCAAGGCTATGAAATTGGCAATATTGACGCCACCATCATTGCCCAAGCTCCGCGCATGGCCGCACATATTCCATTGATGGTCGCTAATATCGCGGCTGATCTTGACTTGAGCAGTCGTCAAGTGAATGTCAAGGCAACCACGACGGAAAAGCTTGGATTTGCAGGCCGCGGGGAGGGAATTGCGGCGGAGGCGGTTTGTTTGATCTGCAACCGCGTTATACGTTAGGCAACATGGGAGGCCGGCGCACCACCCGCGCACATTAGCGGAGGCAGGTAATATTAAATGCGTAAAAAACTTATGTCATAATCTTAATCGGGTAGCAAGTGCGAAGTGTACATAACAATACGCGGTTAAAAACAATTAAGCCGGTTCAATAAGACTGGTAATATTATCGTTAAACAGCGATTCAAATAACAACACCCAAATGAAGGTCACTTAAAGGCCATGAATAGTAAGTTGATCGCGAACCTCGCAGGCGTTGATTCCGCAAGAGTTGCTGCACTGTCTCCTGAGGAAAAACTTTCGGGCGATATGTTGCTGTTTTCGACGGGCCTTATGATGTTTGCCTCGGTGTTGTGGCTGGCAGTTTATTGGAGCTTTGGTCAGCGTTTCTCAACCCTCATCCCCATTACCTTCCAGCTGGTTTCTGTCTGCACGATTATTTTCTTCCTCAAGACCCGCAAGCTTGAGGTTTTTTGCTTAATGCAGCTCTCGCTTTTTTTGTTCACGCCATTTGTGCTGCAATGGTCGATCGGTAACTTTGTCAATGCCAGCGGCGTTTCGCTCTGGGCCCTGCTCGCTCCAGTTGGTGCGATCGTCATTATGGGTACCAAAGAGTCCGTACCTTGGTTCATCGCTTATATTTTTATGACGGCGATGTCGGGAATGTTTGATTACGTGTTGCAGTGGGACGCCAAACTGCTGGAAATGAAAACCGTTGCCGTGTTTTTTGTCCTCAATTTCGTTTCGATTTCAGCGATGGTTTACGTGCTGCTTTGGTATTTTTCGCGCGAGAAAAACAAGCTTCGCACGGCGATTGATGCGCAAAGCCATGCCGTCGCAACGGAGAAGGAATTATCAGAACGCCTGCTGCTTAACATCTTGCCGGCGGCGATTGCGGACCGATTAAAAAGGCAGGAAAGTAACATCGCCGATGGTCATGCTGATGTCACGGTGATGTTCGCGGATATCGTCAATTTCACGCAAATGTCTGAGGAGCTTTCTCCGAATGAGATGGTACATTTGTTGAATGACGTGTTCTCAGAATTCGATGTGCTGGCCGAAAAATATGGTATTGAAAAAATAAAGACCGTTGGCGATGCGTACATGGCTGCCGGTGGTTTGGTCGGGAAATATGGCGGAAACACTGTCGCAAACGCAAGTACCAATGACGGCGGCATTGACGGTGTCGGCAACGGCGCAGACCCCAACAAAGGACAATTGAACCGCGGACAATATGTGGATGCGATGGCCAATATTAGTATCGAAATGCATCAATTCGTGTCCAAATATTTAGCACCCAACGGGCAAAAGCTCGCCTTACGAATCGGTTTGGCGACTGGTCCTGTGGTGGCGGGTGTGATCGGCCGTCGCAAATTTAGCTATGATCTTTGGGGTGATACTGTCAATATCGCCAGCCGCATGTGCTCCGAGGCCGAACCAAACCATACTCAAGTTGATGTCGTGACTTATCGCCGTTTGCACAACCGTTTCCGGTTTGATGAAGTGCATCAAATTCAAATCAAAGGCAAAGGTTTGATGCAGGTTTATAACCTACTTAACCGCGTATCCGGTAGCGGTGATAGCAATGTTATTCCGCTCGATAGCAGCATTCAAATTCGTTAAAACTTAAGCTGGCCGGTATTGGGTTGGCGCGATTTTGACTCTACTTCGACTTTAATGCCACTTTTTCGACTTTATTACGTTCATGTCCCGCCCGCCTTTACCCCCGATCCAGTCACTGCGCGCAACCGAGTCGCAAAGCATTTCTGATTCCAACCATTTTTCATTTTTTACGCATCGCAGATTAGCGGCACCGCAGACCGGCCGCGGCGCGCGATGAGCGTTTGTCTATGATTCGTAACGCAAAATATCCCGGTGTGGCGTTGGTGTTGCAAGGAGGCGGCGCGCGTGCGGCTTACCAAGTTGGGGTACTCAAAGCGGTTTCCGAAATACTTGGTCATCCAGCCGAGAATCCATTTCCCATCATCACCGGGACATCTGCTGGCGCGATCAACGCTGCTGTCCTTGCCCAGCATGCCGATAATTTTGCCGAGGGTGTGGCGAAACTGGTGGACGTCTGGAGCCAATTTACGCCCGACCAGGTTTACAGAACCGATTTGCCAGGCGTGCTCAAAAATAGTAGCAAATGGCTGGGCGCATTTTTGTTTGGCGCGATTTCCAAAAATCACAAAGTATCGCTGTTTGATAATTCACCGCTATTCAAGTTGGTTCAGCATCACGTCGATTTTAAACGCATCACAAAGCATATCGAAGCCGGTTTCCTGCGTGCGATTTCAGTCACCGCGTCTGGTTATACCTCGGGGCAAAATTGCGCGTTTTTTCAAGGCGCCCCCGATGTGCAGGGCTGGCGCCGCTCGCAGCGTGTCGGTATCCGCGTGAGCCAATTTCGGCCGGAACATTTAATCGCCTCGGCAGCCAT
>JANYBL010000015.1 GCA_025360815.1 Burkholderiales bacterium
CGTGTTAGAAATTCTTTGCGTTGCTCTGCTTTGCTTTGCCTTGCTCTGCGTTGCTTTGCTTTGCTTTGCCTTGCTCTGCGTTGCGCTATATTCGTTCGCAAGTGTATCGCGAACGGGAACATTCTGGATAACGTGTTTGCGGTTGATCGGCGCGTTCGAACGCGATGATTATTACATCCATGGCTACAAAGGCAGTGGCCGCGCATTCGCCAACGCATCAATCGTACAACCGCCTTTGCTAAAACCAATCACCTTAAAAAATTCGCCCATTTCAGCGGGGGAGAGCAAGCGCTGCGCCTGATTGGTCATCGGTAGGTAGGCGCTGGCATCGGCTGGGTCAACCGCCGCTATCAGCTCGGTGATCCCGGCCTGCAACAAAAACTGCGCTTGGCTGGTGTAGCCGATCAGCTCCAACCCGTTGGCGATGCCGGTCTCGGCGACGCTCGTAAACTCAACATGCGCGGTAATGTCTTGTAGGCCGGGCAGGTAAAACGGGTCAGTGTGCGCGTAATGGCGGTAATGACACATCAGCGTGCCGGTGTCGCGATGCGGATGGTAAAACTCGGCATGGCGGAAGCCGTAGTCGATTAATAAAATCGTGCCACGATGCAGCGATTTGGCGAGGCTTGCCACCAAGCCATCGACGGCGGGCGCGATTTCGGTGAGGTAGCCATCGGGGACGCCGTTATCCACCCCGATCGCCGAAAACGCAGTCTGGATGCGGCTCACCGGCTTATTGAGCGATTTCGGAATGGCGGGATTATCACGCCATTGGAACTGGTTTTGCTCATCCACCACCACGCCGCGCTCAAACACCCAACCCGACGAAAACGTCACCAGATGGATGGGGACAACATCCAGAACTTCATTGGCAACAATCGCGCCGTCGAACCGGTCGGGCAGCGTATCCAGCCACACCGCCAGCTTCGCTAAATGGCTGGGAAGCCGCGCCAGTGCTTGTGTTTGGCGTTGCCTTAAATCGGCACTGACTTCCAATAAAAAATAATGTTTGGGCAGCGCGTCGAGGTCGTCAAGCGCTAACAACACATCGCAGGCCAGCTTCCCCGAGCCTGGGCCCAATTCTAAAACATCGCCTTGGGTGGCCGTAATCGTTGCTGCAATCGAGCGGGCAATGCATTGCCCAAACAGCGACGAAATTTCAGGCGCCGTGACGAAATCCCCCGCCGCACCGAACTTGCGTGCGCCCGCTCCATAATAGCCCAGCCCCGGCGCATAGAGTGCCAAATCCATGAACTGCGCAAATGACATCCAGCCCTTTGCCTTGGCAATTTCGACACGAATGTGAGCAGCGCACGCTTCGGAGTGCATCAGAGCATCGGCGTCCGGCGTGGGCATAGCAGCGGTTTGGGCGGCGGGGAGCGGTGTTTTCAAATTATTGGCGCAACGAGAAGTCAAAAGAAACGTTAAAAGTGCGGGATAAAAATTGGGTGGGCGACGCGGGAATTGGCGGGCTGGGCTAAAATAAATGACTAGTTGCGCACTCTATCCCGAGCTGCGCAAAAATGAAGGCAAATATACCATGCAGCCACCCACGCACGATTCAACACGCAACGCTATTCTCGTCACCGGCAGCGCCAAACGCGTCGGCGCTGTCATCGCACGCACCCTGCACGCGGCGGGCGCAAACGTCGTCATTCATTGCAACCACTCACGCAAGGATGCTGATGCCTTGGTAGCCGAACTCAACACCGTCCGCGCCAAATCCGCAGCACTGGTACAAGGTGACTTGTTGGCATTAAACGCGCTGAAAGGCTTAATCGACCAAGCGCATTCTTGCTTCGCAAGGCTCGATGGATTAGTCAACAATGCTTCCTCGTTTTACGCTACGCCCATCGGCAAAATTACCGAAGACGATTGGCTCGATCTGCTCGGTTCTAACCTAAAGGCGCCGCTATTTTTATCGCAAGCCGCCGCGCCGTATTTGCGCGAAACCAAGGGCAGCATTGTGAATATCATCGATATCCACACCGAGCGTCCACTCAACGATTTCATTGTCTATAACGCTGCAAAAGCAGGCCTGGCAGGGCTAACCCGCTCATTAGCGGTTGATCTCGCCCCGCAAATTCGGGTGAATGGCGTGTCACCCGGGGCGATTATGTGGCCAGATGCTGCGGACCAATATCCAGATGCCGAACGCGAACGCATCATCAAGCAAACCCCGCTAAATCGGATCGGAAGTGCTGACGATATTGCCGGTGCAGTGAAGTATTTGATGCTCGATGCGCCGTATGTGACCGGGCAGATTTTGGCGGTGGATGGCGGGCGTGGGGTAGCGATGTGACGATCTGAGTTTCCGCCACGTTTTTTTGGTCACCGTCATCTCATGCCTCAATATCAGCCACGTTTTTCAAGCTTCCCGAAGCAAGTTTATTAATACGGAAGTCGGCAAGGTTAATGACGGGCGAGCGATACTATCGACAGGCCAGACGACGCGCTCGACGAAACATTGATCAATATGTACGCCATCGATGGATGACAACAGGTCGATAGGCGATGGAGCGTATCCAAGCTGAAAACGGCGTCTGGCTTGGTTAGACCGTCCTTGCGAATGCCCAATTCACTGAAGCCAACGGCATCAAGCGCGACAAGCAAGCGCTCAATATTTGGCTTCGCTGAGTTGATCAGTATCAATCAATATCGCCGGTATCACGTGGATGTTCATGCGCAGCAAGCGCGCAGTCACCGACAACCAAATACTCCACTTGATTTAAGTTGAATACGGTTAAAACGCTTTGAAGTCGTTGCCCAGCATCGCTGTGCGCCGGTTGGCGTAAGCGTTTAACTGCCGCAACGCGCTCTGCGGGCGGTCGCGAAAACCAGTTTGCAACAGTATTTGATTTCGTTTTTAAATTTGTTTTGGTGACGACTTTTTTTATTCTGAAACGATAGCAACAGCTTGGGTTTGGCGATTTCGGCAAGGCAACGCTTGCGGGTTTCGCAATTGGGAACTTCTAAACCCCCCCCGAATCTGATTCCCTATTGAGTCGCGACGAAATCGTGAGGAGAAAAGATGAAGAAGCAAAAGCATGATCTGTTCGCAGCCGATCACCGGCGCCAGAAAATCACACAGTTCACCAAAGTTCTTGATGCGCTTGAT
>JANYBL010000048.1 GCA_025360815.1 Burkholderiales bacterium
TACTGGCTCACCCCGAATTTTTACGACAAATAACTTAACTGCCTTTTTAAATCCTATGTTTAAAAATAAAATGTCTGTCAAAAACGCACTCGCCGTCTTTGCCGGCGTGGTTGCAATACTCTTTATTTTGATTGGGTTAACGGCGTACCTCACCGTAAACCGATTCAATGACACCTTGAGCGAGTCGTCGAGCAACACCACATTACTACGCTTAAGCAACGATGCCGGCAGCATGCACGATGCAATACGCGGCGATGTCGTGACTTATATTTTGGCCTTTGAACGCGGCGAAACAGCGTGGATGTCAAAGCTTGAAAAGCAGTTTGACGCGCATAAAGCGTCGCTCTCCAAAACCATGAACACAATCGGCGATGCCAAAGCCAGCGTCAATATCCGCAAAGCAATTGAAGAAGTTCGCCCGGCAATGAAGGCCTACATCGTTGAATCAGATGAATTGTATGCGCTGACGAGAACCGATCTCGTCGCAGCGCTGGCAAGATTGACCGAGTTTGAAGCGAAATTCGCCACCATTTCCGGACGTTTAGAGACATTGTCGGATCAACTCGAATCTGAAAACCGAAGCTTCCAAGATGGCGCCAAAAGCATGGGCATCAGCGCCGCGCTGACGGTGCTATTAACCGTCATCGTTGGCTTGGCCATTTTCGGCGCATTGGCGTACTGGATGTACCGCAGCATCACTGGGCCTATCGAGCAGGTACTTCGCGCAACTGAGGACCTTCGCGCCGGCGAAGCGGATTTAACCAAGAAATTGCCCGCCATGTCAGGCGAGTTCGGCCAGCTTTCCGTATCGATGAACGGCTTTGTCGGGCAATTGCACACACTTATTGCGCAAGTCGCGATCAACGCCGGCGAAATCGCCAATGCCGCGCGGCAAATTAGCGCCGGCAACACCGATCTATCTGCCCGAACCGAAGAGCAAGCCTCAACATTAGAACAAACCGCGTCGAGCATGGAAGAATTTACTTCTACCATCCGCCAAAATGCCGATAACACCAAGCTAGCTAACGGACTCGCCTCGAACGCCACCGATGCTGCCAAAAAAGGCGGCGTGATCACAGCCAAAGCGGTCGATAAAATGGCTGCGATCAGCACGAGCTCACGCAAAATTGGCGAGATTATTAGTGTCATCGATAGCATCGCTTTTCAATCCAATATTCTCGCGTTGAACGCAGCCGTTGAGGCCGCGCGTGCGGGTGAGCAGGGGCGTGGCTTTGCCGTGGTCGCAACAGAGGTGCGCGCTTTGGCACAGCGTAGCGCGGCGGCGGCCAAGGAAATAAAGGATTTGATTCGTACCTCCGTTGACCAGGTTGAAGACGGCACCAAGCTCGTAAATGAGGCTGGCCTATCGATGCAAAATATCGTCGTTGGGATCCAGCAAACCACTGAAATTATTAACGAAATTTCGCTCGCCTCGCACGAACAAGCGGCCGGTATTGAGCAAGTCAACAAGGCCATTGTGCAGATGGAGGATGTGACGCAGCAAAATGCAGCGCTGGTTGAAGAAGCCGCCGCCGCCGCCGAATCAATGCGCGAGCAAGCCGAGGCACTATCAGATTTGGTGTCACGCTTTAAACTAGACGATACAAAGCTGCGTGACGACCAAATCCGCGCGCGCAGAACTGCCGCACTTGCTGAATCGGGCAGCTTAAAACTGCAATCCGGAAATGCCGGGCCGTCGGCACGAATCGCAAACGATGGTAGTAGGACAAAAACACCATCGCTGCCAAAAGATTTAGACGGCGAATGGGAAGAGTTTTAACGGCGCCATGATCCATTCATGCCACCTATATTAAACTTGAACTAACGAATCCACTCCTCACAATATGCAAAGTTTCAATCGCCAACATTCGGACAACAAGCTTGATCGTAAGCTCGTTATCCTCCAAGAGTTTCTCACCTTTCGGCTAGGCGATGAGGAGTATGCGATTGACATTTTGAAGGTGCAAGAGATCCGCGGCTATGACGCAGTCACAAAAATTGCCAACACGCCAATGTTTATTAAAGGTGTCATCAATTTGCGCGGCATCATCGTCCCAATTATTGATATGCGCATTAAATTCAATTTAGGCGAGGCGGTTTATAACGAGTTTACCGTCGTCATCGTGCTCAATATTGGCCGCCGCGTCATCGGCGTGGTGGTCGACAGCGTGTCCGATGTCATTAGCCTCGCGCCGGATGCTATCAGCCCGGCACCTGCTTTTGCCCAATTCGACACTAAATTTTTATTGGGGCTCGCCAATTCCGACGGCCGACTGTTGATTTTGTTGGATATCGAACGCTTTATGAGTAGTTCGGAAATGGCACTCGTTGATGATGCGGGCACGTCATGATCAACGCTATCACCGAGTCAATGTTCTTATCCAAAACTTCCGATAAAGAGATCTCACATGCAGGCTGATTCGCAAGCTGGCGTTCAAAACTTAATTGCCATTGGCGGAATTGGTGGAAATGACAGAGACGGCGCGGGCAATCTCAACGCCGCAAATAACACACTCGCAACTGCCAATACTGTAAGCCAAACAACCTTGTTTTCAACTCTGTTGGCGTTCCAAGAGCTGGCCTCGCGATTGTCGAGCCAGGTTCACGCAGCACATGATGAAATCGGCGAAACGCGTGCCATTTTAAAGGACGCGATTGGGCGTCTCATTCCGGCATTCACGGAGACCCTTGAGGGCCGATCAGCGGCGCATGCGCCGGGCGGATTAGCAGAATCCGGCGGCACCGCCACGCCCACTTTTGAACGTACGGACGCGACAGAACGATCGGCAACCCAGAATGCCGCATTCAATGCCCTACAATTTCAAGATATTTCAGATCAGCTGCTGGCACATGCGCAATGCCGTTTGATGGCACTGACGACTGAGCTTGCATTGATCACCAGAGCGTTAGAGCCAACGAGAGTCATCAAAACCGAGGTCGTGCTGCCCAGCTTGTTAAGACATCTTGAATTGGTCAACGACAATTTGGCCAAGCTTGATTTATCGCTTTCGAAACCAGTCAGCAAAGCGCATCTTGGTGTCGGCGACATGGAGATGTTTTAAGCAAATTAAAATCGAAGTACTTGCCGGAAATATTCAAGCCAGTAGTTTAATTTAAGGCAACAGTTAAATTTCTAACCCTGCCTTTTCGAACACCATTATTTCTCAGATCTGCTCATCGTTTAACCATATCTAAATTTTTTAATCCAAATGAAATTATGAAAACCATCCTGACTGTTGATGATTCCCCTTCCATTCGGCAAATGCTGGCGTATGTCCTATCAAGCTCCGGCTACAATGTTATCGAAGCAGCAGACGGTGAGGAAGGTCTGGCGCTTGCCAAGGCGAACACCGTCGATTTGGTTTTGACCGATCACAACATGCCCAAGATGGACGGCGTGACATTAACGCGTGCGCTGCGTGCGCTACCGGCGTACCGCAAAGTGCCGATCATGATGCTCTCCACTGAATCTTCCCCGACGCTGAAGCAAGCCGGCCGGGATGCGGGGGCGACAGGTTGGATGGTCAAGCCGTTTGATCCCGACAAATTATTGGAAATGCTCAAAAAGGCATTGGGCACCACTTAGCATTTCAACCGTTTTGCGCCAACCAATAGTCCAACGTAATGCGAACTAAACCGAAGCACCCCGAACCATCAGCAGCGCAACATCCAAAGCAGCACGAAAAATATGGCACTGGATCTCTCCCGATTTGCAAAAGCGTTTTTTGAGGAAGCGCAGGAGCATCTTTATTCGCTGGAATCGTTGCTGATTGCAGTCAATATCCATGCACCAGACGACGAGACCTTAAACGCCATTTTCCGGGCGGTGCACTCGGTAAAAGGCGGGGCTGCAGCGTTTGGCTTTACCTCGCTGATCGGCTTTACACACGAATTTGAATCGATTTTAGATCGGGTCCGCAAACGCCAATTAACGTTGTCTAAGCGCCTCGTTGATTTGTGCCTCTCCGCTAGCGATATCATGCGTCGTCATTTGGCCGTTCTGGAGCAAAATCAAGCGCCTGATTTGGCCGAACTAGCGGCAATGCAAACCGCGTTGCTGGATACCGCAAACAGTGCCCCACAAACGCCGACCCAATCCGCCACACAGACATCATCAAGCGCCGGATCGATGGCGGGTGCATCAACAAAATCATCAACAACCCAGATCACTGGTGGTGACAAGGCGAATACTCTTGAAATAGGCAATACCGAGCCGGCATTCCATGTCGCCATGCGGCTGCCGATTAACGATTATCCGCATGAAGCGGCGATTGAGGAATTGCTCGCTGACATTCACGGTCTCGGCCGTTGCGTGAGCCATGAAAGTGAATCCGTCGACCAATCGCAACTGGAATTGCGTTTCGTGCTGGTGGCCGACATTGATGCAGACGAACTGCGCGAGAGTTTGGAATTCTTAGCGCCCGCAGACTCCATTTTTATTCAACCAACAATGGTGGCCGCGCCCGGTGCCGGTTCCGCTTCTCTTTCTGCCCCCCCAGAAAGCGAAGCAGATGAATCAGCTTACGAATTTTTTGCGCCACTGGACGAATCCGACGAGGCGACATCCAGCGAGATGTCGCCAAACTTGGCTCTGGGCGGGCCTTTTCAGCCTGTTGCTGGCGGATCAATAAATGCCGATTCACCGGCTAGCGAACAAAGCGATATCGCCCTTGCCTCGTTGGTTGACGCCAGCTCCATCCGCGTTAATGTAGCGAAGGTTGATCAGCTCATTAATTTGGTGGGTGAACTGGTGATCGCCGAGGCGATGCTAACCGAAGCTGCGTCAGTGCTCGCTGAAACCGATAAAACACATCTTTCTTACGCGCTCAGTCAATTGCAGCGAAACACCCGCGAACTGCAAGAATCCGTGCTCGCGATTCGTATGCTGCCGATCAGCTTCGTGTTTAGCCGTTTGCCGCGTCTCACTCGAGATTTGGCAGATCGGCTAGGCAAGGAAGTGTTTTTAGAAATTCATGGGGAAGACACCGAGCTTGATAAGAGCGTGATTGAAAAAATTGCCGATCCGCTAACCCACCTTGTTCGAAATGCGCTTGACCACGGGATTGAATCACCGGAAGAACGCATGCGCAACGGCAAACCCCGAGCCGGTTGCCTTAGCGTGCGTGCCGGGCATCAAGGCGGCGGTATTTTGCTTAGCGTAGCAGATGATGGCGCGGGGCTAAACCGCGATCGCATTGTTGCCAAAGCAAATGAACTCGGCTTGCAAGTGACCGACAAGTGGTCGGATGATGAAATTTGGCCGCTGATTTTTACGCCGGGATTTTCTACTGCCGAGAGCGTAAGCGATGTGTCAGGGCGTGGGGTGGGGATGGATGTGGTGTGGCAAAACGTGCACGCCTTGGGCGGCAACGTCGATGTGGCTTCGCGCCAAGGCGAAGGCACGATCATCACCATCCGCTTGCCCCTGACGCTGGCGATATTGGATGGAATGTCGATCAAGGTCAGCGGCGAAACGTATATTTTGCCGCTAGCGCACATCTCGCAGTCGCTGCAACCGACCATGGACGCCATTAAAACAGTCAACAAACAAGAAGTCGTGCAACTTCGCGACGAATATATCCCGATCACATCGCTCAAAGATTTGTTTAATTTGGCCGATGCGCCAGCCGAGAACAACCATCGCGGTATCAATGGGCAAACAGATGCTATTGGCAAAGCCGATAACCTGCTAGTCGTGCTTGATATCGACGGCAAACGCGCCGCACTGCGGGTTGATGAATTATTGGGGCAACATCAGGTGGTGTTGAAAAGTATCGAAGCCAATTATCGCCGCGTAAAAGGGCTTTCAGGGGCAACGATTATGGGAGATGGTCGCGTTGCGTTTATTCTGGATGCGGCTTATCTGGTTGGCGTGGCGCATACCGTGGATACTGATTTA
Source organism: Burkholderiales bacterium (assembly GCA_025360815.1). Classification (GTDB taxonomy): domain Bacteria; phylum Pseudomonadota; class Gammaproteobacteria; order Burkholderiales; family Usitatibacteraceae; genus UKL13-2. The sequence continues at coordinate 5,900 of JANYBL010000048.1, forward strand.
GCGGCAGCGCAATATGGTTAAGCTTGCCGGTAGCGTCGTGCCTTACGATAGCCCGCTCATTCGCACCGACGATGGTACCGAAAAAATGCGCGCTCGAAGCTCTGATATCTCACCTAAACTGCGTTCGGTATTGTTTTTGGTGGACGGACACACCACGTTTCGGCAATTGCTCGATCGCGCGGGAAGTCTGTCAAGCCTATTGGAAACGCAGGTACGTGAATTGGTCCGCTTGGGCCTGGTAGCGTCGATGAACGAACCAGACGATAACCGGAGCACAGATTCCGTTGATGCGACAACACCATTCGCGAGAAACACGACTTTGAAAGCACAGGATTTGCCGCCGCTGGTTGCGGCCAAGATGCAACTGCTGTTGCGCTTAGAAAGCCAGCCGTCGCCTGATATTGATTTATTGGGTGCCGAGTTATTAGAAGCCAAGACACTGCGCGAACTGGCGGCGACCGCAAAATCGGTCGCCAATAAATTATCGATGTCCGTTGGCATGGAACGTAGCCAGCTTTTTTGGGGGGACGCAAAAAAAATCCTGACGGCATGGCGTGATATTTCAGCAGCAGATGAATCATGAAAATAACACTAATCAATCGACGAAAAAGACTCGCGTCCGAGAGATGGGCTGGGTTGAAAACCGCCAAGAACCGCGCTAGCAGCAGGGTTTCACCGGTGATGCCGGCCGATTTGCGGTCATTCGCTGCGCGAGCAACTGATGCGCCGACAAATCAAAACCCTTTCGAGCCAACCCAACAATTTCTGTTTTCAGACGATGATTTTCAGCGCCTGCAAAAAATGATTTTTGATTACGCCGGCATTTCGCTCAACGATTCCAAACGCAGCATGGCCTATAGCCGCTTAACCAAGCGCTTGCGCTATTTGGGCGTCAGTTCATTTTCAGAATATCTCGATATTGTCGAATCCCATCAGGCCGTGGATGACAGCGAGCGCATTGCATTCGTCAACTCGCTAACGACCAATCTCACCGCGTTCTTCCGCGAGGCGCATCATTTCCCGCTCCTGACCGAGCATTTGCTGAAACTGCACGAGGCGAATCCGGGCAAAACACTAACGGTTTGGAGCGCCGCCTGCTCAACGGGTGAAGAGCCCTATTCTATTGCAATGGCCGTTGTTGAGGCATTTGGGATGGACGAGCCACCGGTGCGTATTATTGCCTCGGATTTGGACACGGCGGCGCTCGCCGCCGCACGGGAAGGCGTTTACGCGGTTGAAAAGATTGCGACGCTCGATCCGGTTAAGCTGAAGCGGTTTTTCCTCAAAGGTGCCGGCGCACATCTCGGACTTGCCAAGATTCGCCCGCAATTACAGCGCTTGGTTACGTTCGAACAGGTCAATTTGAATGAGCTCGAGTGGCCGATTCAAGCACCGCTTGCGGCTATTTTTTGCCGCAACGTGATGATCTATTTTAATAAGCAAACGCAAGCCGATATATTGCGGCGCTTTGTGCCGCTACTCACGCCTAACGGTTTGTTGTTTGCCGGACATTCGGAAAATTTTTTCTACAACGCCAGTGAATATTTTCGCATCCGCGGTAAAACTGTTTATGAAGTTGAAATGGGCCAAGCCGGCAGCGTGGCATCCCGTTCAAGGAGCGTGTTATGACAAGCGCCCAGCAAACTGGCGCCGTCAGTGGCTCTCCAACGCGGTATTTCGATCGCCATTTTGGTTGTGAGGCCGCGAAAATTTTGCCTGGTGAATATTTTGCCACCGATAAAAGCATGGTGCTGGTGACTGTGCTCGGCTCATGCGTGGCCGCCTGCATCCATGACACAAAGCTCAAAATCGGCGGCATGAATCATTTTATGTTGCCGCGACGTGAGCAGGACCCTAGCAACCCGGTTTCGTTGTCCGCACGCTATGGTACGTATGCCATGGAAATTCTAATCAACCAGCTCATCAAAATGGGCGCACGGCGTGAGAATTTGGAAGTAAAAGTATTCGGTGGCGCCAACGTGCTACGCGGATTTACGCTGAACAGTATTGGCGAGTCAAACGCCACGTTCGTCGGCGAATATTTGCGTTATGAGGGTATCCGCTTGGTGGCCGAGGATCTGCTCGGCACCCATCCGCGTAAAGTATATTATTTCCCGACAACCGGCCGGGTACTCGTTAAGAAAATTAGAGAACTCCACAACCACACCATTGTCGAGCGCGAGAGCGAATACGATATGCGCTTGCGTAACACGATCGTGGGCGGCGATATTGAAATGTTTAAGTAATTGCAAAAACGAGTCGTTGTAAGATTAGCGCGAAAAACACACAAGCCATAAACGGGATGAAGCAACATGAAGATTAAAGTCTTGGTCATTGATGATTCGGCGCTGATCCGAAACATCCTCAAAGAAATCATCAACGAACAGAGCGACATGATGGTGGTCGGTGCAGCGCCGGATCCACTGGTTGCGCGCGAAATGATCCGCAGCCTCAACCCGGACGTACTAACGCTCGATATTGAAATGCCCAATATGAACGGCTTATCGTTCCTGCGACGACTCATGCGCGTACGCCCGATGCCGGTGGTGATGCTCTCATCCCACACTCAGGAAGGTTCGGATGTTGCCTTTCGCGCGCTGGCGATGGGCGCGGTCGATTTTGTCGGTAAGCCGACCGCTGCGACTGGCGCGGACGACGACTATGCCCAACTGATTGTTGAGAAAATCCGTGGCGCTTATGCAGCTCGTGAAAAAATTGAGCCGCTTGATATTAACCGTGCCGTCGATGCAGATGAAGTATTACCCTCATTAGGCGGCGGTATTCAGTCTTCAGACAGCCTAATTGTCATGGGTGCATCCACCGGCGGTGCTGAAGCGCTGAAGGATATTTTGGTCACCATGCCGGAAGATTCGCCGCCGATCCTGATCGCACAACATATGCCCGCCACCTTCACCAAGCTGTTTGCCAAGCGCTTGGATGGTCTCTGCCGCATTACTGTCAAAGAAGCGGAAGACGAAGAACCCGCTCTCCCCGGCACTGCCTATGTGGCGCCGGGCGGTTTTCATCTGCGTGTTGAGCGCTATCCGGGGCGCGGCTACGGCATCAAGCTGGGCGCAGATGCACAAGTCAATTTGCATCGGCCATCGGTCGATGTGTTGTTTCAATCAGCCGCTGAAGCAGCAGGCGCGCATGCCATAGGCGTGATCTTAACGGGTATGGGCAAAGACGGCGCGCAAGGTTTGCTGGCCATGAAACAGCAAGGGGCTTTCACTATCGCGCAAGACGAAGCCAGTTGCATTGTGTTCGGCATGCCGCGCGAGGCAATTGAAATCGGCGCCGCCGATTTGGTTGCACCGCTATCGCAGATCGCCCGCAAGGTTGTGAATCACCTGAATGGGCAAGATTAACGCGAGCTGCATTCCAAACTTTAGTGCACGATAGGCCGACAGTGGCCGTAAACAGCGCGCGAGATGCAACTGCAACTCACTAACGCATCAAACGCGTTTTGAGGGTTATTTTCCAATCGTTAGTCTGCAATTTCCAGTCCCCAAACCCCAAGTTCGAATTTCCGATCTGAATACAAACAGTGCGGCGTATTTAAATGGACGCAATCAATTGCCTTCGCCACGTCAAAGGTGATTTTCCGTACTGCGCATAGCGCGATTTGCCGAAATGCGTTCTAATGCGATACTAGTAAAGAAGAAAAATATTAATTAAATTAAAAACGTATAAACGAGGAGTTGTAAAGATGGATCGTCCTGCTTTTCTGCAAAATGACCTAGACCCGCAAGAAACTCGTGAATGGTTGGACGCGTTGGCTAGCGTGCTCGAAACTGAAGGACCAGAACGTGCGCATTACCTCCTTGAAGCACTGGTAGACAAGGCCCGTCGCTCCGGCGCGAATCTACCCTACTCCGCCAATACGGCCTACATCAATACCATTCCGCCACACGCTGAGGATGCGCTGCCGGGCGATCAGGAGATGGAGCATAAATTGCGCGCCATCATTCGCTGGAACGCGATCGCGCTGGTATTGCGTGCCAACAAAGAATCATCTGAATTAGGTGGGCATATTGCGAGCTATCAATCTGCTGCAATGCTCTACGACATAGGCTTCGACCATTTTTGGAATGCGCCCTCTAAAGCCCACGGCGGCGATTTAATTTTTATGCAGGGTCACTCTGCTCCTGGTGTTTATGCCAGAGCCTTCCTCGAGGGCCGTTTAACCGAAGAGCAGATGGAAAATTTTCGGCGCGAAGTTGATGGCAAGGGAATTTCGAGTTATCCGCACCCTTGGCTGATGCCCGATTTTTGGCAGTTCCCGACGGTATCCATGGGCCTGGGGCCTATTCAGGCGATTTACCAAGCGCGGTTTATGAAATATCTACACAATCGCGGCATCGTCAATACCGAGGGCCGAAAAGTCTGGGCGTTCATGGGTGACGGCGAGATGGATGAACCGGAATCGTTGGGTGCCATCGCGCTGGCGGCGCGCGAAGGTTTGGATAACTTAGTGTTTGTAGTGAACTGCAATTTGCAGCGTCTCGACGGCCCGGTTCGCGGCAACGGCAAAATTATTCAGGAGCTGGAAGCCGATTTCCGTGGCTCCGGCTGGAACGTGCTGAAGGTGATCTGGGGTCGCTACTGGGACCCGTTGTTTGCCAAAGATAACGAGGGCATCCTGTCGCGCCGAATGATGGAAGCGGTTGATGGCGAATATCAAAACTATAAAGCGCGCGATGGCGCATATGTGCGCAAACATTTTTTCGGCAAGTATCCCGAGCTCGAAAAAATGGTTGCCTCGATGACCGATGATGATATCTGGCGCTTGAATCGCGGCGGTCACGATCCGTACAAAGTCTATGCGGCGTACTCGCAAGCGGTAAAGCATAAAGGTCAGCCAACCGTCATTTTAGCCAAGACCATTAAAGGCTACGGGATGGGCAAAGCGGGGGAAGGCCAGAATATTACGCATCAACAAAAGAAGATGGATATTGCATCGTTGAAGCAATTCCGTGATCGCTTTAATGTGCCGGTTGCAGACGATGTAATCGGCGATATTCCATTTTATAAGCCGGCGGAAAACTCACCGGAAATTCAATATCTCAAGGCTGCGCGTGAGAAATTAGGCGGCTCGCTGCCGGTTCGCTTCCCGAATATTCCAGCGCTAAAGGTACCCGATATTTCGATCTTCGAGGCCCTTTTAAAATCAACCGAAGAGCGCGAAATTTCGACCACCATGGCGTTTGTGCGCGCGTTCACCGCCCTCACCCGCGACAAAGAATTGGGCCCGCGTTTGGTACCGATTGTGGCCGACGAATCACGCACATTCGGCATGGAAGGGTTGTTCCGCCAGCTGGGCATTTATTCATCGGTTGGCCAGTTGTACGAGCCCGTCGATGCCGGCGAACTGATGTTCTACAAGGAAGATAAAGCGGGCCAGATTTTGCAGGAGGGCATTAACGAAGCCGGTGCATTCTGCTCATGGATGGCGGCTGGCACCAGCTATGCAAACCACGGGCAGCACATGATCCCGTTTTTTATTTTCTATTCGATGTTCGGCTTCCAGCGCGTCGGCGATTTGGCATGGGCAGCGGGCGATATGCAGGCGCGCGGTTTCTTGCTCGGCGGCACCTCGGGGCGCACCACCTTGAACGGCGAAGGCTTGCAACATGAGGATGGCCACTCACATTTGATGTCGGCCACCATTCCAAATTGCATTTCATACGACCCGACCTTTAGCTATGAATTGGCGATCATCATGCACGATGGTTTGAAGCGCATGTATGAAAAAATGGAACCGATTTATTACTACATCACAGTGATGAATGAGAACTACACTCATCCCGCCATGCCCGCTGCAGCCGATACGGCCGCAAACATTTTGAAGGGCATGTATGCCTTCCGCGAATCCAAAGAGACCAAAAAACCGCGCGTGCAGTTGATGGGTTCAGGCACTATTTTCCGTGAGGTGATTGCCGCCGCCGAACTACTGGAACTGGATTGGGGTGTCGTCTCGGATATTTGGAGCTGCACATCATTCACTGAGTTGCGTCGTGATGGCATGGCCGCCGAACGCCACAATATGCTGAATCCCGAGGCTGTTGCGCAATCCCCGCATGTGACGAAGTTACTTAAAGGCCATAAAGGCCCGGCTATTGCTGCAACAGATTACATCCGCAGCTTCGCCGATCAAATTCGCCCCTATATCACTGATCGTAAATTTACCGTGCTCGGTACCGATGGTTATGGCCGCTCAGATACCCGCAGCCAACTTCGAAAATTCTTTGAGGTGAATCGATATTACGTGGTCGTGGCCGCGTTAAAAGCATTGGCAGACGAAGGCACGATACCTCTCAAAACCGTCAGCGATGCAATCAAAAAATATGGCATCGATATCACTAAGCCCGCGCCTTGGACGGTGTAGAGAGAAAAACAGCGACCGACAGAAATTAAGCGAAAACACCGAAAGTATCGACCAGCTGTTGTTTCGCTTGGGAAATTGAAAGTCGCTGGCAGCGATGCAAATTCGCTAGCCGATTTTCAAGTGCTAAGCAAACAAGATTAAAAACAAAATAAATTGAGGAGGATTTGCGTGGCAAATCTTATTGAAGTCAAAGTTCCAGACATCGGCGATTTCACCGATATTCCTGTGATCGAAATTTTGGTCAAGGTCGGCGACACCGTCAAAAAGGAGGATTCGTTGGTTTCGCTTGAGAGCGATAAAGCGACGATGGAGGTGCCCGCCTCCCATGGCGGCGTGGTGAGGGAGATCAAGGTTAAGTTGGGCGATAAGGTTTCGATGGGTGCGGTGGTTCTGCTGTTGGCGGAAACCGCTTCTGCCGGCGCTCCAACTTCGGCACCTGCTGCTGTTCCCGCAACTGTGCCTACACCTGCGCCTGTTTCTAAGGTAGCTGTCCCACAAGCGCCGCCAGTACCTGCTTCCCAGCCATTGCCCGCAAAGACGTTCAACGAAAGCGCTAGTGCGACCAACACGCTAGCCAACGTCCACGCCAGCCCCTCGATCCGCAAACTCGCGCGAGAATTCGGTGTTGATTTGGGCAAAGTCAAAGGCAGCGGTAACAAAGGCCGCATCACCGAAATTGACGTAAAAGGCTTCATCAAAACCGAACTTACCAAGCCAAACTCTAGCACTGGAGCGGTCTCTGGGGCGTTTAACCTGCCGCAAATACCGTTTGTTGATTTCACCAAATTCGGTGAAATTGAAACCCGTGCATTGTCCCGAATCAAAAAACTATCGGGCAATAATCTGCATCGCAATTGGGTCACTATCCCACACGTCACGCAGCAAGACGAAGCTGACATTACGGACGTCGAAGCCTTCCGCGTAAAAACGAATGAAGAAATTGCCAAGAGTGGCGTGAAAGTCACCATGCTGGCGTTCCTCATCAAAGCGAGTGTCGCAGCGCTCAAAAAATATCCCGAGTTCAATGCTTCGTTGGAGCCGGGCGGCGAAAATTTAATACTCAAAAAATATTTCAATATCGGTTTTGCAGCCGATACACCAAATGGTTTAGTCGTTCCCGTCATCAAAAACGCGGATCAGAAATCGATCATCGATATTGCGAAAGAAATGTCCGAGCTGGCTGCTAAAGCGCGCGAAGGAAAGCTGAGCCCGACCGAAATGCAGGGCGGCTGTTTCTCGATTTCTTCGCTTGGCGGCATCGGCGGCACATTCTTCACGCCAATTATTAACGCACCGGAAGTCGCCATTTTAGGCGTTTCAAAATCATCAATGAAGCCTGTGTGGAACGGCAAAGAATTCACGCCGCGCATAATTTTGCCGATGTCGCTATCCTACGATCATCGTGTCGTTGATGGTGCAGCCGGGGCGCGGTTCACGACTTATCTGGCAGCGTTAATGTCGGATATTCGCAAGCTGGTTTTGTAGGTGGTGACGATGACAAATTTAATTAATGTCAGCGTTCCCGATATCGGCGACTTCACCGATATCCCCGTGATCGAAATTTTCGTCAAAGTTGGCGATACGATTAAAAAAGACGATTCATTGGTTTCGCTCGAGAGCGATAAAGCCACCATGGAAGTTCCATCAACCCATGGCGGCGTAGTGAAGGAAATTAAGGTCAAAGTTGGCGATAAGGTTTCGATGGGATCGCTGGTTTTAGTGCTTGAAGAAGCAGTTGCGGCATCGGCAACAACGCCACCGGCGCAAACCTCCGTTGCGGCGGGGGCGTCCACGCCATCAACCCCCTCCCCGGAAGCAGGACTGCAACGAAACACTGTACCTGGCAAAGCGATTGAAGCATCAACTGCAATGGCGCCGAAAGCCGGCACTTATTCTGGCTCGGTCGATATGGAATGTGAAATGGCGGTTCTCGGCGCCGGCCCCGGCGGCTATTCCGCCGCCTTCCGCGCCGCCGACCTCGGTCTTAAAACCATCATCATTGAGCGCTACGCACAATTGGGCGGCGTTTGTTTGAATGTGGGCTGTATCCCATCCAAAGCGCTGTTGCACGTCACTGCGGTGGCTGATGAGGCGACGGCGTTAGCCGATCACGGCATCAGCTTTGGTAAACCGCAAATCGATCTCGATAAACTTCGCGGCTGGAAAGATAAGGTGGTTGGCAAGCTGACCGGTGGCTTGGCCGGTATGGCGAAAATGCGCAAAGTCGAGGTCGTGCGAGGCGTCGGGCAATTCCTCGACGCAAATCATATTCAAGTTGAAATGACGACGGGTGCGCGACAGGAAAAATCCGGCGAGAAAAAAATCATCAAGTTTAAAAACGCAATCATCGCGGCCGGCTCGCAAGTAGTACGGCTGCCGTTTATTCCAATGGACCCACGCATTGTGGATTCCACCGGCGCGCTTGCACTCAAAGAAATTCCGAAAAAAATGCTGGTCATCGGCGGCGGGATTATTGGCTTGGAGATGGGCACCGTCTATTCCACACTCGGCACGCGATTAGATGTCGTCGAAATGCTGGACGGCCTGATGCAGGGCGCAGATCGAGACCTCGTAAAGGTCTGGCAAAAATTTAACGCGCATCGCTTTGATAACATCATGCTCAACACAAAAACGGTTGGCGTTGAAGCCAAGGTCGACGGCATTTACGTGACCTTTGAAGGCGCAGGTGATAACAACATCGCACCCAAAGAGCCCGTGCGCTACGACATGGTGTTAATGGCGGTAGGCCGAGCGCCTAACGGCAAAAAAATCAACGCAGCCAGTGCGGGCGTTAGCGTCACCGACCGCGGGTTTATCGAGACTGATCAACAGATGCGAACCAACGTGCCGAATATTTTCGCGATCGGCGACATCGTCGGGCAGCCGATGTTGGCGCACAAAGCCGTGCATGAAGGGCATGTAGCAGCCGAAGCGGCGGCGGGGCAAAAATCATTTTTTGATGCGCGCGTCATTCCATCGGTTGCCTACACTGATCCTGAAGTCGCATGGGTTGGCGTGACCGAAGATGATGCAAAAGCGAAAGGCTTGAAAATTCAGAAATCAACCTTCCCGTGGGCCGCATCGGGCCGCGCAATTGCGAACGGACGTGATGAGGGCTTCACCAAGTTAATTTCTGAATTTTCAAGCCTTTCGCTTTTGCATCATCTTCGGTCACGCCAACCCATGCGACTTCAGGATCAGTGTAGGCA
>JANYBL010000083.1 GCA_025360815.1 Burkholderiales bacterium
TAGGCAAGTGAGCCAAAAATCATGCCGAGCGTGGAGGCGACACCGAACGTGATGATCAGCGATTTGTCGCTCCACATCATGAGTAGCTCAAGGCTGTAAGCGACGGGCGCGACAAATGTGAGTGATTCGGCTTGCCGACTGTTGGTGCCAACGAAGACCATTTCTAAATCGGCATTTTCCCCAAAGCCAATATGCGCGGTGGTGTACCAGCCCGCCACGACCGCGAGGCCATAACCCAAGCCGCCCAGCCAACCATCAAGGTTTTTACGGAAGTCCGCGCTCTTTAAAACAAACACGAGCATGGCAATTGCAATGACGCTTGCGCTACCAAATTGCGCCACTTTTTTATCCAAGCCATGAAAGCTCAACAAGCTGGGCAAGTCTTGCCCGGCGACACCCTTTAGGCTGACATCAGTATTGAGCACATCAAGATAATTGACACGCCATACGCCGAACAAACCTTTGATCGTCATGTAAGCAGCAATACCCAAAAAAGCGAGTACCACGAGCGATTTAATATTGCCACCGCCAATACGCACCAAGGTTCGGCTACCACACCCCGAAGCCAGCGTCATGCCCACGCCAAACATAAGTCCACCCAAAATATACGATACCCAGGTGATGCTGGGGCGCACGTAAAACGATTTGGATAAATCAATCAGGTTCATGGCATATAAAGCTTGTGCGCCAATGATGGCGACAGCCATGGCCAGCACCCACATCCGCATGCGTGAAAAATCTTGCATATTCACGATATCGGAGACCGCACCGAGGGTGCAAAACTGGGTGCGTGCCGAGATTGCACCTAATATGAATGCAACGGCAAATGCGAGCCATGCGACGGTGGTGGCGAGACTAGTTGTGTTTTCCATGGAGCGTGATTGCGCTAGTTGCAAAAATTATTGGTAACAGATTCATTATCTTACGCCCATGCTTGGGATTGCAGAAGCGCGGGCTTGGTACTGTAAAACCGATTACGCAACGAATCGTCAACCGCCGCTGTTACGCGTATCGTGTTGGATCGACCAACCCGGCTGCGCGAAAGCCGTCCTTTCGCAAGCGGCATGAATCGCACACGCCACAAGCGAGACCATGCGCATCGGCCTGATAGCAGGAGACGGTGATACCGTAATCCACGCCAAGGCGCGCGCCTTCACGAACAATATCGGCTTTGCTCATGTTAATAATCGGGGTGTGAATAGTTATGTCGCCGCCTTCAACACCTGATTTAGTGGCGAGCCTGGCCATGGCTTGAAACGCCGCCAAGTATTCAGGGCGGCAATCCGGATAGCCGGAATAATCAACGGCGTTCATTCCGGCAAAAATATCAACCGCCCCCAAGGTCTCAGCCCACGCCAATGCCAGCGATAAAAAAATGGTGTTGCGGGCGGGCACGTAGGTCACCGGGATGCCGGCTGCCGCACCCGTGAGCCCGGCTATCGGCACATCAATTTTATTGTCCGTGAGAGCCGAGCCGCCCCAGCCTGTGAGATCAAGCTTGATCACACGATGCTCTGCCGCACCACCCACTTCGGCCACGCGGGCGGCCGCATCGAGCTCGGAGCGGTGGCGCTGGCCATAGTCAAACGACAGCGCATAGACTGCATAGCCCTGCTCCCGGGCGATGGCCGAAACGGTGGCGGAATCGAGGCCGCCGGACAACATCACTACTGCTTTTTTCATTGCATTTTGTTCGTATAAATTGTGAAGATGTTAGATTCTGTTTTCTATTTTTTTATTGCTGGGCGATAAGCCATGCATCTCGGAGAAACATTCAACATACTAAAGACACACCGACTAAACAACTAATAAACAACACCTAAACAACACCTACACACCGCGCTTTTCACCCCAAATCACTTTGTGCAATTGCACTTGCATCCGTACCTCAAGCCGATCCCGCAGAACCCATTCGGCCAACTGCGCCGGCGTGACCTCCGTAAAGGATGGCGAAAAAAGAACCGGGCAAATGCCCGTCAGTCTTTTCTCTCGCAGCAAATCACGTGCCCAAACATAATCTGCCTCACTGGTGAGAACAAATTTTATTTCATCGTGTGCGCTCAATAAGGCTAAATTTTCCCAACGGTTTTTGGAGACCTCCAGCGAACCGGGTGTTTTGATATCCATGATGCGTGAAACGCGTGCATCAACACCGGCAAGATCAATCGCACCGCTCGTTTCCAGCGATACCGAATAACCTGCATCACAAAGCCTAGTGAGCAGCATTAAACAATTTTTCTGTGCGAGCGGTTCACCGCCGGTGACACAAACCGTGCGCGTGCCGTAGGTTGCGACTTCGGTCAACACATCGCCGATTGACCGGGTTTTCCCTTCATGGAATGCATACGCCGTATCGCAATAACCGCAACGCAGCGGACAACCGGTAAGGCGGACAAACACGGTGGGCAGACCAACGCGGCTGGACTCGCCTTGCAAGGAAAAAAAAATTTCATTGATACGGAGTTCCGTCGCCCGGGAACTAACGCCGCCAACGCGTTTGATCGGCACAGTTTTGCCTTCGGCTACGCGCGCTTTGGTCGTAAAAGCACTTGCGGCAGGAATCGGGAGGGTTTGTACCATTTAGATTGTCAACGTCAGCGTTTGACTAACGCCAAGCGGCTTCGCGCTTTGGTCGCGGCATCCGACGTCGGGAACCGGGCAATAATATCTTCAAGCGTATTGCGGGCTGACCCGTTGTCACCCGATTCCAATTGGATATTCGCAATGGCCAGCAACGCATCAGGCGCTTTGGGAGAATCGGGAAATGTTCTAACCAGCGCCTCTTGAGTAGCCCGCGCATTGGCAAAATCTTTAAGGTTAAAGTAACCAATGCCGATCCAATACTGGGCATTTGAAACCAAACCGCTTGCGGGATAATCCTTGGCAAATGTTTCAAACGCGCGAATTGCCGCAACAAAATCACCGCGACGAAATAGATTAGAACCCACATCGTACGCACGGTTTTCTTGCTCTTTGTTGAGCACCGGATTGGTTGATCGGGGCAGGGTTGGAACCGTTGGCGGTAGTGCTGGCGGGCTGGTTGGAACAGCGTTTGCTGGCGGCGCTGCTACAGGGACGGCGCCCGCCGGAGACGTTGAAGCAGCCGCGGCGGTATCGGGCGGCAGCCCCTCGAGCTTGCGGAGCCGCGTATCGATATCGAGATAAAAATCTTTTTGTCGCTTTGTGAACTGATCATTTTGATTGCCAAGTACCTCAATCTGCCCGCGCAGCCTAGCGATCTCGGCATTCAGTTGTTCGATCTGATTGAGTAACCCAATAATGCCAATGTTCTTGATTGATTCTTCTAGCTTTAGAAATTTTGCATCGCTATCGCGATTTTGCTGCTCGGTCTGTGCGCGTAGATCTTTGATATCTTTGCGTGCAACATCATCATCTAGCAAGCCCGCTGCTGCATGAAGGCTGAACAACAGCCCAACAGCAGCAGCGGCGATAGTGACTGCAGTTTTAAAAAATGAACATGCTTTCTGTGCACGCAAATCGGCGCCAAAACGCCTTTGAAAAACGATCATCAGCAAACCTCGGTCTGATCAATAACGATTGGCTGCAAAATCATTCGCCGTCGTAAACAATTTCAACGCGACGATTTTGCGCCCAAGCGGCTTCATCATGGCCGGTTGATTTTGGCTTGTCTTCACCAAAACTGACTGTTTCCATACGGTCATTGCTAACGCCCAGTGCAGCGGATGCCTTACGCACTGCATCCGCGCGACGTTGGCCGAGCGCCATGTTGTATTCGCGCGAACCACGCTCATCCGCATGGCCTTCCAAACGAATTTTGCGACTGCGGTTGCTAGCAAGGTACGACGCGTGCGCTTGTACTAAAGCTGCGTATTCAGGCTGAACCGTGTCTTTGTCGTATTCAAAATAGATGACGCGTTTGGACAGAGGATTGTTGGGATCTTTAAGCGGATCCATTGCTGAAACCGACTTGCCCGTGACGCCCGTACCCTGCGTAGTCTGGGTTTGCGGGGTTGCAGTGACATTGGTGGTCGAGGTCGGCTTGCGATCGTCAACTGGCACCTCTTTGACAGGCTCTTTGGAAGCGCAAGCGCTCAACAAAACTGCCACACTTAACCCAATCAGCATCTTTTTCATCGTATTCTCCTTGAGTATTACTTGGTTTTAAAACAACGCGCAGCCGCAGCCACGCTACATCGACAACCACTTTTGGCATTGCATGCTCGTTATTTCATTTTCGCACGCGACATTTCCGCACACAAAATTCATTCACACAAGTCGCGCAACTTGATAATTATGCGCCAATCAAACCGGATCCGGTTTCACGCACGTAACCGTATGTTACCGACGGAGCACGGACGGGCTTCGGACGGGTGTCGGTCGAGTTGCGGAAAAACAAACGCGCCAACATCACTTGCCGCTCGATCCTTGCGGACCCCATGCGGGCTCGCGCACATCGCCGAGTTGTGACGATAGTTTTGATTTCACCCGGCCATCCACCGATACCGAACCTAGCACCCCACGCCCGCCCGCTTTGGATTCATACAATATGGTTCTGCCATTTGGTGAAAAACTTGGGCTATCGTCAAGCGGACCGTCAGTCAGCACATTGACTTGCGAGGTCGCCAGCTCAAGGGTGGCAATGCGTAACTTGCCGCCGTCGCGGTTCACAAACGCCACCAATTTACCGTCCGGGCTCATGCGCGGATTCACGTTGTAGCTGCCTTCAAAGGTCAGCCGTTGCACCGCGCCGCCAGCAGCCGGAACACGGTAGAGTTGCGGCCCGCCGGAGCGGTCTGAAACAAAAATAATATCCCGCCCATCAGCCGTGAAAGTCGCGTTGGTATCAATTGAATTGCTTTCAGTAACACGCTGCGCATCGCCGCCATCGGCCGAAATTGTATAGATTTGCGAGACCGAATCTCGCGACAACGCCACCACTAATTTTGTGCCATCGGGAGACCAGTTCGGCGCGTAGTTGTCACCCTTGAAATTTGATATCGTCTTGCGCTGGCCGGTTGATAAATCTTGAACAATGACTGTGGATTTGCGGCTTTCAAACGATACATAAGCGAGTTTGCCACCGTCGGGGGACCACTTGGGAGACCGGATCGGCTCTAGCGAGGACAGCACGGCCTGTGGATTAAAGCCATCCGCATCGGCGACTTGCAGTTCAAATCGCGGGCCGCGTTTCAATACATAGGCAATTTTAGTAGAAAAAACGCCTTTCTCGCCAATCAACTTTTCGTAAATTTCATCGGAAATTTTATGCGCTGTCGCACGGAGCTGAGATGCGCTGACGTTATACGAAAAGCTCGCAAGCTGGCTTTTTTTAGCCACATCAAACAATCGAAACCGGACATCGAATCGGCCATCGGGCAGTGTAGCAATACCACCAATCACCAGCGCTTCGGTACTGCGAGTAGACCAATCAGCGAAGTTAATATCGGAAGGCTCTGCGGGCAACCTAGCAATACCGTTAAGCGCGACCAGGCTAAACAATCCGGTCCTCGCCAGGTTGTTACCGATAATCGGTGTGATGTTTTGGGGCGCGGTAGCTTCGTTGGCAAACGGCACCAGTGCAATCGGGATTTGACGTCCTGCGCTAGTCGTCACGTCGATGATCAGTTGCGCCTGGGCAGGCGGTGTAAACAACGCCATCCATGCAAACAACACCAAGATTGCCGAGCCAATTAACGTGGCCGCTGCCCGGTTAGCGATGCGTTGTGCTACAACGCTCGCTACAACTGAAGCAAAAAAGTCGCTTCTAAAATTTGGGGGCACGCGATTCATTTATGTTCATTTGAATTTTCGGATGATGACACAGGCGCATACGGTGGCAGTGACGGCATCGGCAACACTAACGCTCATGTTCGATGTTAAGCGTAAGTGTGCGATTTGCCCCTAAAAGTTCCGGATTGTCCGGCAAAGGCCAATTCATCACACCGTTAATTGCCCGCTCAACGGCTTCATCATACACGCGGTTGCCCGAAGGCGTGACCACCTGCGCATCGAAAACACGGCCATTTACGAGCAAGCGAAGGCGTACCGCTACTTTCGGTTTGCCCGTCACCGTGTCGGGGATATTGGCGCGATTACGGATCAGTAGTGCAATCTTGGTCGAGTACTCGTTGATCGCCGCGCTGCGGGCGGCATTTGCAGCGGCTTCGCGGGCATCTTGCTCAGCGCGCATTTTGACTTCGGCAGCTTTTTGCGCTTTCGCGTTGGCTGTCTCCAAATCACGACGCTTTTTTTCGTCTTCCGCTTTTTTTCGCTCGTCGGCAATTTTGGCCTCTTCCCGTTTTTTCTTGTCGGCGATCTCTTTTTCTTGTTGCTGTTGTTTAACCAATTCCGCACGTTCGCGTTTGGCTTTTACCTCGATTTCGGCACGTGTTGGCTGCGGAGGCGGTAACACTTTTTCGACAGGCGCTGGCTTCACGACCGCCGGCTCTGGTTCCACTGGTGGCGGAACCGGGGCGTTTCGAATCGGCGGCAAACTTTCCCATATCTCGGCCGAGAGCGGCATCGGGCTTTTGACCTGCCACGTTACGCCGAAAACAATCAGCGTAAAAAAAGCGATATGCACCATGACCGCTAGCGCTGCGGCGGGCCACATGCCGGGTTCATGTCGCACCGCGAGTCGGGCCATGTCTGGGCGACGCGTTGGCTTGCGTGGTGAATTTTCTAGGTTTGGTGGATAGGTTGCGGCCATGGTCAACGTAAGCGAACTTAGTTACTAGCCGGCTTGGCCAGCAGGCCAACACGCTTGATCTGGCCTTTTTGCAGTGTATCGAGCACGCGCAACACGTCTTCGTATCTCAGCGATTTATCAGCTGAAATCACCACCGCTTGTTCAGGATGATTGGCTTGAATCGTCCGCACCGCCGCCAGCAAATTTTCTGGTTTGACGATTTGCTCGCGGCCGCCCTGCTGGCGATCCACTAGGATAATGTTGGAGTCGCGCCCAATGCGTACTTCAAGCGGCGCAACAGTTGGATTGAGCGTTTGCCCGACGCTGGGTAAATCAATTTGCCCCGGCGGAATCAAGGGGGACGTCACCATAAAAATAATAAGCAACACTAACATCACATCGATGTACGGCACGACGTTAATTTCAGCGATAGCTTTACGGCGGCGGCGCATGGTTGGCGGTGTTTCCTTAAGCTACAGCCTGGCGCTGCAAAATATTCGAAAATTCTTCAATAAAGCTCTCATATCGGTTCGCCAGTCGATCAATCTCAGCCGTATATTTATTGTAGGCAATGACGGCTGGAATGGCGGCAAACAGGCCGATCGCCGTAGCGATCAACGCTTCTGCAATGCCTGGTGCGACTTGCGCAAGCGTGGCCTGTGCCACATTCGAGAGGCCGCGAAACGCATTCATAATCCCCCAGACCGTGCCAAACAGCCCGATATATGGGCTCACCGAGCCGACGGTTGCCAAAAACGACAGATGCGATTCCAAGTAATCAAGTTCACGTTGAAACGTCGCTTTCATAGCGCGCCGCGTGCCGTCCATCAACGCACCAATATCGGCACCCGTGCGGCTTTTGAGTTTCATGAATTCTTTAAAACCCGCCTCAAAAATTCGCTCCATGCCGGCTGTTTCATATTGGCCGGAACTGGCGCGTTGATACATGCCGATCAAATCTGATCCGCCCCAAAATTCTTGCTCAAATGCATTTGCCATATTCTTGGCGCGGCGCACGGCGAACATTTTGACGAAGATGTACCACCACGACACCACCGATGCCAGCAATAAAATCGCCATGACAATTTTGACGATAATCGATGCCTGTAAAATGAGCGACAGCACGCCCATATCCTGCGCAACATTTAACAAGTTGCCTCCATTTTCTTTTTCAAATCGGCCGGAATCTCAATCGGTTTAAAGGTGTCCGCAGCCACTGTGGCTAGTGAGATCCGCGCTTTGACTAATAATTCATCGCCGCGCTTAATTTCCTGATAGAACGTGCAGCGCACGCGGCCTAGCGTCTCAACAGCGGCGGTGACTTCCAGCGCATCATCAACCCGTGCCGGTTTTAAATATTGAATCGCAATTTCGCTCACGACCCAAACCATTTTGTGTTTCTTATTCAGCTCGCCATTATTAAAACCCAGAAAACGCAGCCATTCAGTTCGGGCGCGTTCCATGAAATGAATGTAGCGAGCATGGTAAACGACGCCACCAGCGTCGGTGTCTTCAAAATAAACCCGCTGCGGATAGGAGAACGTAAACAGCTGGGTTTGTTGGGCGTCTTTGAGCGTGAGCTTAGCCATTATTTTGCCACCGTTAAAATAGCGCCGGGATATTGACCGACCCATGATTGGCCGGACGCGTGATACCAAAATGTTGATACGCCAGCAGCGTTGCCATGCGGCCCCGTGGCGTGCGTTGCAGGTAGCCTTGTTGAATAAGATAGGGTTCCAACACATCTTCAATGGTGTCGCGCTCCTCACCAATCGCCGCCGCTAAATTTTCCACACCGACTGGCCCACCGGCGAATTTTTCGATGATCGCAAGCAGCATGCGGCGATCCATGACATCCAAGCCAATCGCATCGACATCGAGCATCTTGAGGGCATCGTCGGCAATTGCTTTGTCGACTTTACCGTCACGTTTAACTTCGGCAAAATCCCGCACGCGGCGCAGCAAACGGTTGGCGATGCGTGGCGTACCGCGCGAGCGCTTTGCGATTTCCATCGCGCCGTCGTCCGTCTCGTCGTTGGTCATTGCGACGTTCAATAATTGTGCAGAGCGGTTAACAATGGATTTTAATTCCAGAGGTGTATAAAACTCCAGGCGCGCGACGATGCCAAAGCGATCGCGCAGCGGATTGGTCAACATCCCTGCACGCGTGGTGGCACCAACAAGTGTGAACGGCGGCAGGTCAAGCTTGACTGAGCGCGCCGACGGCCCCTCGCCGATCATGATGTCGATTTGATAATCTTCAAGCGCG
>JANYBL010000112.1 GCA_025360815.1 Burkholderiales bacterium
CGCAACGGTGGATGCGGTATCAGCTGAAGAGGGATCGTTCATTGCGGTCATCGCGATCTATTATTTCCCCGTGAATGGCAGGTCATGTGTGATTTTTTTAGGCTCCGACCATCGGCTTGCACCAAATAGGCCGCCATCGCAATCGACATCAAGCCTCCCCTATTTTTCAAATGATAGCAGGCTGTCACAATCGGTGCTTGAATCAGTCGTTCTACGGAACGATTCGGTTCAATCGATCCACTTTAAACTGCCAGCATTAATCGCGAAAATTGTTGAACTGTAACGGCACATCGTCGATTTGTTTTCGGCATAATGCAATCGCCTCTTGGAGATCGTCGCGCTTGGTACCCGTGACGCGCACGGTTTCGCCTTGGATTGACGCTTGCACTTTCAACTTCGCCTCTTTGATGGCCTTAACGATGCGTTTGGCGAGATCGGTTTCGATACCGTTTTTGACCGTGATGATTTGCTTTACTTTATCGCCGCCCATTTTTTCGCGGGTTTTTTCATCCAGCAAGCGTACATCCACGCCACGTTTGGCCATTTTATTAAGCAACACATCTTTAACCTGGCCCAACTTAAAGTCATCGTCCGCATAGACGGTCAGCTCAAATTCTTTTTGCTCGATGCGGGCATCAGAGCCTTTGAAATCGAAGCGGTTCGTAATTTCTTTATTCGCCTGTTCTAACGCATTTTTTAGTTCCACTTTGTCTACTTCGGAAGCGATATCAAATGATGGCATGTTGGTTCCTTTTTTAGGCAATACGAGCTGCGCTGTCAACCGCATTGCAGCTTACCCCCCCCCGTCGTCGCCTACGGGGGGGGGTTCAGAAAAATCTTTCGCTGCATTTTCTGATGAGCCGAAGAGCTGAGATGCGGGGCTGTTGTTGAAACTGTTGATTTACTTCCTAGCTTTTGATCTTACGGCTTTTGTCGCCTTCGCCACTTTCGCTGCCTTTGCCGCCGCTTTATTTGCCGCAATCCGCATCCGCAACGCGTTCAGCTTAATAAAACCCGCTGCATCAGCCTGATTGTATGCGCCGCCGTCATCGTCGAATGTCGAAATCGCCTGATCGAACAACGAATCGGTTTTCGATTCACGCCCAACCACCAGCACCGTTCCTTTATAGAGCTTCAACTTTACGGTGCCATTCACCACCAGCTGCGATTGATCGATCAACGATTGCAGCAGCACGCGCTCCGGCGCGAACCAATAACCGTTATAGACCATTCTCGCGTAGCGCGGCATCAAGTCATCTTTCAACGCCAGCACTTCCCGATCCAGGGTGATCGATTCCATCGCCCGGTGTGCCCGCAGCATGATCGTGCCCCCTGGCGTTTCATAGCAGCCACGTGACTTCATGCCGATGTAGCGGTTTTCTACCATATCGAGGCGGCCAATCGCGTGTTTGCCACCGAGCCGATTCAACTCAGTCAGTACTTTTGCGGGCGACAATTTTTTGCCATTGATGGAAACAATATCGCCGCGCTCGTAGCCGAGCTCTACATATTCGGGTTTGCCCGGTGCTTTTTCGGGCGAGACGGTGATGCGCCACATCGAATCTTCCGGCTCAAAATTGGGGTCCTCTAAAATGCCGCCTTCGTAGCTGATATGCAGTAAATTTGCATCCATGGAATAGGGGGCACCACCGCCGCGTTTGCCAACTACGCGTTTCTTAAAATCGACTGGAATATTGTGTTTGTCCGCGTAGGCCAATAATTTTTCACGCGAGAGTAAATCCCATTCGCGCCAAGGGGCAATAATCTTCACGTTTGGCATCAAGGCGTATGCGCCCAGTTCAAAACGCACTTGGTCATTACCTTTGCCGGTCGCGCCATGAGAAATCGCGTCAGCGCCCACTTGGCGGGCGATCTCGATCATTTGTTTAGCGATAAGCGGGCGGGCGATGGAGGTGCCGAGTAAATATTCGCCCTCATAAACCGCGTTGGCGCGGAACATCGGGAAAACGTAATCGCGGACAAACTCTTCCCGTAAATCCTGAATAAAGATGTTTTCCTTTTTGATGCCAAGTTGCAACGCTTTTTTGCGCGCAGGCTCAAGTTCTTCGCCTTGGCCGATATCAGCGGTGAAGGTCACGACCTCGCATTGATAGACATCCTGCAGCCATTTGAGAATGACGGAGGTATCCAATCCGCCGGAATACGCCAAGACCACTTTGTTGACTTTATGGTCTGCTTTAGCCGGTTTTGCGCCTGCCTTCAGACCGATTGCTTCGCTCATAATGAAAATATCCCAAGATGCGTACGCTTGCTCCGCCGAGTCTCGAAGCGCACAGTTCTGCCGGAAAGGTCACCGCTCGCGGGGGGTAGTTTGAATACAGAACGCAAACTGCGGAAGTGGCGAGACGGGATCTTACATGCGCTGACCGGCTTTCAACGCCAACTGATTATACGTGTGCAGCGTGGCGTTGAAAACCGGTGGGTACTTTATTTGAACAATGCAAAACGCCGTTTTTACTTGAGCACCGGCGGTGTGTTCGGCGCTGGTGCGGGTGGGGTTGGGGCGCGTTTGATGTCGCCAATCACGACCGAGCCGCCAGAATCAGTCACACCCAACGCGGCAGCGGCGGAACGCTCGATGAGACGTGTCATGCGGGCACTAATGAATTCGGGAGTCATCGCGTTTTCAATGTTGAGCGCGGTTGATTCGGGATCGGAGAGTTTGCTGTAGTCGTAGCGTGCGTTTTTTTCCAATACCTTAAGCGTTTTTGCATCCAATATATACACCACCATATAGGCAAACGGGGCTACATACTGTTTGGAGCGTGAGCGCTTGCCGTTGGGCGTGCCGGTGTCCGAATCGGTGCCGCGATCAATATCATTGCCTAAAACTTCCGTATTATTGTCACCGCCAACGCCGCTGAAGCTCCCGCTTACCAAGGGTTGCACATAGAGCCCAAAGCCCTGCAATTTCGGGCCCATGCCGTCGCGTTCAGACATTAAAAAGTTTGGTACGGCAATAACGATTTTGTCCCAGTTCTGGCGCTCTGGCATTTTTTCGATCACGGATATTAGTTTGCCAATCGCCACTGCTTCGCGGTTTTGCGGTAACACGCCTTCGAGCTCAACGGGGTTTAGCGATAAAAACACGCGCTCGCTATCCGGATTGGCGGCGGCGATAGCGGTATCCATTCCCTTGAGCACTGCCAAATTGAGGCCGTTATCAGGCGCTTTCATGACCTTACGAAAGTTGTTGTCGATAATATTGCTGCCGACTTGCTGGCGCAGTTTTACATAGGTGAATTGATCGCCGACAGCCGAGATGAGCGCAAACACTTGCTTCTTACCGGGCGCTACAGCGGTTGATTTAGCCACTGCTAACGTTGCGCCAGCATTCGGCTCCGCGACCGGCTGAGCGGCACTCATTGTGGCAACGAACATGATGGATAGTGCGGATATTGCATGAAGAAAAATAGCGTTGTGAGGAGATTTCATTTTTTATGACTTTCTGATGTGTATCGTTGATGTGTATCGTTGATGTGTGTCGTTGATGTGTATCGTTTATCGAAGCGGACATCAAGCGCTTTATGCCTTGAAAGTCACGCCAGTGCTAGTGTTTGTGCTGCAATTCTTGGCACAACAAACATTTCAAATTTCACTTTACCTAACCGTGATGGTTGCGGCGACTGGCGTGCGACGAACTACGGAAAATGTGAGACGAAACCTGCATTTGCGGTAGAAGACGTTGAAAGCAGATTATTTGCGCCGGTCGCGAAAGCGTAGCTCCCCCGCCCAGTATCAAAAATTCAGACGCACGCATTGAGCGCCTAACTATTGATTTTCCCCAATAGCAAATACTCCAACAATGCTTTTTGCACGTGGAGGCGGTTCTCTGCCTCGTCCCACACCACGCTTTGCGCACCTTCGAGCACTTCGGCAGAAACTTCTTCACCGCGATGCGCGGGCAAGCAATGCATGAACAGCGCATCGTTGGCCGCAACCGCCATCATCTCGGCATCGACCATAAAATCGGCAAACGCTTTTTTGCGCGCCTCAGTCTCGGCCTCATAACCCATGCTCGTCCATACATCCGTCGTCACCAAATGCGCCCCCTCCGCAGCTTGCATGGGGTCTGTGAAGGTTTCAAGACAGTCGGTTTCTAATAATTCACCGCGCTGCGATTTCATTTCATAGCCGGCGGGTGTGGCGACGTTTAGCTTGAAGCCAAAAATACGCGCTGCTTGCAGCCACGTGTAAGACATATTATTGGCATCCCCAATCCAGGCAACCGTTTTGCCCGCAATGCCGCCGCGAAATTCAATGAAGGTGAAGATGTCAGCCAACACTTGGCAGGGATGATACTCATTGGTTAAGCCATTTATAACAGGCACGCGGGAATTCGCCGCAAAGCGCTCTAAAATCGATTGATCAAAAGTTCGAATCATGACGATATCGACCATCCGCGAAATCACCCTCGCAACATCTTCAATCGGCTCGCCGCGCCCCAATTGGCTATCAGATGTATTGAGTACAATCGAGGCACCACCGAGCTGAAACATGCCTGCTTCGAACGAGACGCGGGTGCGGGTAGAGCTTTTCTCAAATACCATCGCTAACATACGATCTGTCAGCGGCTGATAAGGAATGTACCTTTTAAATCGCAGTTTGAGAATCTTGGTGCGCTCAATAATGTGCGTAAATTCATCATGCGTGAAATCAGTAAATTGCAGAAAATGTTTCATAATTTTATTTTCGTGTCATGTTGTGTCGTTAGGCGGCGGCTTGTTGTGTGCTTTGTTGTCCAGTTGGCAGCGGCGCTGCTAGAAATATTTTGATCGCGTCGGAAACCCGCGCCACCAGCTCCCGGGCCTCAGCCTCGTTAATGATCAGTGGCGGTAACATCCGCAAAACATTTTCATGCGTGCAGTTGATAAAAACGCCATGATCAAGCGCGATTTTTACCACCTCGGCGCAGGGTCGATCCAATTCGATACCCAGCATCAAACCCATGCCGCGAATTTCCTTTACGCCCTCCGCGCCTTTGAGAGCGTGCGCAAATTCAGTCTTGATCAATGCCCCCATTTTCGCCGCGTTCTCCAGCAGATTTTCATCCGTCATTACTTCAAGTGTCGTCCGCGCCGCCACTGACACCAGCGGCCCCGCGCCGAATGTCGTGCCGTGGTTGCCCGGCTTAAACACATTTGCCGCCACGCCGTGCGCCAAGCAGGCGCCAATCGGTAGCCCTGATCCCAGGCCCTTTGCCAGCGGCATCACGTCGGGGACGATGCCCGCCCACTGGTGCGCAAACCATTTGCCGGTGCGACCAACGCCGGACTGAACTTCATCGATCATCATGAACCATTGTTTGTCGGTGCAGAGCCGACGCAGCTCGCGTAAATAATCGGCCCGCGCCTCATAGACGCCGCCTTCGCCTTGCAACACTTCGGTGAGCACCGCGACGACATCCGTACTGTGTTCGGCAATCGCGCGAATCGCCGCGATGTCGTTGTAGGGCACACGAATAAAACCGGTCACCAGTGGCTCAAATCCGGCCTGTGCCTTTCGGGATCCAGATGCTGCCAGAGTTGCCAGCGTGCGGCCATGCCACGCACGTTCCATGACAATAATTTGTGGGTTGCTGATGCCGCGTTGGTGGCCATAGAGGCGCGCTATTTTGATAGCGCATTCATTGGCCTCTGATCCCGAATTGCCAAAAAAAACATTGTCCATCTTGGCCAGCTCGCAAATGCGATCTGCAAGTGCAGCCTGTTCCGGAATATTTACGAGGTTTGAGGCATGAATAATCTTACCCGCTTGCGATGCAATCGCCTGCACCAGTTTGGGGTGCGCATGGCCTAACCCGTTGACGGCAATGCCCGCCAACCCATCCAAAATTTTTCGGCCATCAGTGGTGTAAAGCCACGCGCCAACGCCATGCGTGAACGCAACATTTTGTGGGTTGAAGGTATTCATTTGGTGCTTGGATAACATGGCGCGCTCGCGACAAAATATATTGATTTGAAATTAGCACGGTAAGCCATCAAAAAAGCGGCTTAACAAGCCGCTTTTTTGGTTTCGTTGATACGCTAATTAGCGCTGACAAAGTGTTGGCGTATTGATACTAGGGCAAAGTTAAATGCGCGGCAAGCGCAACCGGTGAAATCAGCCACGCGCTGCGGCAATCTTAGCGTTTGGGAACTTGCGCAATATACTCGAACACCTTGATGACCCGAGTCACGCCGCTCGTGGTGCGCGCAACTTCGGCAGCCGCGTCACCTTCTTCCTTGGTAACGATGCCCATCAAAAATACCACGCTGTTTTCAGTCACCACTTTCACATGGTTAGGTGAAACCTTGCCGTTGTTGAGAAGCCGCGCTTTGACATTAGTGGTGACAATTGCATCGCTGCTGCGGGAGGCATACGAGGTGTTGCCACTCACCGCGATTTCGTTCGTGACGGTTTTCACGCTGGGGATAGCGCGAATCATTTCGGCAACTGCTTTTTTCACGTCTTCCGATGACGCTTCGCCGGTAATAAGTACCGACAAATTATAGCTGGTGACGTTTACATGGACATCGCCATATTTTTCGATCAAACGCGCCCGCGCTTTCCATTCGATATTTTCGTCTTCGATATACATCCCTGTCGAGCGACGGTCATCGAGCACCAACGCGGTCGCACCAACTCCAACTGCCGCCAGCGGAAAGCAGCCCTGCATGAGAACTGTCGAAGCGGCAATGAGAAAAATAAGTATGAAACGCATAGATGATCTCCAAAATAACAGAATAATTTTAACAAGAGCCCGCTACTGTACGCCAGTTGGCCACGTTCTAATTAAGTGCGTGAAAGTGAATGGAAAGCGCATGAAGCAAATTGTCTGCTAAGTTGAAAACGCATCTCGAATCCATTCGATCCGCTCGCCCGATAAATCGTTCAATAACACCGCATCAAAACGACAGGGCGGCAGCTCGCGTAGGCCGGTTAGATAATGCTGCGCGGCGGCGATGAGGCGTTTTTGCTTATGGGCGCCAATGCTCGCGGCAGCGCCGCCGAAATCGCCATTTTTACGCAACCGCACTTCAACAAAGACCAGGATTTTCTCAGCGCTGTGCCCGCCAAACAGTTGCCTTTGCTCTTCCAGCAAAATCAAGTCAATTTCTCCAAAGCGGCAGCGATAGTTGCGATCCACACAACGCAGGCCGTGGTTAGATAGATACCGCTCGGCGATACGTTCGGCCGCATCGCCAGTTTGTTTTTTGGTGCTGATTTTCTCAATCAGCCGTGCGAAAAGGGGCGCCATTATTCGCTGGGTTTGCCGGTAACTGAATCTGTTGGCTTAAACAATTGCGGCATGCCGTCGCGCATTTCCACTGCGGTTAGCGTGCGGACAAACTGCGCACCGTCGAGCGTTAATTTTCCAGTTACGCCATCAAGCGGGGCGATATTTTTGGGCTGATTTGCCTTCAAAATCATCTGCATCAACCGCCAAGCGTCGATGCCCAGCGCGTAGAGTCGCTCGCTGTCGATTGACAATGATATGGACGGTTTGGCATAGGCCATCACGGCAGGATGGTCTTTTTCGACAAACCATGGCATTTCTAAAAATCGCACGCTGTCTAAATCTAAATTTTCGACCGTGCCTGCGCGTGCGTCGAGCGTATGCGACGTCGCAAAAACGTGCATCCCAACAGGAATAAACGGCCGCGCCATTCGCGCCGCCTTTACGTCGGCAGCAATAAAAATCACATCCGCAAGAGATTTTTCTTTGGCTTTATCGAGTGCTTTTTGTAGCTTGCCGGATTCGGCAAGATCGCCCGTAAAACTGACACGGTCGACGATGGCACCACCGAGGCGAATCCATTCTTTTTCAAAACTGTCCTGAATGCGTTTTGCCAACGCGTTATTCGTTGATAGCACTGCTGCGCTGCGGAAGCCTGACAGCGCCGCCTCACGCGCCACATTTCGGGCTTCAGCATCGAGGCTCAGCGATATATAGAAAAAACGATCTGGCAAATCGATCTCGGTCGGCGCGTTCAACGCCAGCGTAGGCAAATAGCCCGCTTCTTTCACCATCAAATTGGCGCCATCACGCGTCACGCCTCCAATCACGGCGATCGCCCCCTCTTGCACCGCTTTACGATATTGCGCACCAATTGATGCCGCCTCGTCATCGCGGGGATAAATGCGATACGGCGTGGCATCTTTCCCGTCCACAGTGGCGGCCGCGATGAAGCCTTGTTTGATCGCCTCTGCGACGTTGCCAAACGCTTTGGAATTGAGCGGTAGAATCAGGGCAATATGAGCGGCAGAGGTGGCAGCATTGGCAGAAGCAAGCGCTGGGACTGCTGGTTTCTCAGCAGTGTCCTTGGCTGATTTTTCAGTTAGCGGTTCCGATTTTTTCGGCGCGTTTTCTTCAGAAGGCTTTGAATTGGGCTGATCCGGCACGTTGATCAGGGTGCTCGCTGGTGGCGTAGCGGCGTTTGGGTTAGTGTTCGGATTGGTGGTGGCGGTTGGTTTGTCTTGCGCCGCTACCGCTGTTGTGGGGAGCAACGGCAGGAACATTAAAATGCTTGTGAACAACGTAGCCGTTGCCCTTGGCGTCAAAATGGACGTCAACGACAAAACAGATTTTAAAAAACGATTCAGCCGCATAACAATAGCATCCCAAACATCATCGAACGACCCAACCAGATTGACTAAAAAGTGACCGAAAAAATTAGTAATGCATTATATGTTGTCGCAACACCCATCGGGAATTTAGGCGACATCACCCAACGAGCGTTAGACACGTTGCGTAACGTCAGTGTGATTGCCGCGGAGGACACACGCAACACTAAATCACTGCTTGCGCACTACGGCATCGGCGCAAAATTGATTGCGGTGCACGAACACAACGAGCGCAATGCCGCCGATGGCATTGTGAAATTGCTGTCGGAGGGCCAATCAGTTGCCCTCGTCACCGATGCCGGCACCCCTGCGGTGAGCGACCCCGGCGCAAGAGTTGTGTCTGCCGTGCGCGAAGCCGGCTTCGCTGTCGTGCCGATCCCGGGAGCGAGCGCATTGATCGCCGCGCTTTCCGCAAGTGGCGAAGGCGAGCACGGCTTTCTGTTCCACGGCTTTTTGCCCGTGAAAGAGGGCGACCGCCGGCGTGCGTTGGAATTGTTAAAACCATCGCCCTATGCGATCGTGCTCTACGAATCGCCCCATCGTGTCGTTGAGTCGGTCGCCACAATTGCCACGGTGATGGGTGATGAGCGAGAACTAATCATTTGCCGCGAACTCACCAAAAAATTTGAAAACATCGTCAGGCTAAGGCTTGACGAAGCCGTTGCGTGGCTTGAAAGCGATGCTAACAATCAACGCGGGGAATTTGTTCTGATTTTATCAAACCCCAGTATCGGTGAGGCGATTGAGGCAGAAACGGCTCAAACATTAGAGCTGGAGCGGACCCTCATCATTTTGTTGGAAGAATTGCCGCTGAAACAGGCGGTAACGCTCGCTGTGAAATTGACGGGGGAAAAGAAGAATCGGGCTTATGAAATGGCTTTAAAAATGCAAAGCGCCGCAAAGGACGTTGGCCCGTTGTAGCTTTAAAAAGTCCATTGCGCAGTCCGATGAGAAGTCGCTATGAAGCGTCGCAACGATCGGCAGAAGAGCGTTTTGAATTGCGATAATTCGCCGGCGTACAGTTCGCGCTCCAACGCCCAACCGATAAGCAAAAAGAAAATCGCCATGAGTGTAGTGGTCTAATAAAAACAGACAGGCCGATAGGTTATTAAAATCGAAATGGCAAAGCCGTGAGCAATCCGAAACCCAGAAGAGTATTTGACACAGACTTCAAACTGCAAGTTGTGCAGATGGTCAAAGCCCAAGGCTTGAACATCACCGAAGTCTGCAAAGACATGAAGTTAGGCCAAAGCGCTGTTCGGCGCTGGTTAGGCCAGTATGAAGCAGAGCAATCAGGCCAAAGCGGCATAGGCAAGCCGTTAACCGCAGAGCACCAGCGCATCAGGCAGCTAGAGCTGGAGAACAAACAACTCCGAG
>JANYBL010000128.1 GCA_025360815.1 Burkholderiales bacterium
GTTGAACGGTTTTGCCTAATCAGCGGGTGACTGATTGCCGATCTTGTCGTGAAGCCTGATGCGGTTATAAAAGACTTCACGATATTCAAACACCACCCGCCTTGCGTCGTCGCGTGCCGCAAGACGGTAACGAGGCAAGCGCTCGGTCTTCAATGTGCCAAAGAAACTTTCCATCGGCGCGTTATGCCCCAAGGGCAGGCTTCGCGCTCCCCGCTACCCGCTCCCCACAATTGCCACGGCGACTCATCGATGTCTGCATACCGTCGCTAACCTGCCATGCACGGTAAGCCTGGCGATGTCGAGCTTTCGGCTGACCTCGGCATGCGTGCGTTTCGGTTCTGTTCGGTTCTGTTCTGTTCTGTTCTGTTCTGTTAAAAGCTTGATGGGTGCAGCCTTGAACTCGGCTGTGAAGGTACGACGGGGAATGCGTTTCATGGTGGCTCCTGACAAGTTGATCAAGTGGCATCAACTTGCCCGTCCAGATAATCGGGCCCCGCTCATATACCTCCGCGCATTGGTATTTCACCCTCTCTAATACGAGGGTAGCCCACGTCCAACAAAAAGAACAAACACGCGGGTGCGCATGGCGAACGCTAAGTCTTCGGCGGTGTGCAACCGTCCGGAACCCGCGTCGGTGAAACTGAGGTACAGATCACAGTGCCGCCGCCGGAGCCCGGATTTCCGGAGTTGGCTCCGGGTGTTCCGTTCGCGCCCGCTGCAGCCTTCGCATCTGCCGCTGCTTTCGCTTCAGCGGCAGCCTTTGCCGCGGCATCCGCAACTGCATTTTGTAGCGCATCATTCGCAACTGATTTCAACGCATTAGCCAAATTTGGATTCGCGGCCACCGCAGCATTGATTGCTGCGATCGTGCCTTGCGTTACTTTTCCGTTGGCGGTCAAAGCAGCTTGCCCCGCGGGAATCGAGACAGTGCTCCCCGCGAAGGTAAACGAGATTTCACCGTTTGTGACACTCACCACGACGTCACCATCTGCGGTTGCGAAGGTTACGTCGGTGCCGCGAATACCAATTGTGGCATTGCCCGCACGATACGCAACTGCCTGCGGTCTCGCCTTGCCGATCAACCCTGTCACTGCTCGCATGCCACCATTCAAGAGCGACAAAAACACGTTGCTTTTGGCTGGCTCGGCTTGGTTGTAAACATAATTGTTAATCGCCATTGATGAATTCGATGCCATTGCCGCAATTTGGCCATCGCTAAATCGTAAAACGATAGAAGACACCGCTCCGGTCCGAATGGTTTCACCTTGATTCACAGTATCCCCCTTGCGCAAAGCACGGCTAATCGGCGGAGTGGCGGCAGGCGCACCCGGGGCCGCAGCGGGGGTGATATTCGCCGCAGTGGCTGTGCCGGTCAATTCGAGTACGGTGGCCGCTTGCGCAAACACCGCACCGGCCGTAGCGAGCAACGAGAGCATGGCCACGCCTATAAAAAAATTGAGTAACTTCTTGGTCGTCTTCATAAAAACCCCTTTCAGGTTTAGGTGCTTCAAAACAAACATTGGTGCATCTCATTGTGATGAATTGTGTTCCACCGCATTTGGCTAAATAACTAAAATTAACAGCAGGTTCAACTACTTATGGCAACCGTATTGAGTGAAATCGTACACTCTTTTCGCGAGGCGAGCCTTTTTTCCGAGCATGCCTCAGCGAGCCTGCCTCGACGACGTGCTAGCGCGATGGTGTCGTCTGGCTGGCGCTGTGCCAAATGATCAATTGAGCGCATCACCGACTGGCGGCTTACCGCGCTCAAGCTATCCCAATTGGCCAATCCCAGATCGACCACAGTGCGCAACACATACGGCTCACGGGCACCCAGCGCGGCAGCGCGGGATAGCGTTTGCTCAAGTGCAGCTTGGCCACCGGACAACCGATTTTGAGCCATTAATTGATCGGACGCGAAAGCCAGACTTGCCCACCCGTAGGCGCTACTGGGTTGAGCCACAACAGACGCTTTTGCCGCCGCATAGGCAGCATCTAGATCGGTCACGACTGCACCCAAAAGGTCGGTGCGCGACGTAAAATGAACACGTGCCAGCGTATTCCAATACTGACCATTGCCGGGCGCTAGGGACAGCGCGAATCGGGTATCTTTCTCCAATTGCTTAACAGCTGATTCACTTGCCGCGAGGCCCGTCCTGACGCTTTGACCGGCAAGTTCAAACAGTCGCCCATTAGTCGATGCAACCAATTCGTCGGCCAGTGCTTGCCGCACCGCAACGACAGATGCGCCGACTAGCGCCACCACGACGAGCGATGAGAGGACGCGTTTCATGCAGCCGCCTTAGCCTTATCGCCTCTGTTATGCTTGCCGTCGGCCTGCTGCCCGTACCCGTATCCTTTACCGCCGGCATATTTGCCATAACCCGAATATTCGCCGTAGTATTTTTCGGCACGTTCCAAATCGAGCTGATTGAGAACGACTCCAAGCAGTGGTGCATTTGCCATGGCCAAGCGGCGAATGCCGCTGCGTGCCAGCGGATACGGTGTCGAATCCGCTTTCACCACATAGATGACCGTGCTGGCGAGCTGAGAAAGCACGATTGCATCACTAACGAGCTGCACTGGCGGGGAATCGATGAGAATGACGTCGAAGGCTTCACGCAACTTTTCTAAGACTTCTGCAAATTTATCGGACGATAATAATTCCAACGGATTCGGCGGCACAAAGCCTGCGGTACAAACATAAAAGCCCCCCTGATCGTGCTTGACGACGCATTCGCTTGCAAGCGCCACACCCGACACCAAATGCGATAGACCAGGCGCGTCGGCGGCGCGGCCAATCAGCCGGCCAATTTTCGGGCGACGCATATCGGCATCAATCAGCAGCACGCGTTTTACTTGCGCCAAGGCACAGGCTAGGTTGAACGAAACCGTGGTTTTCCCTTCTTCAGGCACGGAAGATGTGATCACAATTATTTTTTTGGGCGTATCAAGCGCACTCATCAACACGCTGGTGCGGAGCGTTCGGATGGACTCGGAGAAAAGCGATTGGTTGTCGGTTAAAAACGCCATTTCCGACTTCATGCTTTTTTTACCGACGCCTGCAATTTTCTGTAAATAGCCGAGCATCGGCAAACCCAAGCGGCTTTCGACTTCCCCCGCCGTATTGATGGTGTTGCTAATGCGATCCAGCAATAGCGAGAGCATCATACCGATCAGCAACGCAATCGCCGCTGAAATGCCAATGATTTGGGCTTTTTTGGGCGCAAAGGCGAAGCTTGGCACGGTCGCTGGATCAATCACGCGGGCGATCGTGGATTGCAGCTCACCCCCAACATTGGTTTCCTTGGCACGGTTGCCAAACATATCGTAGAGTTGTTTGTTCGCTTGCGCCTCTCGCTCCAACACGCCAAGCTGGAATTCTTTTCGATTTAAGCCTTGGATCTCGGCTTTGCTTTGGCCAAGTGCGCGCCCAATGGAATCTTCGTTTGACTTTGCAATTTCGTATTCTTTCGTGACGCCGGCGACTACTGATTCTATTTGGCGTTTTACGTTCTCGCGGGCGGCGGCAAGCTCGGCAGTGGCTTGCAGCATTTTCGGGTGCTCGGGACCATACCGTTTTGAAGCATCAGCTAGCTTACGCTCGGCATCGCCCTCGCTTTCCTTCAAGCGCTGGACGGTCGGATGACGCAGCACCGCGGGGATAGACTCATAGCCACCCAGTGCCTTGCCTTGCTTGACTGCTAGTACCTGGTTGTAAAGCGCCTCGGCTTCAGCACGTTTAGCGCGGACAGAGACTAAATTAGTAGTGGCTTCTTCCAGTGCTTTTGAAGCCCCGGACAGCACTAAGCCTTTGGCATCGACAATGCGTTCTTTTTCGCGATAATCCTGCAGCGATTTTTCAGAGCCTTCGAGTTTTTTACGCAAATCCCCCATTCGCTCGGTGAGCCATGCACTGGCTTTTTGGGTCATCGCGACGCGGGCTTCCAAATCGCTTTCGATGTATAGCTCGGCCAACATATTGGGGACGTTGGCGGAAAGTTCGCGATCATAGGCTGTGAAGCTCACTTGCACCAGTTGGCTGTTGCGCACCGGCTGGATTTGCAACTCGTCACCGAATCTCCGCAGAGCTGTTTTTAACACCTCGTCGTCGGTGGGTGCCGTTTTGGATTTGAACCACTGGCTGGGCATCCATGCGGGGGTGGAATCTTGGCGCAGATCGAAATCTGGATGTTTGCTAAGATCAAGCTTTAGGACAACTTTGCGCGCCAAGTCATTTGATTTTAAAATCTCGACTTGGGTTTGGTAATACTCGCGATTGCCGCCCATCGCGTTATAAACCTCCTCGATTGATACCACCTTTGATTTGCCCTGCTCGATCATCACTGTTGCGGTGGATCGATAAGTCGGGCGCAATGAAAACACGCCCAGCGTTGTCAGCAGCGCCACCAATACTACCAAGCCCAAAATACTCCATTTGCGTTTGGTGATGGAGCGCCAGTATTCAACTAAGTCCAGCGTTTCACTGTGGATGGGTCGATTCATTAAACTAAACGCGTGGTTATTGAATTCGCCATTCCCCATCCCCAAGGCGCCACCCGCCGGCGGCACGGCTGCATTGGCAAACACGGGGCCGTTGAAGTTGCGGAAACTACGATCATTCATCAGAAAAAGCTTTCTTCAACGGTAATGATGTCGCCTGGACGCACAGGCGCATCGAGACTGATGCGTTGCGAATTGCCTTTATTATCGTCTTCGTGAATGACGTTGATTTTCTCTTTGGAGGCGCGCTCTTTAAAACCGCCCGCAATCGAAATTGCTTTTCGCACCGTCAAGCCGGGGGTGAACGGATAGCCACCCGGCTTGCCCACTAAGCCGTTAACAAAAAAATCACGGTATTCAAGAATCGTCACCGTCACTTGGGGATTCAGTAAATAGCGGCCTTTTAAGCCTTTGGTGATGTAGTCCCCCAACTCGCCGACCGTCATGCCGCGTACGCGAATCTCGCCCAAATAGGGGAACGATAATGTGCCTGCATCGGAAAGCCGAACCTTCTCACGCTTGAGTTCGTCCTCCCCCACCACTTGAACTGTAATAACATCACCCATCCCCAGTTTGTAGGTGGAGAGTTCGCTTGATGCGGCGGGCGCGGCTGAAGCTAGTTGGGGAGATGATTGCGACGTCGGCGGTGCTTGCTGCGCCTGCGCGCTAGCTTGGGTCAACAAGCACGACAACACTAACACCACCAACAACAGCGAGCCAATCAAATTAGCCGCCAATGATCGTTCGCGATGACGGGCGAAGATGGGCAAACTAAGCATTACGCATTGCGGCATGACTGCGCTCGCCGTTCTTTGGAACACTGCCCTAGCCATCCGTTTAGCCCCATTCATAAAGTGACTCCAAAGAACATTCTCCATAAAAAAGCTCCGTCAGAACACACTAACGAAGCTGATTTATTTGAGCCCTGCTGCTGTCGACCCCGCTTGAAAAAATTAACGCCAGCGCTTTGCCTTTCGGTTCAACTTTCGCGCCGACTAAAGCGTTGATTTAGTCGCCGACGCAAACGCTGTTGTGAAGCTACTGAATTGCTAAAAACAATATATTCAAAGCGTCGCACCCACGGTAAACAGATAGAGATTTTTCTTATAGTTCGCGCTACCCAGATTGGAATCACGGTTTGTATGCGTGAATTCACCACCCAATGTCAGCCAGCGCATTGGCTTGTAACTCAGCTTAAAATTAGTGGAATCGGTGGTGTCGCTGCGGGTGGCGCCTGTAAAGGTGTCATCGGCGCGCGAAAAAGTAATCGTCGAACTGAGGCGCGAGTCCCATTCATGATTCCATGCGACACCGGCTCGCTTGTTCAAAATAAAGTCACCCAGACCAGTTGATTCCGTAAACGACTTGGCTGTGAAGAAATTAAATTTCGAATACGTCAACGGCGACCACTGGATATTGCCCTCCCAGCCGGTGCCAGAATAATCTTTCAGCGCTTGCGAGGCAAAGTCTTTGCGTATCTGGCCAACCTTGAAAGTCCCGCTGGTGATGTCGGTTGCGTCCCAAGTCACCCCCAACAAATAGCGACGCTCTTTGCTGTCTTGCGGAGAGCCCGCTAGTGTGTAGTCAAATTTATCGCCGCGCACCTCAATAAAAACAGATGTCTTAGGCGCGACGCGGACAAAAAAGCGGCTCGCAAAATTATCAGTTTTACGATCGCTACCCTGGGTAGAGATGCGGTTGGTGGTGTAGCGCCTTTTATAGCTTCCGGCTTCAAACTCAACACGACCTAGCGCGTCGTTACCACCATAGGCAAACAGCGCATTGGCACCGGAATTATCGAACTCATCAGGTTTATTCGAACCAACGCGGTCTGTGGAGCCACGCGGATCGTGGCCCTGCTCGTAAAGTGCCCCCAAACGCAGACCAATTTTGCTTGAAAATGCGAAATCAGCAACTCCATTCAAGCGCTGGTCTTGATAGTTATCATCCGACGACGAGCCATAGCGCGCTAGCTTAGCATCATAGTCAACGCCCAACTGCATGCCGTCACCTTTAACCGCGAACCTCAAGCCAGGATTGAAAAGCGTCAGATTAGACGATTTTTTATTCGTGTTCGCCAAAAATAAATTGTCGTCTTTGCCGTAACTTAAATTCGCGAAAGGCGTTAACGTTACGCCGTCTGATAGCGCAATGCCCAGCGCGCCGCCCTTGGATTCTTCGTTCTCGGCTTCGCCACCAGGGATCTGATAAGTTGGCTTGACTGGTGTCGTTTGCGCCGTCGCTTGCCAACTCGCGCTCGAAAGCGAAATGCCGCCCAAAACAGTACTACAGACAATCACTATGTTTTTAAGTTTCATAGCTTCGTTCCTTAGAGGTTTTTGAGCCGTTTTATGAGCTAACCAACAATTTAAATAACTGATCGAATAAATTATAACCCGTATTGGCAATATCTATTTTATTGATTTGCGCCAATCATTGACGGGTGAAACCTGCCAAATTTGCAGCGCACTTTCAGGAAGCGATGGTCTTATTTGGGATGAAATCGCCGGGCGTATGAACGCAGCAAGAGTGAAGTTGGCAGACTAGCTACTTGACGGAAGCGGTTCGCCAATACGTACACCCCAGACAGGCTAAGGCTGGCTTT
Organism: Burkholderiales bacterium; assembly: GCA_025360815.1. Classification (GTDB taxonomy): domain Bacteria; phylum Pseudomonadota; class Gammaproteobacteria; order Burkholderiales; family Usitatibacteraceae; genus UKL13-2. Next base: position 7,109 of record JANYBL010000128.1, read on the forward strand.
GTGCCTCTTGCTCCAATCGCGCTGGAAATAAGCAGCGAAATTCAGCGCCTTTCCCCTCAATGCTCGACACTTCAATCCGCCCTTTCAGGCGGTAGTTCACAAGGTTGAACACGATGTGCAATCCCAAACCTGATCCGCCCTCCCCGCGTTTGGTGGTCACAAAGGGATCAAAAATGCGCGGCAGCAACTCCGCTTTGATCCCCGCGCCATCGTCGATAATTTTCAAATCAACTTGTTCAGCGGTGACCGTTGCCCTGATTAGAACCGAACCCCGTGACACATCAAACGCATGGCGCAAGGCGTTCATGATTAGATTCGTCACAACTTGATCGAGCGCCCCTTGGTACGACTTTATCGTGATTCCCCGCTCGCAATCGAGCGTGCAGACTATTCCATAGCGCCTGCACTCCGGACTGACGCTCAAAACGAGATCGGCGAGTGCCTCGTAGAGGTCGAAAGACGAGATACTTTCGTCAGAGTGGTTGACAGCGACACGCTTAAAACTCTGCACCAAATTCGCCGCGCGTTCAAGGTTTCGCAGCAGAATATCGGCGCTCTCCATTGCGATGCCAATGTACTCTTCAAACTCAACCCGCTTAAGCGCGCCGGATTCCATGGCATTCTTGATCTTTTTAGTGGAAACTTTAAGGTGGCTGGCCGCGGTTACGCTGATGCCGATGGGTGTATTGATTTCATGCGCGACGCCAGCAACGAGCGCGCCCAACGACGCCATTTTTTCGGTTTGAATGAGTTGCTTTTGTGCTGCTTGCAACTGCGCGAGGGCGCTGCGCAGAGAATGGGTGCGTTCGCTGACCTGTGCGTCGATATTCGTACGGGCAAGCTTGAGCGCATCTTCCGCGCGCTGCCGCCGCTCAGCGCCGAGCGCTCTCGTTGCCAATTCGGCCAACGCATTCATGAAATCTTGATCTTCTTCGTCCCAGTAGCGCGGCGTATTTTTTTGCTCGCAGCCAATCAATCCCATGACCTTGCCATCGAGATGAACTGGGAGGATTAGAATGGACGCAATCCCGACTGGCGCCGCGTATAAGGCATGAAATTCGGCGGTGATTGGATTGGCGAGAACATCATGAGCTGCAATCATCCGGTTCGCCAGAACGGTCTCAAAAAGCCCAGGGAAGTCAGCCGCAGCAATGTGTCGAGCTTCTTCAAATTGCTTGCAAACCCCATTTTCATAGAAGGCTGAGCAATACAGATTTCGCTGGTCTTCAGAGAATAGCCAAACACTTCCGCGCCCAACGTTTAAGCCTGTACAGCCAACTTCGATAATTTTTTCGGCCGCGATGGTGAAATATCCCGAATCAATATAGGCTGACTTGGATAGGTCAAAAAGAAGATCACTCCGGAAGGGTTGCATTTGTCGGTCGGCAATAAGTGGGCGGTGCGGGCAAGCCGTGTGGCCTAGCCTCGGGCGACAACAATACCAGTCAATTTCAAATGCACTGCGCTCGGCGGGAGCAGGCTGGCAACGAGATCTGCACACATGCCGGGGACATCAGTCGGGATAAAGCACACGCAAGTTCAGGTAATCCGGCAGCCGCGAAAGCAAAAGCGCCACGAGACGCGGCTCGAAGTGTGTTCCGCGTCCGTGTTCGATTTCGGCCACGATGGCTTGCGGATCCCAGGCTTCCTTGTAACAACGTTTGCTACCAAGCGCATCAAACACATCAGCGAGTGCTGTGATGCGCGCGGAAATATCGATGGCCTCGCCTGACAAGCCAGCAGGATAACCGCTGCCATCCCATTTTTCGTGATGTTGCAGGGCGATAACGGCACCGCGTTTCATGATCCGCTTGTCGGATTTATTGAGCATCTCGAAACCCATCATAGCGTGTGTTTGCATGATGACGGTTTCGCTTTCGCTGTGTTTGCCGGGCTTATTCAACACGGCATCGGGGATACCGATCTTACCCACATCGTGCAGGGGGGCAGCAATACGGATCAGTTCCACTTCGCCCGGGTCTAGGCCATAATCCTGAGCGAGCATTTGCGAAATTGCCGCAACCCGCCTGAGATGTCCGCCAGTTTCCTTTGAGCGCTGCTCGACGGCCTCGCCAAGCGTGTAGATGAGTTCGCGCTGGGAGTCTTCAACTTCTTCATGTAGCAGCAAATTCTCATACGCTACCGCTACATTGGCACAGTAAAGCTCGAGCAGCTTTAGGTTAACGGCCGAAAGCACGCCGCAGTCTGACAAATAAAGTAGATTCTCGCTGCCCTTCGTCGTTCGGAAAAAGCCCACATAATCGCTCCCGTCTGCCTGTGACTGTTTGGCGTCAAACGCTCGCCGCAGTTTGGCATCGAGCGTTGCGGGCAGCTTGGTCGGCCACGTTGCCGGATCAGCGTTTTCCATGCCATTCCCCGTCATCGCCAGCAGCCGGTAGTTGGGCGATTCTTTCACCTCGGCAAAAGCGGTCAGCACATTCCAATACTGCGCATCACTCAGGTTGATGAGATTGGCGAGTTGACCGAGAACCGCTGAGGCAAAATTCGACACGGAACGTGCCTGCGCCACTTCGGAGAGCGCTTCGATCATGCGCTCCAACCCGCGACGATGGTTATTCAGCAGACAAATATCGCGATAACTCCGCAACGCCGCGTACAGCAGCGTATTCAGCTTTGTGGCCGTGAGCTCGGTTTTGCTTTTGTAGTCGTTGATGTCGTAGGCACGAATCACACTATCTTCAGGCGCAACGCCGGGCTGACCAGTGCGTAGCACAATGCGAATGTCATGGTTTTGCAAATTTTCCCGGATGTAACGCACCAGATCAAGGCCCGCCATATCGCGTTCCATCACCACATCGAGCAAGATCAGTGCAATATCATTTTCTTCGCTCAGAAAATGCTTGGCTTCGTTGCTGTCATGCGCGCTCAAAATGCGCAGGGGTCGCCCGTCGTATTCGAAACCCTTCAACACCAGTCTAGTGACGCCATGAACTTCTGGATCATCATCAACAACCAGAATGTCCCAAGCGATGGCCGCGCGTGGCGCGACAAGGGTGTGCGCTGCCTCGCCGCCGAGGTGTTGATCAGCAAAACTGAGAAGCCCCACGTTTGATCCAATCCTCGGTTATTCAAGCGATTGTTACAAAACCAGATGACAGCAAAGACTCTTATAACACCTTACTTTAAGGCATAAATCAGAATCAAATGGGTCAACAATTGTGTCGAAATCCAACGGTTGTAGCGCTTTACCTCGATGCTCAAACGTGCCCTTGCTCTACATGTGAGCTGCCAATGCGGCCTAATTGTGCTCTATGCTTCAATTGAGACTAACTGCGGCTTGCAGATTCGTCAAGCGGATATACGCAAATGTACCCATGCAGTTAACTGTATAAGCCGCCCCGGCAAGCCAAGTTTGCAAAAAAACAACGACAAGGCACTCGCTGAAATCAGCGAGTGCAAACCGTTGTCTTTAAACTTTGCCGGGAACGATATCGATAACGATTTCTGCGCATGTGAGCGTTTGTGGCCTCAGCTCGTCCGGGAGTGATGGACCTTTTTGCAACGTGACATCCTGAAGATTGCCGGTGAATTGAATGCGGTATTTTCCCGGCGTATCGAAGGCGTAGACCGCGCCTATATTGATGGTGCGAGTGCGTTTAGTATGCGCACGGATACGTAAATATTCACCGGCGCCCGCTGGGCCACGCTTAACCATTGCGCCACCGTAGTCCAGCCTGCCGCGCGGGCCGACGATGGTCAGGTATTGACTCAAAAAACCTTCAAACGGCGTATTGCGCATCAACACGGCTACGGCCTTATCGCCGCGGTTGTGTAGATCAAAGGTCAATGGAACTGGATTACCGACGCGCACATGATGCGGCGCTCGCATCGCGCAATCAAGTTTAAATTCAGGTTGAACTGGTTCGGCCACAGAAGCCATTGGCATCAAAAAAAAACACGCCGCCATCGCGATCGCAATGATCAGTTTTCGAAACGGCAGCGTGTTCATTCCCTAAATGAGGCGACTAGCGTTATTGAAGCGCTGGCGTGTTCTCAGCAAAATACTCATGACTATCGGCATTAAAGCGAGCTTGCGATGGATTTGAAATCGCGAGACTCTTCGCTGCTGTCTGGCCGTATGCATAGTCTTGTGTGCCGGCATTCACGTTGAAGTGTGATGACTCATGAATGATGGTTCCGCCCTTGGAATCGGTACCCGTCAGTGGCGCTGTCCAGAACGCATTGCAAAGATAGATTTTGTACGGCTGTGTAGGATACACATAGGCGTAGTAGCTCTTTTTGCATGAGCAATCGTAGACCACAGGCTTGCTATCAAGCTCGGTTTTTATATTGACGTAGTGGCCTTTGACTTCATTCCAGTTCGCGGTGGAGAAGGTGCCAAACCAAGTCGTGTAGCGCGCAGATGCCTTGGGTGTCCCGTTCAAATAGTTCACCGCTCCGTTGGCCATCGTTTGTGCGGCAGAAGCGGCACTGACAATGGCACTTTGCTGAGACGCGCTACAGCGGCCTGAATAGGCGATCGACTGCGTGAGAATCGTTTCAAGCGCGCTTGGCGTTTTCTGCAAAACGCTAGCAATACTGGATGAATCCTTACGACCCTCGATGAATTTTGATGTTTCATTCGAGAACACCGTCGTCAAGCGCGCGCTATCGTCGGCGTCAAATTGCGTCGTCAAATCAGGGGAAACGCGATTACCGAGGCGACCGCTACGAGGCTGGCCAAACACATGGGCCGAGGCAACACCATATTGAATGGTGTAAACGCCAGATTGAGAAAGATCGTACAGGCCTGACAACTCGGCCGTGCGGGTCAGGCTCTCACCTGGCTGCAGCGTAATCATGTCATGTGCGGTCGGTGCAGCGCGCTTGATGACGGGACCGACGTAAGGCACGGCCTCGCCATTGCGTGACAGCAAAAACAAATCGCCTTCGGGCTCACCATCGGGCATAAACCATTTCACCACGCTGATCGGTGTGTCGCCGGTGTTGGTAAAGACAACATCCACCGCAACATCACGATCAGCACGTGTTGCGGGATCGGCTGGCGCAATGCTCACGGAAAGATAATTGAAGCGACTGACTGGTGCGGCGAAGCTCACCAATGACGCCGACACAAGTGCTGAAGCTAAAAGCATACGAATTAACATTGCATGTCCCTTTGAAAAAGATTAACGGAAATTTTATTTCTTATCGAAAACAATCCCAACAACCTGCAACAACCTGCAACAACCTGCAACATTTTGTTGTCACTTTTTTAGTATCAATATTCGATCCTAATTTGTCAACCACAAAAATTGCAGCGTATTTGGCATCGAATTTCAGTTTGAACCGCACGCCGACTGGTGTCACCCATTCATTCCATTCGGATGGCCGTGTCGAAATGCCAAGTGCGGCGAACTTCGATCACGTCGAAGTCTCGGGCCAGCGCTGGTGGGAACGCTAGGTTGGGCGCTTGGCTTTGCACGATGCGGCGGATCGCTTCATCAACTTCCGCCACGCCACTGGCGAGAACGAACGTCACCGACTCCACCGAACCATCGCTACGAATGGCCACCGTCACCACTGGATTGGTATGAGGCCGCGTTGCCACTTCGCGCACCGTATCAACAGACGTATTGAATTGAATCTTACGGGCCCACGCCTCTGCGTACTTAACCAGTTCGGTATTGGGATCGGCACGCCCCCATAGCCGCCCCCTGCGTGCAGTGCTGAAAGAATAGGGTAGCGTGGATACAGGCGTGGACGGCGAGGTCGAGGGCGAGCGGGCGGCACTTGCAGCGGCGGCAGTCGCTTCAGCAGCTGCCCGTTGAGCGGCCTCCTCATTGAGCAGACGGCCCATAACCTGACGCCGCGCATCCCGCCTTGCGTCCTCCTCTTTTTCCGCCTGCGCTTTTTCAGCCTGCGTCAGCGCAGCCGCTTGAATGGCTGCAGCTTCTCGCGCAATTGCTTGTCGTACGGTCTCCTGGCGAACAGTTTCCTGGCGTGCCGCCTCAAGCCTTGCCGACTCAAGGCGCTGTGTTTCTAGTTTCACCGCCGCCTGACGGGCAACTTCCAGACGCTGCGCATCTGCCTGCGCTGCGGCTCGTTGCAACGCGTCCAATCGTGCAGCTTGTAATCGCGCGGCCGCTATGCGCGCTGCCTCAATTCGTGCAGCCTCGAGACGTTGGGTCTCCCGTTGCGCCGCTTCTTGACTTGCCACCTCCCGGCGTTGCGCATCCAGCCGTGCCGTCTCTTGACGCTTGGCTTCCGACTGCGCAGCAGCTAAGCGCGCGGTTTCGACACGTGCAGACTCAATACGCGCTGCCTCCAACTGATCCGCCTGCCACCGTTGTTCTTGCGCGCGTTCTTTCTGTTGCTCGTTCTGTTGCTCTTTCTGTTGTGCTAGTCGTTGTTCCGCTTGTGTCTCGATCGCTGAAACATCCAGCTTGACCACTTCAACGGTTCGCTTCTGCGCACCTTCGCTGGTCTCTTTAGCTGCCGGCGTAACGGTCGCCGGGCTTGGCGCACTTGGCACAATGGCGATCGCTGGCGTCGGCGCTTGCGGAGCAGCCAGTGAAGCCGTCGGCTCGACAAACGTCGCATGGTCGGGCCTTGCAACGGCGATCAATTCTGGCATGGGGATGACGACTGGCGCAGGGATCGGTGCGGGTGCGGGTGGCTCAAACCGATCAGCGCGCAATGGCGTTTTTATTGGGGCCGGCGGCAACCGGAGCGGCGCGGTTACCAAAGTTGGCAGAGGTTGAACAATTGATGCCGGAACCGCACCGGTCGCGATGTTTGGTTCTAGATTGGCCTCGGGCGTCATCGCCGATTCAGACCGCTCCGGCGGCGAGGGCAGCAGCGCGGAGAACATGGGCGGTATCGGACTCGGTCCGCTAGCTGCCGCCTGCTTGATCGATAGCTGTGGCGGTTGCGCATTGACAGTCGCAGCCACGGGCTCGGGCGCTGTAACAGGCAATGGTACGAGTTCAGCGTATAAATCAGGCACTTCGATCCGGCGCTCTTGCCAAGGGAAGCTGAGGCCTGGAAGCCCAAGCCCCTGCCCAACGGGAATCAGGCTCAGCAGCAACGCGTGGATCAGCAACGAGAGCAGAAATGCAAGCGTCAGCCGCTTGCGTTCAGCTTTCATGGGTTGCTGCGAATTAGAGGAATAAGAGGAGACGCCCATTGCCTGACACGTATCAAAGAATCAAAGGCGCGATTGATGGCAGCGTAGGCGAGCAGCATGTGTATCGGGGGATCAGGATTGATTTTCAAAACCCAACAAAGCCAGCTCGCCCTAGTCCTCATCAGTGGCCTTAAAGTGATTGTCATCATGCCTTGGTCTGTGTTCAGTTTTGCACAGGTCTCGCTTCGCGCTGAATCCCGCTAATTTTTCTATCTTCGCATAAAAGCGTGAATCGCCCAACGGCTGGTTTTGGTTTACTGCTGGCCTACCATCGCCAATGGCGGCAATGTTCAGATGGGCGCGAAGTGCGAGGCGTAGGCTCAGCTTTATTGTTGGCTAAACTCGCAATTCTTTTCGATACACCTTAGGGCAAAATAATAAGCCCAGCACTGATGTGTTTTTAGCGCAGCGTTGACCTCGCGCTGTCTACAACCCATCCTCTCTATCCTTGCATAAAAATGTACCTTTCCCCGTAGTATATTTTTATTCACTTAAGCACTTCGCGCAATGTTGAGCACCAAAAATACGCTGGCGTTGAAGATTAAAAAAACGCCGCAAGCAAAACTCGCGACGTTTCAATTTTCAAAAAAATAAAGAAATTCTATTTCAACAAATGCGCAACCCCAGCGCGCTCTTCTTCCAACTCCTTCAAGGTCGCGTCCATCTTGGCGCGTGAAAAATCATCAATCGCCAAGCCAGCCACGCGGGTGTATTTGCCGTTATCGCATATCACCGGCACGCCGTACATCACGCCATCGGGAATGCCGTAGCTGCCGTCAGATGGGATGCCCATGGTGACCCATTTGCCATTGGTGCCTAACACCCAATCGCGAATGTGATCAATCGCTGCGTTGGCGGCGGATGCGGCGGACGATACGCCGCGTGCTTCGATAATCGCTGCACCGCGTTTGCCGACTGTGCCAATGAATGTATCGCGATACCAAGCCTCGTCACTTATAACGGCCGGTGCGGCTGCGCCGCCGATGGTGGCAAAGCGGTAATCTGGGTACATCGTGGGAGAGTGGTTGCCCCAGACGATCATCTTTTCGATTGAGTCCACTGGCTTGCCGCTCTTGGTGGCTAGCTGTGACAAGGCGCGGTTGTGATCTAAGCGCAGCATGGCGGTGAACTGCTCGCGATTGAGGCTAGGTGCGGACTTCATGGCGATGTAGGCGTTGGTATTGGCGGGGTTACCGACGACTAAAACTTTAACGTCGCGCTTCGCGACGGCATCGAGCGCCCTACCCTGCACCGTGAAAATCGCACCGTTGGCTTCTAACAAATCTTTACGCTCCATGCCGGGCCCGCGTGGACGCGCACCCACTAGCAAGGCAACGTCGATATCTTTAAACGCTGTCATGGCGTCCGAATGCGCGCTCATGCCGGCCAGCAGCGGGAAAGCACAATCGTCTAGCTCCATCATCACGCCTTTGAGGGCTTTTTGCGCTTTTTCATCGGGAATTTCGAGCAGCTGCAAAATCACGGGCTGATCTTTACCGAGCATTTCGCCGGAGGCGATGCGGAACAAAAGGCTATAGCCGATTTGGCCGGCAGCACCGGTAACAGCGACGCGCATTGGTTGTTTCATGAGAGCTCCTTGGGGGTAAAGGTCAAGATAGAAATAGAAGAAAAAATGTTAGCGGGGAAAAAACAAAGAAACGGGAAGCTTCAGAAAAAATCTGAAACTTCCGAAAAAAATCGCGGTCGGGTGATGGACTAACTGGGGATGTCGCAGTGCACCGTGCGAATCTCTATTATACAAATTTTGTGGGGTGACGACATTTATGAACCGCGCAAGGACACTCATTAATGGCGTCCAACTTATGCGGTGGACAACTTACGGGTAGCTGTTCAGGTAGGACGCAAGCAGGTGTCGGCAGATATTTCTTACCACCCACACCTCCCTCGCCCGCTTCGCCACCCACGGGTCTACCCCTATATACTGCCGGCACTTTCGTCGACGCCGCCGCCAACAACTCCGCAATGCCCGCACGAAAAAGCAGCAATCAAGGTTAATTGCCCGTTATTGGACTGTCACCCGGAATATGACCGAGCTTGATTGCAGCGCATTGAGAGCGCCGACAAGCGTCCACTGCACATTGCCTGCAACACCAGCGGCCGGTTGGGCAGTGACGCTGCAACCGGTGATGCTCGCCGGCAACGCGCTGCAACTGGCCAACAAGAAGGTGGTGAAGGCTGGTGTGTTATCGCTAATCACAATCAGCGACAGTGCCGTGTTCGAGGTGTTGGTGTAGGTAATGACGTATTCCAAGACATCGCCGGGCTTGGCACTGTTGGTGGTGCCTAATGCCCCGCCCTGCGTGATGTTGCGAACCGCTTTGGTCAGCACCAAGCCCGAGCCAGCGACCGCACCAACGGTGGTGATGTCTTGATGGCTTAATGTGACAACCGGCCCGCTGCTTGGTGTGAACGTGGCAGTGACCAAGATGGAGTCAGTGGCGTTATAAGGCACCGTGTTGGGGATAGCCGATTTGATGACAATACAAACCTGATCACCCGCGACGACTGGAACGCTGGTCGCCAACGGAGTTGAGCCTTCGGTTCCGGTGAGCACGCCGTCGCAATTTGGATCGCGGAACACCGTCACGCCCCAGCCGCTGATATTCGGGACAGGTGTGCTCACGGTTGAGAACGAGACGGAACCTGCTGCACCTGCGGTGAAGGTATGCGGATAGAACACTGCACTGCCCGGCGAGCTAGTTTGTGCGCCGTCGGTAGTAAAGGTGCTGATTGGTGTGCTGGTGACGTTTACGTTGATCGACGCACTGTTGTTGCCAGTATTCACAGGCGGCTCGTTACCACCTGCAACAGTGGCCGTATTGGTGATGGCCGGTGAGGCATTGGCCGCGACGGAAACATTAATGGTAATCGGGTTGCCCGTACCGCCTACGGCGATGATATTCGCTGAAGTACAAGTAATCACCTGGCCTGCTGGTGTACAAGTCCACCCTGTTCCGCCTGACCCAGCTGGAACATAAGTAAGCCCAGCAGCCAATGTGTCGGCGACCGTAATGGTTCCAGCCGTTGCGGCGTTGCCTAATAAATTATTCGGCGTCAGCGTAAAGCTAGCGTTTGTGCCGACGGTGAAGCTGGGCGTAGATGCTGTTTTGGTGATGGCCAAATCGGGCGCTTGCACGACGGTATTGACGGTTGACGATGTGTTATTGCCCGCACCAGTACGGCTTGGATCATCGGGATCGGCGATGCCTATCGGCACGATGGCCGTGGCGGCGTTCGCCAAGATCCCAGTTTGTGGCGCGGTACCCTGGATGGTGAAGGTCACCGAGCTGCCGACGGGCAAGGTGGCAATTGTGCTGGAAACGTTATTGCCCGCCACCGTGACTGCACCACAAGCAGCGCCCAATGTCGGGGTACCGCAAGATGCTGTAACGCCGCTAATGGCAGCAGGAACTGAGTCCGTAAAGACCGTCAGGTTCGCCGCATCAGGTCCTGCGTTAGTGACAGTGGATGTGTAAGTGATAGTCGTGGCCCACGGTATCGTTGCTGGGCCTGATTTGGTAACGGATACATTGGCAATTGGCGTGACCGTCAGCGTAGCGTTGGCGGCTACCGTATTGCTGCCCGCATTGGTGGTCAACGCACCAATCGCGATCGTGTTGTTATAGCTGCCTGCTGTTGCTGCCGTAACATCAATCTGAAATGTGCAGCTACTGTTGGCTGGCACATTGCCGCCGGTCAATGTGACGCTACCAACGCTGGAGGTGACCGCCCCGCCAACACAGGTTGTACCAATCGCCGGCGCTGCAGCACGCAACATACCGGTGCCCGGGGTGGTCGGGAAGGTATCAATAACGCTGGCCACCGCGATCGGCCCGTTGTTTGGGTTAGTGATTGTGATGGTTAGTGTTGACGCGCCACCTGATGCAATGGTGGCTGGTGCGAATGCCTTGGCGATAGTTGGTGCGGCCAGTACCGTCAGGGTGGCGTTGGCAGCGGTACCGGTGCCGGCGTTGGTGGAGGTGACCGGACCGGTGGTGTTGGCCAAGGCGCCGGCGGCGTTGCCGGTGACGGTGGTTGAGTAGGTACAGGTGGTGCTGGCCGGAATGGTGGCGCCGCTGACGGTTAAGGCACTACCCGTGCCGGTGACGCTGCCGGTACAGCCCG
>JANYBL010000049.1 GCA_025360815.1 Burkholderiales bacterium
TACTGCGCTACTTGCGTGGCCGCAATTCTCTTGGCGATCTGATTCAAAAATAGCGTCTGGTTAGTTGACGTTTTTAAACGTCGGCTCCGTTGTCCTTGACTTGTGCCGCCTTCCAAGCGCATCAACGAGGTATCGAACCAATTGCATCCGGGGCGCAAATTGTGTGAAGGTGTGATCGCCGCCCCTAACATGATGCGTTTCCATTTGGCCATTCCTATGGGCGCACTTAACGATATATTTTGCTTCAGCAATCAAAATTTCTTCGCCAGGATCGCCCTCTGCAATGATCATCCGAATGTGGCGTTTGCGTAAGACGAGCTGCCGAAAGTCTTGCGACAACTGCGTGCCTTTTTTTGGTGAAAACCGTTCAATCATTCCAGAAAATCTGGAGCCAAGCGTTCTCACGCCATGCCCCTGCAGCGTTTTCACCAAATTCAGTAAATCAACCTTCCCGCTGAGCAGTTTTCGCCAGCTACTTGAGCTGAACGCTGATTTACGATAACGCTGTACAGCCCAAAAATGCTTTACGGTATCAAGGCTCATGCCTTCCGTCCAACGGAATGTCAGCGGATTAATCAGCACAACTTCGGTGACCTGTTCGTTGATACCCATGGTCGGATCAGAGTTCTCCGCCCTATTTTCGCTGCAGGGCGCTTCGTATAACCCCACGTGAAATGCGGTGTGTGCCCCAGAACACAGCCCTGCAACAATAAACGTTTTTACGCCAAACTTTTCTCGAAGATAAGCTAGTGCTTCAATACCGTCTGAAACCGCATGGTCGGGATAGGGATGGTTCTCACGACCTGTGCCGCGCAACACGCTATCTCCCAGTGACTCAAGGTCAAACCGAAATGCAGAAAACCCTTCTGATGCCAAATGCCTGCACAACGTGACATAAAGCCGATTGGGGCCAATGTGGTGAACGCAGCCGGCGTTGAAAAGAACGATAAGCGGCTTTTCAGTCACCTCATTGGGCTTTGTGAGAATACCGAAGAGATGTTGATCCGCGCCAAAGTGGCAAATTTGTTCTGTTATTTTTTCCCCACCGTGACTGGGCGACGCTAAAACCAAGCTGTTAGCAGCAGCAACCGGAATTGCGCTTTGGCGAACACGAAGGACCGCACAATGACTGGACAGCCAGCTCGTTATCGTTCCGATGGCTTGTTGTGGAACGACCGTGAATTGGGGTTCTGCAACCATACCCGCGTAGCCAGGCACGGTTCGATAGTCGACTTGAACGCCTGATTCTACAAGATGATCATGCAATGTCGCATCGACTGATAAATCATCGCGATCAAGCAAAAGCACTTTGCCAGCACTATTAAATTTTAGATCTAGCAGATTAACGGCATGAAGTTGCAAAATCGTTTCATTGGAAAGCGCAAATCCGGCGCTTTCAAGCATGGGTTGCTCGACAGTGGTCGAACTATCCTTTGCGCTGGTCGACATTGCTGAAATTGCTTGAAGCTCCCGCACAAAGCGACGCCCGCTCACGCACGGATTCCACATCACGAGGAAATCGGCAGGATGACTTTCGTTTGCGATTGCCGCTAAGCTCGCGCCGAGGCGGACGCCTATCAGACAGACCTTCGTTCCGCTACCTGTATTTCCAATCCTAAGCTCGCGAGCAAATTCAATCGCGCCGACAATTTCACGTTGCCAATTTCCGACCCGGTCGGCATCAACATCAAGCCCCGGCGAGTCGCCGGTGCCGCTGTAGTCAAAGCGGAGTGCGGGTATCCCGCTCGCCGCAAGTTGATCCGCTAAGTGTCGAATGCTTCGATGACAGTGCGCGTATTCGTGGCCGATCGGGTTGCAAATAACAGCGACGCAGTCCAGTTGCGGTACGGTCAGCGCATAGTGATACCAACCAAATAGTCGATTGGAACCTGCGGCGAAATAGCTTGCGTGTCGGGAAATGTTCATTGGTTGGGATAAATTAATTTGGGCGAAATTATTTATTTTTTCTGCACACAAACGCGCTTATATTTTGGCTGGTGATGGACTGGGGCGTCAGGGCGTTAGGGAGCTGGGGCCGCAGCGCGAATGATAATTGGCTCGAGCAGATTCGCAGCCTCGAAAATTGCCTTAAACTGTACCGCGTCTGCGTTATTTTTTTGGGCGGCTAGCTGCGTAAACAGAAGCATTTTTTCGTGTCCGGGCGCGAGATGAAAATAATTGTCATCAGGCTGAAATCCCTTGCTGGAGACGTTCACGGCTTGCAGAAACACATCTGTCTTAACGCTAACCTGAACCGCGCCATTTTTCACGAAGATGGCGTGCGCTGTAACGTTCGCCTGCGCATGCATAGGAAGTGAGTGTCCCGTTGGAAAATAATAATCTTCACTAATGACGGCCCCAGAAACTTGCTGCCGCAAACGCACACCGACTACATCATGTTTGGGCGGTCCAAAACGATAGGCGACAGTGCTGTCGGAAAAATAGCCCAATATCGCATCGACTTGCAAACTCAAGCTTTGGCGCGGCTTTCCAACCACCTCTATCGCAGAAACCTGATGCGCGGATTTGCGAATCGATTGTAGTAGCGTGATTTCAACGGTTGCATTAAGTGGCGATGAAGATTCGTTAATAACATGCACTTTCAAACCGTCCAAACCTTCATCGGTAAAGAATACCGCCTGTGTTACCCATGCCCGCTTCAAATACCAATACGCGGCCTTTGGCATACCAAAACTATCAGTGATGCCCCACCCAGCGCCAGGCCACAGGTCGCGATAGAACCAAACTAGCGCACCGCCGCAATCCTGCGTGACGGTGCGGTCCGGCCGACGCCATTCGGCATACGCCTGCTTCATCACCTCGCCCGTCACGATGCGCGAGAGCACGTAATAACGGTCGACATCTTCACTGCGCAGCTTGATTGGATCGAGATGAAATAACTGATGCAGATAGAAATCACGAATATCCTCAAAATCCCACCCTGCCCCATTATCACGCGGTACCCGCGCTTTCCAGCGTGGATTGTGCGGCACAAGTTTAGTACCACTGTGCATAGCATCTATAGTGGTCTGCTCAGGCACATTAGAAAAACCCAAACATTCGCTGGCGAAACGAACACTTGCCGACTTCACATCTTTGATTGGTCGTCGATAGGCCCCCACGCCGTAGTAGTGTGAGATACCAGTTGCTACATGTATCGGTAATGTGCCGCCCCATGGCGTAGACGGAAAATATGGAATGCCGTGATGTCGGCTGGAGCAGAGTTTGGGCAATTGATCGGCAAAAAAATCATTCGTCCAGTCCGCCTCGGGCAACCCCATCATCGCCGCCTGCTGCGCAATTTCACTGCCACCGCAGTAAACGGCCACGCACGGGTGTCGTTGAAGGCGATTGAGTTGTTGCTCAACCTCGCTTGCAATCAGCGCCCGAAAGCCCGTATCGGCAACCGGATAATCCATATTGGCAAACATAAAATCTTGCCACACCATAATGCCAAGCTCATCGCACAGCGCATAAAATGAATCGGTCTCGTAAACCATGGTGCCAATCACACGCAGCATGTTGATACCGGCACTTTTGGCTGTATGTAGTGCCTCAAGAAGCGCATCAGTACTGGCTTTCAGGGCAATGACATCCATCGTTGTCCAGCAAGCGCCGCGGCAAAAAACAGGGACACCATTCACCAAAATCCGTACACCGTCGTTGCGTTGGTCGATATCAAGTTGTTTAAACCCGATCTTGCCCAAACTGATTTCGTGCCACGCATCTCCAATACGAAGCTCGATCGCGCAAGGCAATAGCGTAGGCGTGCCGTGCGTATGCGGCCACCAAAGCGGCGCATTCGCGATTGAAAAATCCCCATGGACAATTTGGCGATTTCCATACACTTGTCGGACCTTTTCCGCTGATGATTCATCGCGGTTAGTTTCGCTCATCGTCAGCTCAAACGATTGCGCGCCCACGCGCAATCGCGCGGCCACGAGCCCAGTTTCGTCCCCGTGGATCGCCGTCGCCCGCACGGTGATGCGCCCCGAATCAGCTTCCGCCCATGTTTGAAGGTCGATTGATTGCAACATCACCTTGTGCATGCACATCAAAGCGACCGGTCCGCAGGGCCCGACTGTCGTCACCGGCGGCGTCCAGCCCGGCATGCGACCGAGCAAAGTTGTTCGAAACCAGCGCAAATTTTGCTGTTCGACCAGCGCCGTTTTCCAGCGGGGGCGCGGGCGCTTTTGTTGTAGTGCCGCGCTAAGAGAATAAAAGGCCATCACTAAATCATTTCGCTCGCGCACCGAGGCCGTCACATCAACATGATGTGTCTCGAACATATTATGCGATTGTAAAATTTCCACCCCGTTCAACCACACCCCAGCGATGGTGGCGAGCCCCTCAAGTCGCAAATAAATAGGCTCGCCCGCACCAACCCTGGGCCTCGGAAAACTTAATCGATACCACCAGTCGCTAGCGTCGAAGTTCGATTGGACATTGATGTCTTTTTGGCGAACAGTGGCGACAGTACCCAGCACTGGCATTGCCTCCCAAACAAGATTATTGATTGCGGGATCATTTGCATCAATACATTTGCCCGGTGCAGCTTGCGCAAGCTGCCAACCCAGCGCAAGTGGGATAATTTGGCTGGCCGCGCAGACGTCGGCCGGAGGATAGTTTGCCAAACTTTACCTAGCTGAAACCGGAGTGCAGTGCGTTCATGCCGGACTGCCACAGCACGGCCATTTGGTCCAGTGGGGATAGGTCTAGCGACTTTTTACGCGCCATGGAGCGGGCGAGCTGGAATTGAAAAGTCTTGGTATCTTCCGAGATTGTGTGAAACGCCGTAGCAGCCGCATCAACACCGCTCACACCTTGCTCCTCAAGCCAGCGCAAATACGTATCTGCCAATTCAAAGCAGGCACCGTATTGCCGAAGAGTTGCAAATGAGTAGCTGTGAAAGGTTTCAAAGCTGGCCGACATCAGCCATTCCAAATCATGCTGAAACTTCGTCTTGAACAATGTAAAAGGGTTGTGCTTCGGAACACGGGCGAGATGTATCTTAAGAATCGCAAGCGAGCGCGCAAGCTGTTCATTGGGTTTAGGCGCAAATTTCTCCTGCCTTTTGATGTACTCAAAATATGGTGGCAGCATGCGATCGTGAACCAGACCATTGATCTGAAAAACATCGTCAAAGTCATTCCCATTGAGATGGTAGTAACCCTGGTTGTGAAAATAGCCGAGATGCTTTTTTTGCACATTGATCTCATTTATCGCCACAGTCGATTTCACATGCGCCAGCTGGTAGGCGCTTCCGGCTGTATCAGGCAAAAAATACGAGTCTAGCTCAACTAGAACCGGGCGATCAGCCGACACCATATCCGCAATATGGTCAACCAGAGGCCTCCATACAGCGAGTTCCTGAATGTCCAATCCATATAACTGTAATAAATCAGCGTCGGGAAACTTAAAAAAAGTCCATTGATCGCCTTCAAAATCAATCGCGAGCGCAAAAGGCAAACAGGCAATAGGCTCAAATCCCAAGGCATTTACGAGCTCTACAACGACATCTGTGTAGCAATTGGTTTCGCCCCATATGCGATTCCCGCCATGAATGCGATGGCGTTGATACGTAGCGGGGTCGAGCGTAATGATTGGTTTCATGTAAACGCTTTAAGCACTTCTATTGCCGATTCCACGAAAATATGGGCGCATTGGCTCAGGCCAGTGCTAGTACGCTGCGCACCTCGTGCGGCCAGGTCTTTAAATCGAAGCCATGGGTCTTCAGAAGCGCCAAAGTGATACGCTCAAGCCCAAAACCGATACAAGCCGTATGCGCTACATTGCCGTCTGCGGTTTTAATATTGAATGACGTGCCGAAATGGTCAAGGTGATAATTACAAGAGGTAACGGCAGTAGGTTTCTCGGCTGAACAAATCGGTACGACTAGCTCGTATTTCAACACCTGCTCGATCTGCGTTGCCTTCATAACTTTGCCTCCACGACCAAAAAATGGGTCGTTTGCGACTACAGCGGTCACATCGAGTCCAACAGATTTGAGGATTTTTTCACCTTCTTTCAACCAGTAGTTACGATGATTCAACGCTTCTTCCGGCGAGCCGAGGCGGACAAATTCGCGTTGCCGGAAAATTTGCATCCGCGCGGGGTCTTCTGATGGCTCATGTCTAAAAACAAAAGTCTTAAGATCAACGGTGCGCCCGTTTGCCGGCAGTGTACCGGTCGCCGTCGGATATAAAGGATAGCAAGCGGCAGGAACCATCATCAGTCGCGACGGGCTAAGCTCGCTGCTCCAGTTTTCTTTGCGCTCGAAAATGCTGAGCATTTTTCGATGTTCGGCATCTTTACCCATAAAGGTATGGATGGATCCCATTAAATCCGGAAAATTGTTGATGTGATCGATTTGCTCATAGTGAGCCCGGCTAAATATCGGGGGGAAACGCATCACCTCCGCATTTTGATGCTCGCCCATACGGGTTACATATTCCTCAAACTTGTCAACGATATGCTCAAATGTGCCGCTTCTCCCAAAAACGCCAGGCTCACCTAAGGGAATCAATAAGCCTGCAGCAACCAATTCGTCTTTATAAGTTTTGTAGGCCTCATCAACCGGTGTTAAACACATAACAATTAATCCCTTTGGCCGATTTGCATGGTGGCGTTCTGCCCCAAAATACGATCATTATTGACCATCAGACTTGCGCCAAATGCATCGCGCAGATGTCTTCCCAAGCTTAACTTTGAATCATTTTTATAACCGGCAATCCCGCAAATCAACATTGCACGACTGACGATATCAATGACTAAATTAGAACTGCTGATTTTTAAATTATTAACGCGAATTGCAAAACCGAAACTCGAAAATGCATCTTGATTGTTAGCATCAAGAAGGCGGTGGTAATCGGCCAGTACCGATTGCAAACCGCTGCGCATCGTAAATAAAACGATGTCGGCTTCAGCCAATCTGGTCCCTGATATTGGCACAACGCCGGGGTTTTTACGGGCCTCAGCGCGCACCGCTATCCTTGCGCGGCCAAGCGCATCGCTTGCAATACCCAGCCACAGTGAGCCCCATACTATATGGGCAAACGGGTGCATGGTTTTGCTATGAATCGCGGCATACGGGCCGGGCAGAATTTGCTCAACACGTCCTTTGGAAACCAATGAGAATCCACAACTACAGGTACCGCGAAATCCGAGCGTATCCCAACCGGCTAGTTGCGTCAGCGTAAGATCGTCTCGCCGCACCAAAACCTGTACTTGATCACTTTTTGCTGCCGCCTCTGACTGGCGGCAAGTTACTAAAATCGCATCGGCCATCGCGCCGTAGGAAATAACAGGCGCTTGTTTGTCCAGCGTAAATAATTCGCCGTCAATTTTCACTGCACAGATACTGGATCGCACATCGCCGCCAATACCGAGCTCAGTCGTTGCCGATGCTAGTAAATATTGGTGCTTGACCATATCGCGGGCGTAGTTTGCGAAGAAGTCAGCGCCTAACGCGTGGTGGACGATGCAACCAACCTGAATCTGATGCATTGCAAAAATCATTGCAGTCGATGCACAGTACTGCCCCAGTATTTCGCAGATTTTGGAAAGTTGCGAAATATCCAAGCCCATGCCGCCAAGCTCGATGGGCACGTAGGCGGTGAGTAATTTTTCAGCCTTCAGCGCCTCAAGTGATTCGCTGGGAAATCGTGCATTACGATCAACTTCATCCGCATATTGGGCAATAATTTCTCGCCCAATCGCATGCACGCGATCCGTCAAAGCTAAAAAATCAAGCATCGGAGAAATTTCGGCAATACGTAATGGTTTGGGCATGTGATTCTCACAGTTGGGACATCAATTAACGAACCGTCGCGCCGCACGCCCGAGGCTTTCCATGCGTTATTGCGGCAGCAGAATGGCGAAGTATTGGGGAGCCGTGAAAACTAAAAACTAAGCAGCGACGAGCTCTTGTATCGCCTCCGACAAAAGCCGTATAGAACCAAAGGTCTTACGACCCAGCATTTTATCGGTGAATTCCACGTTAAAATGATCCTCTAGTGCAAGCATTAGATTCACTGTCGTCAGCGAGGTTAATCCTGCGCTATAAAGATCGGCGTCTTCACCCAGTTCATTTGCGTTCACCGACAGACGGGCGTGTTGAGCGATCAGCTCGCGAATTTGCTGTGCAGACATAGTACAAACCTTATTTATAAGTGATGGTGCGAAATACCGCTACTCGCCGTTTGGTCAAAGCGAATGCCAAACCCTTCGCCGGATTAGCGCGAGCCCTGCGCCAATAAAACCACTCTGACGGAATAAAACAGCACCATGATATCAAACAGCAGTGTGTGGTTTTTGACGTAGTATAAATCGTACTGCAATTTATCCGAGGCATCGTCCACGGATGCGCCGTAGTGATGGCGAACCTGCGCCCAGCCTGTTACGCCAGGCTTAACGCTGTGGCGTGCGCAATAAAACGGCACTTTTTCCGCAATTTGATTGACAAAGAAAGGGCGTTCCGGACGCGGACCCACCAAGCTCATTTCTCCACGTAGCACCGTAATGAGCTGTGGCAATTCGTCGATTCGGGTGAGCCGCATGAATCGACCAACGCGCGTGACGCGCGAATCTTTTGCAGTTGCCCACTGGGGTTTGCCATCAACTTCCGCATCGACACGCATGCTGCGAAACTTCATCACATCAAATGATTGGCCACCCAAACCGACACGCTCTTGGCGATAAATAATTGGGCCGCGACTCTCCAGCTTGACCGCGATTGCTGCAATGACCATGACCGGCAGGCTTAACAATAATAGCGAACCGCTGGCTGCGATATCAAATGCACGTTTGACGAACAAGCGTGATTTGTGTTGCCGAAAGCCGTCGCCAAAAATGAACCAGCTTTCACGCAGCAGATCGATTCTAACTTTGCTGTTATATTTTTCGAAAAACATAGACAAATCGGTAATTTTTACGCCGTTCAATTTGCAATTCAACAAGTCTGCCAACGGCAACGTCCCACCGCGACGCTCGCGCATCGCAATGACGATTTCGTTTACCTTTAAATTACGCGCAGTTTCACAAATAGAGGTAGTTGGCAGAATAATTTTGTTGGAAGGCAAGTTGCCGGATAGCGTAGGGTTTGCCTCGGGAGAGTAAAAACCAACCACATACAAGCCGGGCACTGCGGATTTATCGAGCGCTTCTTTGACGAGAGCCGCATCAGGGCCGACGCCCAGAATCATGACGCGACGATTGATGAAGGCAGAAGTGGCGTTGCTGTAAGTGAACAAAGCTAGGCGTGCTGAGAATGCCATCAATAGTGCCGCCGACAACGCCGCCACAGAAATGCCACCATCCGGCAGCCGATAAAATAGACAATGGACGAGCGGCATTCCAATCAGCAGCGGCAAGGCAAGTTTGCGGTTGAAAGCCCAAAAACCGTCGGCGGCATGGTCCCCATAAAGGCCTAGGGCACCGCTAATCGTCACCATCACCATCACAAAAGCCAGAAGCCCTGGAAGAAAGTCAACAAGACCTGGATTCAAACCATTATGGAACACCAGCACCCCAAGCATGTCCGCGATAAACAGACAAAGTGCATCCATCAATATCAGCAGCAACGTCCCCAACGGCAGGTATTGATTAAACATTCGTACCATGTGAATCTCCCTATTGTCTTCTCAACTTCACCGCATTGTGTGCGGCGAGTTAGCTGTAACTGGTAATCGTTTCGACATAAATACTGGCGCACCCCATGTGCTAAATATTTACATCGTGTCGATTTTTTATCGGTTGTTAAAACGAATGTTTATTACTTAAACATTTTTTGATTGCACGCCGATGACGCCAATTATTTTTTTAATACATTTTTGATACTGTTAATACTGCATTGAGGATGCTTTAACTATTGCCTTTTCTACTGCGCCAGCATGGTTGTTAAGACCGCGCTTCAAATTTTGAATCAATTATTTTTGCTGCTATCCCAATACGTTTGCCGCTTTCGCTTGCTGCCATCCCCGATGATTGGGGCTCTACTCTCAGCACTTGTGCCTGACAATTCAGTGTCATTCCGCCGCCGGGGCCATCAAATGTCAGTGCGAAATGAATAATGCTGCCGGGCTCGTTGATAACATCCGTCTCAAAAAAAATACCTGACGCACTCACATCCCGGGTTATGCCAATTGCACCGCCTCCCAAATTGAGTGGAAATGCAGCGCTCAGCCGCTTTTCACCCCGATTTATTCTTTCCGTTAATGCATTATCTGTTCGCGTATTTTCTGCTGTCACTGCTACGATCTCCCCTGACTACAACTTTTTGCGCCCGATGCTATTTTTTGAACTTCTTTTTGAACTTCTGCGCGATGCCGTTTTAGAAAGCTCGCGATTGTTTTCAGCCCGTAATATACCTGCCTCACCGTTTTTATCCATGGGTGAAATCGACTTTTGTTGTAGTAGTTTTTAGGGCTGATTTTCAGGAAACAGTAGTACAAAAGTACTAGATGAAGGTAAGCTATAGCGCCTAAGTCGATATAAACAGCGCTTTCGAACAGAGTGAAACTCAAAAGGCAGTCAAAACCGCTTAGGTAGCCAGCGCTCCGAAGCCCCGGGGCTGCGAAATGTAACAATTTGTGAAATCAGCGCTAGGCAAGGGGACTTGTGTCGAAATCAAACTGAGACTGAAGCGAACACACTATCTAACAAAAGACCTCTTCAGCCAAAAGCAGCAACGGCCATACAATTGCAGCAGCAAAGGCACTCATATCAGAACGACCGACAACGCTCGGCGAAAAGCATAAAAATAGGGAGAAGTAATTGATGATTGGTATTCGCAATAGCCCCGCCACGAACGAAGCGCCTTTTTCTGACGCGCCGATCGGCGCTGTTGATGCACGCATGATTGGTGTGATGCGCTGCATCTTGGCTTTCGCAGGCCTGGTGATCTATAATTTTTATCATCCCGATTCCGCCAAATTTGTAACGCTGACATTTATCTCACTCAGCTTGTATTACGTCTGGAGCGCGATAACACTGCTGTCGGCCATGCGGCATCGTGTCGGCGCACCACCGCGATACGAATATTGGGTTGACATCTTTTTGTGTGCTTATCTCTTTGCATTAACGCAGGGGAACGCCCGTATTTTTTTCTTTTTCTTTTTATTTGCGATTCTGGTTGCTTCGTTATCGAGAGGCTACCGTGAAGGTATGATTGCCACCGCGGCTTCTGTCGTTTTATTTGTACTCGTTAGCTTGATGGCGGCAACGTACGGGCGCAGTATCGAGGTCGAAAACACGTTGGTATTGCCCCTATATTTGCTGACGATCGGCTATTTATTGGCGCGTTGGGGTGGCCAGGAAATTTCGCAGCGACATCGACTCAAACTATTACAAGAAACCGACACGCAATGGAATCCGCGATTTGGTGTTGACAATGCAATCAGCAAAAATATTGCACGTATCATGCATTTTTTTTCCGCCGATTCGTGCGTGTTGGTTGTGAAACGTCCGACGAGTCCACCGACTTATTTAACCTATAGCGAATCTCAACAAGCGCGCGGACACCCACATTTGCCAACCAATATCAACGAAGATATTGCGTCTCTTTTACTCAATTTACCGGACACCTTTTCAGTTTGCTGGGATCCCAACCCCAAATCTTGGCGGCGTTTTTTTCCCGGCGTGAACGCCCACAACGTCCTTGAAGAATCCGTTGCCGAAAAATGCCGGCTACTCGCCAATTTGCTTGATACCGAGGCATTTTTGAGCGTGCCCTACGCACAACGGGATGGCACTGAGGGTCGGGTTTTTGTCACCCCCAGAGATAAACCGTTTACCAACCATGATGTCGAATTTATGGAAGAACTTGTCACGGCCATTGCGCGTGTTGTCGAGAGTATTCAACTCATTGATGAGTTAATGTTCAAAGCAGCCGAGCATGAACGCTATCGCATCTCGCTCGATATTCATGACACCACGATCCAGCCGTATATCGGCCTCAAGCTGGGCTTGGACGCATTAAAACGACAAGCCGGCGAACAAAATCCGGTCTCGAAGGGTATAAACGAACTCATCGAAATGACGGAAAGCACGATCAAAGACTTGCGCCGTTATGCCAAAAATTTACGCGACGATAGCGCGCCCACTGGCGATTCGCTGGTTATGGCCATTCGAGAGCAAGCAGATCGCTTTCGACGTTTTTACGGCATCGAAGTCGCCGTAGAATGCGCGTCGGAAGTACCGGTCAATTCGCGCATTGCGGGTGCCGTTCTTCAGATTTTATCGGAAGGACTGAGCAATGTTCTCAGACACACCCAAGCTAAACGCGCCGTAGTTGGCATGCGCTGCGAAAATCAACAATTGCGGCTTGATATCACCAATGAGATACCCAGCAACTTTGGCGTAGCGCCGGAATTTACGCCACGCTCAATCAATGCCCGTGTTCAGTCCCTCGGTGGTGCCATTTTTGTTGACCGCAACACAAAGGGTTTTACCGTTCTTCAAGTGAGTATTCCGCTCTGATTTCAATTGGATTTAAGATAATGGCAATACTGAATTTAGACCATCCAACCGCCGCAATCAAGGTCATGCTGATCGATGACCACCGCAGCGTGTTGTGGGGACTAGAAAAACTAATCGAGGGTGAGCATCCACGAATGGAAGTGGTCGGCACAGCGACGACACTAGCTGAGGCGATGCGCCTGCTGGAGAAAACGTCGCCCGATGTGATTGTGATGGACATTGATCTCAACGGCGAAAGCGGAATCAGTGCAATCCCCAAAATTATTGCGCAATCGAAAGCAAAGGTGCTGACGCTAACGGGTTCGCGTGATCACTCTCTGCATGATGCAGCTGTTCTCAATGGTGCTAAAGGAGTGGTCGAAAAAGGCGAAGATGCGACAACTATTTTGAAGGCTATTGAAAAAGTCGCGGCTGGCGAAATATGGCTTGATCGCGCGGCGACGAGCCGTATTTTTCTCGAACTGTCACAAAAGCGAGCCGCCGTGGCACTCGATCCTGAACAGAACAAAATTGCCAGCCTTACACCCCGAGAGCGCCAAATCGTGTCCGCCATCGGCAGCGACGCGGCGGCGAATAGTCGAATCATTTCCGAGCGACTGTACATCAGCGAGCACACCCTTCGCAATCATCTTACGTCGATATACGAAAAGTTGGATTTGTCCAGCCGACTGGAATTATTTGCTTACGCCAGCAAACACAACCTCATTAAGGCTGAGCCATCGCCGGGGCGAAACGCATCCAAAGCTTAAGTGTGAGGCGCTCGGCCCCATCATCAGTCTTTGTGTGCATGGCTGACCGCGAGAAGGCAGCAGCTTTATCAGCGTACGGTCAAATTCAGGCTATAAAATGCATCGGGAATACAAGTGGGATTGACAAATTCATGCTCACGACAAACGCAGTGTGCCAAAAGCCAAGCTCAGTTCCTTTCGTTGATGATGACAACAGACGACATTTATCGTTCATAATTCGTTTCGTCGGGGATTGCACAGAAAACAACTCAGAAACAAGTTTTTGCAGCTCTATTAATTTTGCCTTCGCGTCTGATTAATCCGCCGCAGTGTACTGAGGCCGGCACCGATATCCCCACTGATGCCTCGTGTAAACATCCCATTTTAGATACCATTCAGAAAACATCGCCATGCATGTACTTATTACCGGAGTCGCGGGTTTTATCGGCCATCACCTTGCCCTCAAAATGCTCGAAAGAGGCGATAGTGTTGTGGGCATTGATAATCTGAACGATTATTACGATGTCAATTTAAAGAAGAACCGTCTTAAACGGTTTCCGGCCGACGCGAAATTTATTTTTAACAAACTGGACATGACCGATCGCCCGGCCGTTGAGGCCTTGTTTGCCGGCCAGCGTTTTGACGCCGTAGTCAATCTTGCCGCGCAGGCTGGGGTGCGTTATTCGATCACCCACCCCCACGCCTATATTGACGCAAACTTGGTCGGCTATACCAATATTTTAGAAGGTGCTCGGCATGCGAAAGTCGGGCATTTTGTGTTTGCTTCATCAAGTTCGGTTTATGGTGCCAATACGCGGATGCCATTGTCGGAAAGCGATAACGTCGATCACCCGTTGTCGCTCTACGCCGCGACCAAAAAGGCCAATGAATTGATGGCGCACAGCTATGCAAATCTCTTCAATTTACCCTGCTCTGGCTTGCGCTTTTTTACCGTCTACGGGCCTTGGGGTCGGCCAGATATGGCACTGTTTAAATTCACCAAAGCCATTTTGGCCGACGACCCAATTCAGGTTTTTAACCACGGCAATATGGTCCGCGATTTCACCTATATTGACGACATCGTTGAAGGCATCATCCGCGTCATTGACCGTCCCGCAGTACCCGATCCCGCCTGGAATGGCGACAAGCCCAATCCCGCCACCAGCTATGCGCCGTACCGACTCTTTAATATCGGTAACAATAACCCGATACAGTTGATGCGCTACATCAATGCGCTAGAAGCTTGCTTAGGCAAAAAAGCAAAAATGGAATTATTGCCCATGCAAGAAGGCGATGTGCCAGCGACTTCTGCTGACGTCTCGCATTTGCGCGCTGTCACGGGATTTAAGCCAGCTATTGAGGTTGAAACCGGCATTGCTAAGTTTGTAGAATGGTATCAGGCGTATTACAAACATCCGAATTAATTTATTGCTAGGCAGGGAGAAAAAATTGAAAAAAACAGTTGGCGTTGTTGGCTTGGGCTATGTCGGTTTGCCGCTTGCCGTTGAATTCGGCAAGGTGATGCCGACCGTGGGCTACGATTTATCGGCCGAGAAAATAAATCATTACTTGAATTTTTTTGATCCCACTGGCGAAGTGTCGCCAGAAAATCTAAAAGCAT
Source organism: Burkholderiales bacterium (assembly GCA_025360815.1). Classification (GTDB taxonomy): domain Bacteria; phylum Pseudomonadota; class Gammaproteobacteria; order Burkholderiales; family Usitatibacteraceae; genus UKL13-2. Next base: position 14,827 of record JANYBL010000049.1, read on the forward strand.
CAACCCATTTACACGTCACGAATGATGTGTCAAAACTCAAAGATGCCGATCTCATTGTGGTTGCCGTACCGACACCAGTGAATGACGCGCGCCTGCCCGACTTCGGCCCGCTCATTGGCGCCAGCCGCGCCATCGGCCCGCATCTTAAACGTGGCGCGATTGTGATTTATGAATCTACCGTCTATCCCGGCGCAACTGAAGAAGTGTGCATCCCAGAGTTGGAAAAATCGTCTGGAATGCGCTGGAAAGAAGGGTTCTTTATCGGCTATTCGCCAGAGCGGATTAACCCGGGCGATAAAGAACACACCATTACCAAAATTACCAAAGTCGTTTCTGGCGACACGCCAGAAACCTTGAATGCTGTTGCAGAATTGTATAGTTCGGTTGTCACAGCGGGCGTTTATCGCGCCTCCAGCATCCGCGTGGCTGAAGCCGCGAAGGTGATTGAAAACACGCAGCGTGATCTGAATATTGCGCTCATGAATGAACTGGCCGTGATCTTCAATCGCATGGGCTTGGATACGAAGGAAGTGCTTGATGCGGCGGGCACCAAATGGAATTTCCTAAAATTCAAACCTGGTCTTGTGGGCGGACATTGCATCGGCGTTGATCCCTACTACCTCACCTATCAAGCCGAAAAATTTGGCCATCACCCGGAGGTGATTTTATCTGGGCGCCGTATTAACGACAGCATGGGCGCTTATGTTGCCGAGCAGACGATCAAAACCATGGTGCGCGCGTTTGGCAAGCTCAATGCAGGCACGGTCAATATCCTCGGTATGACGTTCAAGGAAGATTGCCCCGACCTTCGCAACAGCAAGGTAATCGATATCATCAACGAACTAAAAGCCTACGGCCAAACTGTGGTCGTGCATGATCCGCATGCCGACTCACATGAGGCTATTGAACACTATCAAACACCGCTAACAGCGTGGGATGATTTGCCCGTTGCCGATGTGCTAGTCATGGCGGTTTCGCACAAAGATTATTTGCAGCAGCCACTGGAAAAATTGCTGTCCAAAGTCAAGCCCGGCGGCGTGGTCATTGATGTTAAATCCGCGCTGGATCGTGATGCAGTGGCGAAAATGGGGCTAACACTTTGGCGTTTGTAAGCAAGCCCCTGTATCTGGGCATGTGTCGAGCATGTGTCAATCACATGGCGCAGTCATTGCCGGACATGGGGCACACCGATGACATAAACGTTCTATCTTGAGCGAGCGCCATCCGCTGATTGCCGAGCAAACATAGCGACTGCAAAATATCTTGCTTCAGTCTCGTTTTCAGTCTTGTGTTTCAGTCTTGTGTTTCAGTCTTGCGTTTTAGTTAAATTTACCCCAAACGCCGCGCCAGTACTGGTGTTTGGGGCGATTCTCTGTATTAAGACACAAACCGAAACACTATCGATTCGCCTCCAATTGCTCCCAACGATTCATCGTTGCAGCCTGCTCCAGCTCAATTTTCGCAATACGTTCTTGCAACGATTTAATTTTTTCTGCCGACTTGGTATCTTGATAGAGCGCAGGATCAGCCAGCGTTTTTTGTAGCGTTTCCAACTCGTTTTCCAACTGGTCGATTTTCGCAGGAAGTGCGTCGAGTTCTCTTGCTTCATTGGAGCTGAGGTTTAATTTGGCGGCACTTACCTTCGCATGGTTCGTGCTCAGTATTTTGGCCGCAGGTGCTTTTTGCTTTGCGTTCTGTGAAGCCGCATTCACAGCAGCCATGTTTGCCCGCTGCATTTGCCAATCGCTGTAGCCACCTGCAAACTCCTCAATCTTGCCGTTGCCCTCGAACACGAATACCTGCGTTGCGACGTTGTCTAAAAAGGTCCGGTCATGACTGGCGACTAAGACTGTGCCGGTATAGCCTTGCAACAATTCCTCTAACAAATCAAGCGTCTCAATATCGAGGTCATTGGTGGGTTCATCGAGCACTAAAAAATTCGCTGGTTTGGCAAACAACCTGGCCAGCAACAAACGATTGCGCTCACCACCCGAGAGCGATTTCACCTTCGCCCGCGCCCGCTGCGGCGGGAATAAAAAATCGCCAAGGTACGATGTGACGTGTTTGCGATTGCCGCCAATGTCGACAAAATCCGAGCCGGGGCTAATCACGTTTGAGAGCGTGGATTCATCATCAAGTTGTTCGCGGAATTGATCGAAATAGGCGATCTCCAGCTGCGTTCCGCGTTTGACAGTGCCTGAATCGGCTTCCAATTCGCCCAAAATAATTTTCATCAAGGTTGATTTGCCTGCGCCATTCGGCCCGATCAAGCCGATACGGTCGCCGCGCTGGATGATCGTACTGAAATCGCGGATCACGGTTTTCTTTACCGCTGATTCCGTTGCGCCCGCAAACGATTTGGTGATGCCCTTCAGTTCCACCACAATCTTGCCGCTTTTTTCAACGTCGCCAACTGAGAATTTTACGTTGCCCGCCCGTTCGCGCCGCGCGTTACGTGCCTCGCGCAGCACCTGTAGCCGCGCGATGCGGCTCTCGCTGCGGGTGCGTCTTGCTTGCACCCCTTTGCGAATCCAAATTTCTTCCTCCTTGAGCAGTTTATCCGCCCGCGCGTTGGCGATCTCTTCGGCGTTTAAAAAATCGCCTTTACGCTTTTCATACTCGGCAAAAGTGCCGGGGTAGCTCGTCAGTTGGCCGCGATCCAGCTCGATAATGCGCGTCGCAAAGCTTTCTAAAAAGCGCCGGTCATGACTGATGACCAAAATCGCACCGTTAAACGTGGCCAGCGTTTTTTCTAGCCAATCAATTGACGAAATATCGAGATGGTTAGTCGGCTCATCTAACAACAATAACTCGGGCTCAGCCACCAGCGCGCGCGCCAAAGCGACCCGCTTTAAAGTGCCGCCTGAAAGCCCGTCGATACTGCGGTCGGGATCAAGCCCTAAACGCTCCAAAACTGCGGTCACACGCTGTTCAACATGCCAGCCACCACTGGCCTCCAGTTTGTGCTGCAAATCGCCCAGAAGCTCCAAGGCTGCCTCATCACCCTCGCCCGCATCGTGCAGCGCATGGTGATAAGCAATTAAATCGGTTGCCGCACTACCCAAGCCCACCGCGACCGCATCAAACACGGTTAACGTCGCATCAAAATGCGGCTCCTGCGGCACATAGGCCAGCTTCAGGGTAGCAGTTTTGGCAACATCCCCATCGTCGGGCTTGACTTCGCCCGCGATGATTTTTAAGAGGCTCGATTTACCGGTGCCGTTGCGCCCCACCAACGCGATTCGCTCATTGGCATCAATGGCAAAATCAACTTGATCGAGCAGCTTGGCGTCGCCGAAGGCGAGCGAGAGTTTTTTGACATGAAAAATAGGCATAGGGGTTCAACTAATCAACAAAGAAGGGACTACAAAAAACAATAAAGAATAGAAAATCAGATTGTCCGCGTTGTCGGCATGGTGCTGATGGCTGAGTGCCAGCGATCCGAAATGTTGGCAGGCTCGACAGTGAGCGGCGACCATTGCCGCCGCGCAAATGCCAATGCGAAGGTGCGATGTTACCTGTGAACGGCTGGCGAATGTGAGATAAGCGCCGTTACTGGCGCTTTTTAGACCAGCTTCTAGATGCTGGTGTAGAGGTGAGATCGCTTCGTCGATGGGACATTTAGGTCGATTTATGCGTAAAATCCACCATGCCAATGTTATGAAGCAACCGCCCTCGTAGCTCAGTGGATAGAGCATC
>JANYBL010000063.1 GCA_025360815.1 Burkholderiales bacterium
GTGACGCTGCCAAACATCGACATCAATATCAAGACCGGCAATTCGTTGGTCCACCGATTCGCCCTGTCAGACGACATCAAGGACAAGAACATCAAAGCGGAAATCGCCAAATATAAATTGAAGGTACAGGAGTACAAGGAAAACATCGGCAGCAAGCATGCTGTGATGGCTGCGATCAATGGCATCAAAGAGACCTTCAACAAGACATTGAAGTCCCGGCATAAATCGACCAAGGAGCTAGACCAGAAGTTGATTGAGTATGTCAACCTGTTCGGCTTTACCGGCCTTAGCAAAGAATTGCGCGCACTTGCCGTGGAAGCCACGCAAGGCCAGGTGGATCTTTTCGGTGTGGATCCGGAGATCGCCACCAAGAACAAGGCCAAAAACACCGATCTGAAGAACACTGTCATGCGCCTGCACGAGCGCGTGAAAGGTCTTGAGAACGGCGCAATCTACCACGACGCCTTCGAATGGCGCTTTGAATTCCCTGAAGTGCTAAATGAAAGCGGTGAGTATATTGGATTCGATATTGTTATTGGCAATCCGCCATATGGCGTAGGTTTTGAGCAGTCTGAGAAAGAATTTCTTAAGGAACGATTTGCAACGGTTCACGTTCGCACTATTGAGTCATTTAATTATTTTATTCAGATCGCCAAGACAATTACTAATGCAGATGGTCATTTTTCATTGATTGTTCCATCTAGTTTTTTGAATCAGACTGAATTTGAAAAGTGTCGTGCTTGGTTATTGGATACGGCAGCCCCATTCTCGAACATCAATCTTGGCGATGGGGTATTTGATGATGTTGCTACACCAACCTGCATTATTGGATTTGGTAATAATCAGTTGGATAGAAATTTTACATATGCGGACTTGAGCTGTGTAAGCAGGGATAAGCTACCGTTTTCTTTGACTAACAACAGCCAAAAAATTGACAGGGAAGCTATTGACGGCAACCAATCCTCAAGCTTTATCCATAAGCCACATCAGAGCATACTAAATAAGTGCTACAAAGATAGACCAACACTTAAAGATGTTACGTTGAAAGTTGCTACCGGTATCAGTCCTGGTTTGGGTGATGCATTTGTGCTTTCGTCTGATGAGGCAAAATCTAAAAATCTCGAACAGCAAGTTGTTAAAAAGTTGATTATTGGAGGTGAAATAAATCGATATTATTTAAGCCCAAAATCAGGCAAGGTCATTATTTATTTTTCTTCTAAGTTGGACGTAAATAAATTCCCGCGCATCATTAAGCATTTGAGTGCCTTCAGGCAGCGATTGGAAGCGCGAGTTGAAACCCAGTCGGGTGCGATACCATATTACGTAATGCTTAGACCGAGAATAGAGTCACTTTTTACTGCGCCAAAAATTTTGATTCGTCAGACGGCAAATCGGATTATGGCCGCCTATGATGATGACCAATGGTATTGCCTCAAAAGTGGTTTGATTGTGCAGCTAAAGGAGGAATCGGAATTCAGTTATTTGTATTTACTGGCTCTTCTGAATTCTAAATTGATGGGCTTTATTTATCGAGATCTTGTCAATGAAGATGTCCGAATTTTCCCAGAAGTCAAACCGATTCAATTATTCAAACTGCCAATTGAGATCGGAACAGCAGCAAGACGATCCAAGATCGAAGCGTTGGCCTCTAAACTGATGGCCAAGAAAAAATCTGACCCCTTATACGATGTCCAGAAGTATGAAGATAAGATAGATGCTCTGATTTACGAGCATTACGGTTTAACACAGGATGAAATCTTGACTGTGTGCGACACTGGTTCATCCACAGAGGAAGATTTTTCCAAAATTGCAACTGATGCCACGGAAGCAGAATTCTGATTTGAAACTTTGTGCGCTTGCTACATAATTCCGGAAAAAAGGGCAGAAAAGGAAAACGAAAAGGAAAACCACAAGGAAAACCACAAGGAAAACGAGAACGCGTTGACGAGTTGAAGTTGGTTTGGATGTAATTTAAATGTAATCGCGACCAATCATTCGTTGCGGCCATTATTTTTCGCCATATTTTACTTAGGAGTGCATCATGACAAACAACATGAACAAGTCTTTTCCACCAGCCTTCCCACTCCAAATTGCCAGCTCGTACCGAGCGTTTCAACAGGCTTATGGCGCAAAAAACGGCACGAAAAAAATGTCGAGTATGGCGGCCGTCGTGGTGCTGCATGTCGTGGTCGGCGCTGTTTTTTTGGCGGGGCTCACGCACTCGGTGGTGACGCCAAAGCCGAAAGAGCTTGAATTTAAAGTCTTGCTACCCGAAATTAAGCCACCCAAGCCCATCGATACTGTTCGCGATGTTAAGCAGAATGCGCCTGTGTTCAATGCGATATTCGTTGAGCCACCCTCAGTTCCGATTGACCAGACACGCGCAGACCCTGCGATCAGCATTATTCCCGGCCAGCCGTCGGATAAGCCGTTATCTGCGCCCGCTACCGGCTTCGTCGATACTGGCAACGGCGCAAAAACAAGCGCGCCTGCCGTCGGCGTAGCCTGTCCCAATTCACGCGAGGTGCAAACCACGATGCGCTACCCAACGCAGGCGCGTCGTGACGGCATTCAGGGCAACGTAGTGGCGCGGTTTATGGTCGGCGCGAATGGAGTAATTCAAGATGTCCGGATTGTCTCATCAAGCAATTCAGCGCTCAATCGCGCAGTGATAAGTGCGGTCGGACAATTCCGCTGCGTGGGGCAAGGGCAGGATGTGATGGTGGAAGCACCGTTTGTGTTTCGGTTGAATGATTGATTTCGTTTGATGTTATGAATAAAAAACGCCGGTTAATCCGGCGTTTTTTATTCATAACATGACAGCTGAAATGGGTGCGCCGGAATTGGATGCGCCGGAATTAGATGCGCCGGAATTGGATGCGCCGACTAGCCTCCGGTCAATTTTTTAATTTTCTCACTCAAATTTGCCACCACCAGCTCAAGCGCATCAATGCGCTTATTGCGGTCCGAAATCATTTTTTTGAGTTCCGATTCTGCGGTGATTAAGCGCTTGAATT
>JANYBL010000104.1 GCA_025360815.1 Burkholderiales bacterium
TGCCGCACGTTTACTCTGGGAAAGCATGGGCATCACTTGGCCGACCACTATTGATAGGCTTCTAAAATGAAAATTCTCATGTTTACGCCCACAGTAAAAAATTCTGCGATAGGTAGAATGGCGTGCTTGCTTGTCGGTGAATTGCAACAACAAGGTCATCTAGTCTTGGTAGTAAGAGCGGAATCAACTGCGCTTTTCGAAATGGAAACTCACGATTTTGGTATGCGACTAATCCGTTGGGATCAACCGGCAGAAATCGTTGCTTATGCGCAGCAGACTGATACTATCGTCTATCAAGTTGGCGATAGCTTCGAGATGCATCAAGGCTGCATTGAATGGCTTCCAAAATTGCCGGGAGTCGTCTGTCTGCACGATTATTTCCTCGGTCATCTCTTTTGGTCTTGGTCTAACCAACATGGCCGTGAAGCCGCGCATAAAGTCCTAAAAGCATTCTATGGCAGTGCCGTTTATGACAACTATTTCAACGTTAATTCGTCAGAAGCGTTTATTGAATCAACAAGACTTGCCGCGCCGATGACTGAGTGGATTGCGTCGATGGCATCGGGTATTGTCACGCACTCTGACTGGGATGTTGCTCGTTTAATCACTTCTTGCGGCGGGCCCATTGAGATTGCGCCATTGCCATACGATGTTCCAAGCCAGCTAACCGCCGTTGCGAAACCTGCAAGCAATACGCATGAAGCAAAAGCAGTACTAAACATACTCACGATTGGGCATGTTAATCCAAACAAGCGTGTTGAAAGCGTGATACGCGCAATTGGCAGTGATGTGCAGCTTTGTGCGCAGGTGAGATATCGTATCGTGGGCAAAGTCGAAGACGAAATGAAAGCGCACTTGACCAACGTTGCGATAGAAGTTGGTGTACAGATCAAGTTCGATGGCGAAGTAGACCAAGAAACATTAGCCCGAGCCATTGGCGATGCTGACATGATGTGTTGCTTACGGATTCCAGCATTGGAGGCCGCGTCAGCTTCAACTATTGAAGCGATGTTAATGGGGAAACCTGCTTTGGTTGTCAACACAGGATTTTATAAGGATTTGCCGGATCATTGTGTTGTTAAAGTATCAATCGAAAATGAGATCACAGATATTCGTGATGCTTTAGTTTGGTTAGTTGGTGATGTCGATGCTAGAGTTGAAATGGGAAAACAAGCCGCATTATTTGCCCACGAGACATTTTCAGTCAAGCACTACGCCACGAGGCTCACAGCGGTTTGTAAACAAGCAGCGCTCGCAGCGCCTGCTCTCAACGGCGCTAAATTTTTTGGCCAAACACTGACGAAGTGGGGTGGGGTTTCTGATAACGCGGTGCTAAACCACATCGTAACGCCATGGCAGAAATTTGTAGGTGCTAACTAATGAAAATATACGGCTTCAGCTGTTTTTAACGAATTTAAATGCGGGAGCTTCATCATGAGTCAACAAAAAACAGCAATAATTACAGGCGTTACTGGGCAAGACGGCGCGTATTTGTCCGAGCTTTTGCTTGAAAAAGGTTATAGCGTATATGGTACGTACCGCCGTACTAGCTCGGTCAATTTTTGGCGCATTGAAGAGCTTGGAATTGCAAATCATCCTGACCTTCATCTTGTCGAATACGATCTAACGGATTTAGGCTCTAGCATTCGGTTGATCGAAAGCACACAGGCGATCGAGGTTTATAATCTCGCCGCGCAAAGCTTTGTCGGCGTGTCCTTTGATCAGCCCACCACTACAGGGCAAATCACAGGAATTGGTGCGGTGAATATGTTGGAAGCGATTCGTACGGTCAATCGTAATGTTCGTTTTTACCAAGCGAGTACGTCGGAAATGTTTGGGAAAGTGCAGGCTATTCCACAAATTGAAAGCACCCCTTTCTATCCAAGAAGTCCCTATGGTGTTGCAAAGCTATATGCCCACTGGATGACTATTAACTACCGAGAAAGCTATGGTATTTTCGCGTCGAGTGGAATTCTTTTTAACCATGAATCACCGCTGCGTGGCCGCGAATTTGTGACTCGCAAAATTACCGATTCAATGGCAAAAATTCGACTTGGCAAGCTTGATGTACTAGAACTTGGCAATATTGACGCAAAGCGTGATTGGGGTTACGCCAAAGAGTACGTCGACGGCATGTGGCGCATGTTGCAGACTGAAGTACCAGATACTTATGTGCTTGCAACAAACCGTACCGAGACAGTCCGTGATTTTTGCACGATGGCTGCAAAAGCGGCTGGCTTCGAGTTGCAGTGGTTCGGCAGCAACGAAAACGAAGTTGGGCGCGATATACACACTGGGCGCGATATTGTGCGCGTTAACCCAAAGTACTATCGGCCAGCTGAAGTCGAATTGCTGATCGGCAACGCCGATAAAGCACGCCAAGAACTGGGATGGCATCCCAAGACAACGTTGGAAGCGCTTTGCCAGATGATGGTAGAAGCGGATCTTCGTCGCAATGAAGCGGGTTTCTCGTTTTAAATGCAAAAGGCGCTCATTACTGGAATTGATGGCTTTACTGGACGCTACTTGACTGCCGAATTATCGGCGGCTGGCTATGACGTTTATGGCATCAGCAAGCTAGCGCAACCTCAATCGCCGAATGTGTACCCGTGCGATATTTGCGATTGCACCTCGCTGACCGAAGTGGTTAGCAAAATAGAGCCCGATCTTGTTTTTCATTTAGCCGCCATCGCCTTTGTGCCGCACGATGACGTTGATGCGATTTATCGCACCAACATCGTTGGTACTAGAAATTTACTGCACGCGTTGTCACTCTGTGGGAAACCTCACAAAGGGCTACTTCTGGTCAGTAGCGCCAATGTTTATGGCAACGCGAATGTAGACGCTATTGATGAGGCAACGCCGCCAGCGCCTACTAATGATTATGCAGTCAGCAAGTTAGCAATGGAATACATGGCCATGTTATGGGCGGCGCAGCAGCCGATAACGATTGCACGTACATTCAACTATACTGGGGTCGGCCAATCGGTTAATTTCTTACTGCCCAAGATTGTCGATCATTTCAAACGCCGCGCTTCGTTAATAGAGTTGGGCAATCTTGATGCTGTGCGCGATTTTTCAGATGTTCGTACCGTTGTGCAATGCTATGTGCGCTTGTTGCAAACAGCCGCCGCTCCTTCCGGCAATCGCTTACGGGGCGAGCGGTTTAACATCTGCTCTGGTCGAGGCCATCGCTTGCTTGATATCGTAGAGATGGCCAGCGAAATATCCGGGCATTCACTGCAAGTGAACGTGAGCCCTGCTGTTGTGCGAAGCAATGACGTTAAGACGCTGGTTGGCTCGCGCGCAAAATTGGAAAGTGCCATTGGTCCGATCAACGATTTGCCGCTGGCGGATACTTTGCGCTGGATGCTGGCTGCATAACAACCGGCATTGTTTTGTTGCGCTTTTTGGCAACGGCATTTGCAAAGCAGGTCGATAAATTTGTAAAACTCTTGCATTGGCGGGCATTTCGGGGTGAAAATACCTCAAGAGGCAGGCCAGTACTAGTGTTTTAATTTTTGCCGCTGGATTTACGGCATGCTTACGTTTCGTTCACGCTATGTCTACGGCAAGTTTGCAGCAACCCATTTTCTCCCGGCTAGCCTTAATGCATTCAGGCCATGCCAGGCGGCCGCTACCATGTTGCGGAGCCCGCCCTGTTTCCAGTGTAAGGCGGCCAATTGCAAAGCCACCCTGCTGCTGCGCGGTGAAATCATCAGCGCATGGTTGGCCGACAAAATCGCCTCGGTCAATTCATGACGATGCTCGCAAATGCGTGATCTCGCATATTGAAGCTCGGCGCTATTGCTGTCTATTGCCAATGCGTGATTAATAATTTTCAACGCCGTTTCAAAGTCACCACATTCAAATAAAAATACGGCAAGCGGCCCCAAGAGATACGTGTTTTGAATATTTTTTGTCGCAAGCATCTGTGCTGCTGTTAGTGCTGCGTCTGCTTGACCAAGTGCATTTTGCGCGACACAGCGTTGTAAATAAAATTCATCAACACGGTTGTCTATTGCGATGGCGCGATCGATTGCGATCAGCGCTGATTTATTTTTAGCGCGCGCCGTGAGCCGCTTTGACAATTCATAACAATAAGTTTTTGATTTTTTACGGCCCACGTGGATCTTTACGTTGTCGATGTTTAAAAATCGAAATGCGCTCAATGCGAGGTCTTGGATCAATCCTGTCTCGGCCAGATAATATGAAACCGGATGGCCTGCAAACGGAATGCAGATATCGATAAATAATGTCGGTGCAATCAACGCACGCAATTTTTCGACATGGACCGTATCAATGTCACGCGGATCATGTGCCACAAAATATTTGCAGCGGTCGTAAATAGCGGCTTGGTTAATCCGATGCTGAAAAACGATATTTTTTGCGGCCAACGCCCACCGTTGATCGTAGGGCTGATCAATCGCAAATTGCGGCGACAGCGCAAGTACGACGTCCAATTTTAGTGCGTTAGAAAACTGAATCGCGGCGTAGCCACCCATGCTGCTTCCGTACCCAACGCGCTTTTTATAGTTGGGCTCAGCGGTCTCTAAAAACCGCTGAATTTCATTCAGCGCCGTCTGAGAAAGGTTCTGGAACCATAAATTTTTTGATGATTTGACAGCAATCAAATCAAACCCATTCGCCAGCAGAAAATCGCCAGCGTAACCGCTTCCATCGAGGACGTTTTCTGTTTCGGCGACGAATGGTGTGAAGGTGATGGCCACGCAATGATCGATGTTCGCCACCGATGGGGAAAAATCAATTTTTAGGTCTTCACTGGTGAAGAGCGTTTTGGCTATGCGCATAGGCTAATGGGAACTGAGGCTTGCCGCACGGCTTTAACAAATGTAGGACGGGCAAATGCAGGACGGGCAACACCAGGTCTTCCCGATGTTGGTGCCTGTGTGAGCGCACTTCGTTTTGCCCACCCTACTGAAGGTTCGGTGCAGGACGCAGAGCCGGTTCTAGAAGCAGTCTCGGTGCTGAAGGTTGCGCCGCGCGCGCGCGATGCATCAAACCGCAATGAGTCTGCCAAATTGATACGGCAGACACAGTCAACGTTAAATCGCGCCTGCATTACGCTCGTTTTTTGAAGGCAGATCAATGCCGGCCGTTTTATTTAAAAAATGTTCCCACTGGGGCATGACGGCACTGGGTAAGTAGCGCGATGAAACATCGGCACCCACGGCCACCAATTCGGCTCTTCTCGCTTCTGCAGAGGGGGCTAGCAATGTTGCCAGTGTTTGAAAAAGTTCATCCGAGGAGTAGGGGCTGAAATACTCGGCTGCGCCATCGTATATTTCGCGATGCACTGGAATATCGGATGCCGCCACAATGCCGCCGCAGCGCATGGCTTCAACGCCGGAAAAATCAAAGCCCTCACCAAAGCTTGGGCATACTGTTGCGCTCGCGTGTTTGTAGAGCACCCGTAATTCAGGGGCCGGCACATCCTGGAGCAAATGGAGCTGGCCGCGCTCCGTCCAGGGTGCGAAGTGCGGCAATATCGATTCATAACTCCAGCCCATCATGCCCACCACCACAAGCTGCATGTCTGGAAAGCACTCAACTCGTAGCCGTTCCCACGCAGCCACCAACGTCGAATGGTTTTTGCGTGGCTCAATCGTTGAAACAACAAGCAAATACGGGAATGGCGTCGTGGCTCGTTCACCCGGCCGATTGATTTTAAAGTTTTGTAATGCGTGGGGCTTTACATTGCCGTCTTTTACGATCGGTTCGGGGTTGCGGTTCCGGCGCGTTCGCACGATTTCCGGAACACGTGACGCCGATGATTCTTCTGGAAAGTAGCTGTGCGACACCATGTTGTGAATGGTCACGGCCCGCGATTCGGCTTGCGGGAAAACAGATAACAAATCCTGCCGACTCGCTTCCGACACGCAGGCGAACAATGCGCCGCGCTCAACATTATTTTTTAGCGCGTGGTAATGCGATGCCTGGTGATACGCTTTATCCGAAATCGTATGTGGCATTAAGAGCGGGATTGCATCGTGGTATCGAATCACCAGTTTGGTGTTTGGCGATACATTGCCGGGGTATGGCGTCTCGCCAATCATCAGATCAAACTCATTGGTATCGATCGTCGAATACTTTGCGCCGCCAAGATTTTTAGTGGCTAACCCAGCGATGTGCATGGCAGTCCACGGGGTACGCAGCACGCGGAAGTTTGCCGAGGTGACCAAATTGAAATCCTCGTAAGGCAATGTTTTGGCAAAAAAACGTCGCCAAATAAAGTCACGGAACTGTGCGGTTTCAAATCGATAAATAACTTGTTTGAAGCCCATTAAGCCAGCCGTCGCCAGCAGCGCGGCGGTGAAATTCGAGTAAAGTTTTTGTTGGAGTGACACCACCACTCGCGACAGACGATTGATCTGCTTATCTTTTGATAGCGCTCGATCTGTCGCCGCCTGATTTGTTGGTAGCCCCTTTGCCAGCACGAGCGAAGTACTCTGTATCAAGCCCTCGACATAGATATTTTGAAGCAGCTGGAGGCTGCGAAATAGCAACCGCGTCTCTTGCGGAATGCCAGCGTGGCCGTCAAGCGCTGGGCGCATTTCCAAGAGCACCCGCAGTTTTTTTTGAGGCTTCATGCCTCACTCAATACAGGTGAAGTATGTTCAATGTTCATATAAAACTCGTAGGCCGCATCAACGGTTGGGAACGGTATGAGTTTCCCGTCGTGCAGCACACACGCATCTTCACAATACGTTCTAATGGAATTGGCATCATGGGTGACCAAAATAAAAGCGCGGTCTTTTCGTTTCTGAAAGAGCTCAACATGGCAGCGTTCATGAAATCTTGCATCACCCACCACCATTGCCTCGTCAATTAGAAAACAATCAAACTCGATTGCCATCGAAAGCGCAAAAGCCAGCCGCGTCAGCATACCTTGCGAATAATGCATCACGGGCTCACGAAAATAGACACCAAGCTCTGTGAAATCCTCCACAAATGAAACCAGTGGCTTATAGTCGACGCCGTGAATGCGGCAGATAAATTTAAGGTTATCAAGCCCCGTAAGGTGCGTTTGAAATGCGCCGCCGAATGCCAGCGGCCACGATACGCTCATGCCCCGTCGTACACGGCCAGATGTGGGTTGTTCCGCGCCGCTGATGAGCCTAATAAGTGTTGATTTGCCTGCGCCGTTTCTGCCCAAGATGCCAATGTTGCGCCCCGGGGCAAGCGAAAGATTTACGTCATCCAAAATCACACGGGGGCCAAAACGCGTGTGGTAGGTCTTGGTTACATGTTCCACTGAAATCATACGGTGCCTATCATTACAAGGCTTCTACGCGTCGCCCAGCGTCACGAACGAGATAGAGCCCCGCTAGAGTTAAGACGATGCAGCAGAAGGCCATATAGCCGATATCGTAATGTGAACGAACGGTGTTGCCAAAATAGCCCTCACGCAGCAATTCAACGCCGTGAACCATCGGTAGCAGCAAAACAACTTGCTGCAATTTTACTGGCAACCAATCCACCATAAACGGCGCGCCCGATAGCGGGAACAGCAAATAGGTAGTCGGTACCCAGATTTTTTCGACAACCTCGCTGTAGGCAGTTGCTGCACCAACCAGCAACGCGAGCGCCGTGCCAAACCAAGCCAGCATCAGCCAACCTGATATCACTTTTAACAAATCGATTGGCGGCGACATCCATTCGAGTGCAATAAATAAAGTCGATAAAATCACAAAAGACATGGTGGCACCGGCAACTTCTAAAATGCTCCGCGTTAACAACACATCGACAACCCGGACGTTGCGATGGTAGAGAAGGTTGATGTTCGCGTGGATCGCACCGATACTGCGAGATGCACAATTTCGCCATAACAGCACCGATGAGTAGCCGGTAATCGCAAACGCAACAATCGGAATACCAGAACCATGGCTTAGCCCGGCGGCTGTCCAGAGGGCCGCCACGCCCACCGTGAAAATCATGGGTTCAATAAAAATCCACATCACACCAATATTGTCGCGACCAAACCGGGTAATGACCTCGCGCATCAACAGTGCGAAGAGCACTCTTCGCTGAATGGTGAGGGCGTTTAGAAAGGAGGCATTGTTGGTCATGTCGATAAATTAATCCGAATTTTATAAACCGGAATGCGCTTAGTCGGAATGCTCTTTAACGCTCGCAACCAGCAAACTAACGACACCCCACGCAATCAAGCCAAGCGCGAAAATCATAAACACCGAGCGTATTCTGCGTGGCTCGACTGCCATGTCCGGCAGATTAGGCTGCACCAGGCGCTCCAGATAAAGCTGCTTGCGCTGCGCCTCGCTCTTGGCGGATTCAAGTGAGGCAAACGCCGCTGCCAGTTGACGGTCCGCAAATTGTTTTTCGAGCGTTAAACGATCAAATCCGGTTGCTTTCGATGCGAATGAATTTCCGGATCCAGTCACTTTGGCTGCCTCGTTAGCCGCCGACGCGCGCAATGACTCAACACGGCTTCGCAACACTTTGAGCTGTGGATTGTTAGGCGATAGCTGCACGAGTTGCGCAAGCTGTGCCTCAGCGGACATGAGTTCCTCGCGGATTTTGCCCACGCTCTGCAGTTGCGCTGCGGACTGCCCAGTCGGGTCAAATACAGATTGGTTGCTCCTGAATGCGGACAAGCTCAAGGCGGCTGTCTTTGCTTTCTCTTCGGCAATCGATACTTCTTGCTGCGCCACCTTAATTAAATCTTGACGGCTACGGTCATTCAAATTGTTGACCAACCGCTCGCCCATTTTGAGCAACAGGTCGTTAATGTTTTTTGCGTCATCGGCCGTGAATGCACGAACATTTAAAACTGAAATGGATGAGACGGTGTCGTAATCAATGGTCACGCGCTTTTTATAATAGCGATGAAACGCCTCAAAGCTATCGTCCCAATCAAGGCCGGGGAATCGGTTAATAACGTCAGCGTCCTTGCTGGAAAAAGATTTGCGCACCTTGAGCTGGTCATCAAGTTCTTTCAGCGCATCACGCGACATCACAAAATCGTGAACCGAATAGGTATCGTCTTGCGAACGGGCAAAGCCAGTGCCCTGCAATAGTGCGCCAAGCCCCGTCGTTGCCTGACGTTGCGGGCTGCGCACGACAAAACGTGATTCTGAAATGTAAACATCCGACGCGATCAGGCCGTAATAAATAATAGCGAGCGCGGTAGGGATCAACACCGTCAACATAAAAATAGTGTTGGTCTTCAAAAAACGAGCAGTCCGCGCAAAAGCACCTGTGGCGCTGCTTGGTTTTTCAGTGATTGTAGAATTCAAAGCAGAGTCCTATTTTTTTAGCTGGCTCGGTCGTGATGAAGGGCAAATCGCTTTTTACTTTTTTAATGGTCAACGGCTTCACGCCATCACCACCCGACCATAAATATCGTCAAACCGAACAATATCATCCTCGCCCAAGTATTCACCACTTTGCACTTCAATCATCACGAGATTAATGACGCCGGGGTTTTCTAAGCGGTGCTTGTGCCCTGCGGGGATGTAAGTCGATTCGTTGGTTTTAATCATGAGCGTTTGTTCGCCATTCACGACCTTAGCGGTGCCGCTGACGACAATCCAATGCTCGCTGCGGTGGTGGTGCATTTGTAGCGAAAGGGCCGCGCCAGGTTTGACTTCGATGCGCTTAATTTTATAGCCCGGATCTTCTTCTAGCACGGTGTAAGTGCCCCAAGGCCGATGCACGGTGCGGTGGAGCTTATGGCTTTCATGCCCCTGCGCTTTCAGGCCAGCATAGATGTGCTTCACATCTTGTGCGCGGCTCTTGTGGGCGACTAACAAAGCATCAGGTGTATCAATAATGATGAGGTTATCGACGCCGACCGCCCCCACCATCCGGCCATCGGCCTGGATGTAGCAGTCAGTTGCGTCATGCAACATCACATCGCCTTCAATCCGATTCCCAGAACCATCGGCAGTCGTTAAATCACCAATCGCGTTCCACGAGCCGATATCGCTCCAGCCGATATCGCACGGCACGACCGCAACGTTGTGTGACTTTTCCATCACCGCATAGTCAATCGAGATATCAGGCGCAAGCGCAAACGAGCTGGCCTCAAGCTCCGTTTGGTTGGTGCCAACACCGACGGTTTGCGGTGATTGGGCGAGGCACGCTTCGGTCAACTCCAATACCTTCGGGCAGAGTTCTCGCATTTCACGCAGCAAACCACCGGCGCTAAAACAGAACATCCCGGAGTTCCACAAATAATTGCCAGATGCCAAATAGCCTTTAGCGATATCGAGCGATGGCTTTTCGACAAATCGAACGACCTTATTGCTGTTTTTGTTGCGGTCAACCTGTATGTAGCCGTAGCCCGTTTCCGGTGCACTTGGCTCTATACCAAAGGTGACCAAGCTGCCGCCCTGTGCCATTTGCGCAGCGTTGGCAACGGCTGCCTGAAAGCCAGCTTGGTTGGAAATAAGATGGTCTGCTGCCAACACCAACAAAATGGCATCGTCGCCATGCGCGTGTGCGGCATGCAAAGCCGCCGCGGCAATCGCGGGGGCGGTGTTGCGTCCGAATGGCTCTAAGATGAATGAGGTGGGCAATTTCAGATCATTGACCGGGCGGTATTCATCCTTGGTTTTAAACAACAGCTCGCGGTTCGTTACGGTCATGACTTCAATGACGTCTGGCAGTGCCGCGCCGCGCAAGAACGCCTTTTGCAGCAGGCTTTGCCCGTCAGCGAGGCGAATAAATGGCTTGGGATGCGTCTCACGAGAGACTGGCCAAAGCCTTGAGCCTGCACCGCCGCAGAGAATAACGGGTATGAGTTTCATTGATCGTTGTCTTATTAGATTAAGTTAAAAATGAGCGCGATTTCTATTTGATACAGTTGAAAAATATAAACTTGTTTTCTAAACTTGTTTTTTTTAACTTGTTTTTTAATACTCTATCTTATCCGACTCCGCCGCACTGTAGGCGAACGCCGTTGGTCACTGCCGCTCGGGGATGCTGGTCGGCCTTGCGGGGCCTTGTTGGGTCTTGTTGAGGCTTGTTGGGCCGTGTTGGGTCTTATGCCGCCGGTGGCGCGACGTTCCGCAGCTTAATATGTAGATCCCGCAACTGCTTGTCCGGCACGGGCGATGGCGTATCGATCATCAAATCCTGCCCGCGCTGGGTTTTGGGGAACGCGATTACGTCGCGGATCGAATCCCATTTTTCGCACATCAGCGTGACAATGCGATCCAACCCAAATGCGACACCACCCATCGGTGGCGCACCGTATTGCAGCGCATCTAACAAGAAGCCAAATTTAGCGCGCTGATCCTCCTCGGTTATACCCAGCACGGCAAATTGTTTAGCCTGCAATTCCGGCGAGTGGATGCGCACCGAACCGCCGCCGATTTCCCAACCGTTCATGGCAACGTCGTAGGCCTTTGCCAATACTTTTGAAGGATCAGTGTCTAGGTATTGCAGGTGTTCGTCCTTCGGCGCCGTAAAGGGGTGGTGCGCAGAAACGTAGCGGTTGTTTTCTTCATCGAATTCGAAGGCGGGGAAATCGACTACCCACAGCGGACGGTAGCCTTTTTCGGCAAAGCCTTTTTCATGGCCAATTTTCGATCGCAAAGCGCCCAATGAATCGCTCACTACTTTCGCTTTATCGGCGCAGAAGAAAATCAAATCGCCATTTTTGGCATTACATTTTTCGATGATTTTGCCCAGTGTTTCGACGTTGAGGAATTTGATAATCGGCGATTGCAAGCCTTCTTCACTCAACTTGGAGACGTCGTTGCATTTGATGTAGGCCAAACCTTTTGCACCGTAAATCGCGACGAAGCCGGTGAGATCGTCAATTTCTTTTCGCGAGAATTTTTCATTGCCACCAGGTACACAAATCGCGGCAACGCGGCCATTTTTCATATCAGCGGCGGCGCGGAAGACTTTGAAATCACAGGTTTTCATGACGTCCGTCAGCTCCGTTAATTCGAGCGAAACACGCAAATCGGGCTTGTCCGATCCAAACCGAGCCATCGCTTCTGCATGGGCCATACGTGGGAAATCGGGTAGATCGATGCCAAGCCCGGCTTTCCACATTTTTTTAATGAGCCCTTCCATGATGTCTTGAATTTCACGCTCGTTCAGGAACGAGGTTTCAATATCAATCTGGGTAAATTCAGGTTGGCGATCGGCGCGCAAATCTTCATCGCGAAAGCATTTCACGATTTGGTAATAGCGATCAAAACCGGCCACCATGAGCAATTGTTTGAATAACTGCGGGCTTTGCGGCAACGCATAGAAATGGCCATCGTGAATGCGGGACGGTACCAAAAATTCACGTGCACCTTCGGGTGTGGATTTATATAAAAACGGGGTCTCGATATCGACAAAACCGAGATCATCCAGATAGCGCCGCGCTGCACTGGCGACGCGGTGGCGCAGCCGTAAATTGGCCTGCATTTGTGGGCGACGCAGATCGAGGTAACGATATTTCAATCGTGTTTCTTCGTTGATGTTTTCATCATCAATCATGAATGGCGGGGTGAGCGATGCGTTCAGAACCTCGATGTCTTTTGCCAAGACTTCAATTTCGCCAGATTTCAAACCCTTATTGACTGTGCCTTCTGGACGCGGGCGCACCAGGCCAGTGATTTTTAGTACAAATTCATTGCGGGCTTTATCAGCGGTGGCAAACGTCTCGGGCGTGTCCGGGTCAATCACAATTTGCAATAAGCCCTCACGGTCACGCAAGTCGATAAAAATGACGCCGCCGTGGTCGCGGCGGCGGTGCGCCCAACCAAAAACGGAGATGGTTTGGCCTAAATAGCTTGCGTCGATCAAGCCTGCGTAGTTGGTTCTCATGGTCATGCCCTTTGGTAAATTTGGTTTCTCAATCGCTCGGCAGATTTGACCTCGCTGAATAACGAGATTAATAACGAGGCCCGTGGCCGTGCTGAGAATGACCATTGATATGCTGGTTGCTGCCGTCGTGTTGAAGCTTCGTGATTTAAACTTGCGCCACGCCAGGCAACAAAGAGGTTGCAGTTACGCCGCCGCGGATGCCCGCGACGGCTACCGATTGGGGTCGGTGCCGGCTTGTTTTAACTCGGCCCCGTTAGTGTGATGTGGGTTATCACTATTGGCGCGAACGATGCGTGCAGGTTCAGCCACACCCATCGAGATAATGTATTTCAATGCCTGATCGACATTCATTTCCAGTTTGATCACATCTTTTTTGGGAACGATCAGAAAAAACCCGGCGGTGATATTCGGCGTAGTCGGCACGAAAACCGAATAATTATCAAAGCCCAGATGGTCGGTTACTTCATGTTCCGGCTCGCCGGTGAGCAAGGCGACGGTCCACGTATCGCGCTGTGGGTAACGCACGAGGCAGGCATAACGAAACGCTTTGCCTTCAGATGAAAACAAGGTGTCAGAAATCTGTTTTACGCCGCCGTAAACAGACCGGACGATGGGAATGCGATGCAATAATTTATCGCCGATGCCGAGCAGCTGTTTACCAAAAAAATTGGCCGCAATCACGCCTGTTATAAACACGATCAGTAGCGTCAAAATCACACCCATGCCGGGGACATGGAAGCCGAACAAGGCTTCCGTTTTTAAACGCTCCGGCAGCAGCAGCAGGGTTTGGTCCATCGTCTCGACGAGGAATTTCAATACCAAACCGGTGATGACCAGCGGGATCCAAACCAATACGCCGGCGATGAGGTATTTACGCATCGTCAGTCCTAGGCCGCTTTGCTGGCTGACGTGGGTGGCACCGATGCCCCGGATGCGGCTGCTGGCGGGGCGTTTCGGGGGGAACCCGCCGTCGGTGGTGTAGCAGCAGGGCTCGCGGCAGTCGACGATTCACTGCTGCTGCTCGTGGCGGTTTCGGCCGGCTTGTCAGATTTGGCGGTGTCGGTTGTTGGCGCGGCATCCTTCCCGGCTTCTGCCGCGACCGGAACGGCTGCCGGTTTTTTCTCACCCTTAAAATCGGTCACATACCAGCCGCTACCTTTGAGCTGAAAGCTCGGCGCGGTTACCTGCTTAGAATAGGTCGATTTGCCGCACGCTGGACATTCGGTGAGCGGATCGGCGGACATTTTTTGGAGAGCATCGGCTGCGTGTCCGCAGGATGAACATTTGTAAGCGTAAATCGGCATTTCTGACTCCGGGGTGCAACTAAGGATGTGCGAATAAGGATCTGCGAATAAGGAAATGCAAATAAGGACATGCAAATTAGGAAATGCGACGAGGTTGTGAAATTAAGGTGCCTAAGGTGCCAAATTTTGCTTAAAAGCCGCTTTCGCCTAGTTTGAAACCAATAAATCTTATTTTAACACAAGGGCTTAGCACGGAAGGTGGCAATTGTGCAGTGCGGCAAAAAAGTTTGGGGCGGAATGAATTTTATCGATCTTTTTAATCGATTTTTATTCCACTTTTAAGTCGTTGAGCTCGGCCGCCGCCGCAGGGTATTGCATGTCTAAGGCCGACATCGCTTGCACCAGCACCGCTGAAACATAAACATCGCGCACCCATTTCCGATCGGACGGGACAATATACCAAGGCGAGTGCGGGCTTGATGTCGAGTTAATCGTCTCTTCATAAACGCGCTGATAGTCGTCCCATTTCTTTCGCTCCGCCAAATCACCGGTCTGAAATTTCCAACGCTTTGTGGGATCGACAAGCCGATTTTGCAGGCGCTGCTTTTGCTCGTCCTTTGAGATATGTAGGAAAAATTTAATTATAGTGGTCCCCTCCTCAACCAGCATGGTCTCAAAATCATTAATTTGCCGTAGCCTGCGCTTTGCTGTTGCGTCGTCAATCCAACCGTGCACGCGGGTGATCAGCACGTCTTCATAATGGCTGCGATTAAACACCACCAGCTCACCTTTTCTTGGCGCTTTGCGATGGATACGCCACAAATAATCGTGATCGAGCTCTTCCGGACTCGGTGCTTTAAAACTCGCCACGCGCATGCCTTGTGGATTGATGCCGGACAAGCAATTCCGGATCACGCCATCTTTGCCGGCCGTATCCATAGCCTGCACGATGACTAAAATTTTATGCTGATGCTCGGCAAACAACACGTCCTGCAACCGCACCAACTGCGCGGTCAAATCGGCGCGTTGGGCGGCAGCGTCGTCTTTGGTGCCGACAAATTTGCAGGTGGATGCCGGATCGATATCGGCGAGCTTTGTCTTGCCGTCGGCGATGATTGGCTTGATCGGTAGAGCGCCAGATTTATCAGTTTTCGTAGCCATATTGTTTGATTTTGTCCTTATTGATTTTGCTTGTCAGTTTTAAATGGCGAATGACGCATGATGAATAACGAAGGGCGAGCCTATAATTAAGCCCGGTGAAGTCGCTTCGACGGTCACTCTAAAGCAAAGGAATCGCCTTGTCTGCAATTGAATTAACGCCGAACAATCTTCCTGTCACGATGCGCTACGTTGCCGCCGATGCGCCTGGTGGCGCTGAGGTGATGCGTATTGCGACCGGCGTCCTCCCGCAATTTGGCACAACCGATGTGCTCATCAAGGTCGCCTACGCAGGCGTGAATCGCCCCGATATCGCGCAGCGCTCAGGCAACTACGCGCCCCCGCCCAATGCTTCGCCAGTCATGGGTTTGGAGGTGTCTGGCGAGGTAGTAGGTTTAGGTGTAGACGTTTCCGCATTCAAGCTTGGCGATCAGATTTGTGCGCTCACACCTGGCGGCGGTTATGCCGAATATTGCGCTGCACCCGCAGCACATTGTTTGCCTATTCCAGCGGGGCTATCCATGTTGGAAGCAGCCGGTGTGCCCGAAAATTTTTTCACGGTGTGGGTAAATGTATTTGAAACCTGCAAACTAAAATCAGGTGAAAGATTCCTTGTTCACGGCGGCTCAAGTGGCATTGGTTTAACCGCAATTCAGCTGGCCAAAGCGTTTGGCGCGGAGGTGTTCACCACCGTCGGCAACGATGAAAAGGCCGCCTTTTGCAAGAGCGTGGGGGCAGACCATGTGTTCAATTACAAAACCCAAGATTGGATGGCTGAGATCGCCGCGATCACCGGCAAACAGGGCGTGAACGTAATCCTCGATATGGTCGGCGGAAGCTACATCGAAAAAAATCTACGCTCGCTCGCCATGGAAGGCCGATATTGTTTCATCGCGTTTTTAGAGGGCGGCAAAGTGGAAGTCGATTTTCGGCCACTGATGATGAAGCGCCAGACCATTACCGGCTCGACGTTGCGCGCACGACCCGATGCGCAGAAAGCCGCGATTGCGGTGGCCCTGAAGGAAAAAGTATGGCCGCTGATTGCTGCAAAAACAGTTAAGCCCATTATCAACAAAGTGTTTGAGCTAGCCGACGTTGTGAGCGCGCATCAGCTCATGGAATCGAGTGCGCATATTGGCAAGGTTATGTTGAAGGTTGGTTGAGCGCATCCATTTTAACCTTCTTGCGCGGAAATCCCTGCCCTTAAGGGCGGGGATGGATAGCGCGGATGGCGAAGCCATCCTTGTCTTTGATTTTCGATAACTGTATATTTATACAATTCTCACGTTACGGCTCCGACTCAAAGACAAGCACGCGGTCACGCTGCGCCAAATGGCGCGTGCCGTGAACGATGTCTGGAATTACTGTAACGCCTTATCCTACGAGCACACCCGGCGCACAGGCCAATTCTTCAGCGCCTACGACCTTCAACACTACACCGCCGGCGCGACCAAAGGAGAGGACGGGCTACCCCTTAACGCTGCATCCGTCCAAATGATTGGCGCTGAATTGGTCAAGAGTCGTAAACAATGCAAAAAAGCCAGGCTCGCCTGGCGAGTCTCCAAGCCGAATAGCAATCGACGTAGCCTGGGTTGGATACCCTTCCGACACGACAGCATTCAACACAAGAACGGACAAATCCACTACTGTGGTACAGCGCTGTCATTTTGGGATTCATTTGGCTTGGCTCAATACAATCTTGGTAGCGGCTGTATCTCAGAGGATAGTCGCGGTCGGTGGTACCTCAACATCACGGCTACGCTGAAGGTAGCCACTCCCCTTCAAGGTCGATTGTTTAGTACAGAAGTGGGTATCGACCTTGGCTTGAAGTCGGAAATGGTATTGAGCGACGGTGCGCGTATTGAGGCGCCTCAGTTTTATCGGAAAGCTGAAGCTAAACTGGGCATTGCCCAGCGGGCGGGTAAGCCCAAGCAAGTTCGCAACCTGCACGCGAAGATAAAGAACCAACGAAAAGACCATCAACACAAATTCACGACCAGAATCGTGACTGCGTATAGTTTGGCCGTCGTGGGTGAATTGAACGTGGACAAATT
>JANYBL010000007.1 GCA_025360815.1 Burkholderiales bacterium
GGACTCGAACCTGTTACCCCCGGCTTAGAAGGCCGGTGCTCTATCCAGATGAGCTACGGGCACCGCGTCGGACAACTACGTATTACCGCTATAAATGCGACTAGAAAAATGGTCGGGGCGATAGGATTCGAACCTACGACATCCTGGTCCCAAACCAGGCGCGCTACCGGGCTGCGCTACGCCCCGACGTATTGATTTTGCTACATTCGCTTGGCCAACACACTTTCAACAAACGACGACGGATTATACGCGGAAGTAGCCTGTTTCGGCAAATTTCTTACGATCAAAAATTGGTGCAACACAGCCGTTGATCGGCGGCATCCGCTGAAGCAAAAGGGACCTTGATTTCTCAAGGCCCCTTTAGTAATCCTATTTACGTCAACATAAATTACTGCGGTGCAACATCCGGCGCGTGTTCCGCAGGTGCCTTTGAAGGCTGATCAATCAGTGCTTTCATGCTTAAACGCACACGACCTTTATCGTCAGCCTCCATCACTTTGACCTTTACGATCTGGCCTTCTTTCAAATGATCGGAAACGGCATTTACCCGCTCGTGGGCGATTTGAGAGATGTGTAGCAAACCGTCCTTACCAGGCATCAGGCTGACAATTGCGCCGAAATCCAGCAGACGCAAAATCGGACCTTCGTAAATCTTGCCGACTTCGACTTCTGCAGTGATATCTTCAATGCGTTTCTTGGCGGCTGCGCCGGCTTCAGCTGACACACAGGCAATGGAGATCGTGCCATCTTCCGCGATATCAATCTCGGTGCCGGTTTCGCGCGTAATGGCCTGAATAACTGCGCCGCCCTTGCCGATGACATCGCGAATCTTATCCGGATTGATCTTAATTTTGATGATCTGTGGCGCAAATGATGACAGCTCGCCACGTGGTGCGGGAACAGCTTGTTTCATCAAGCCCAGTATATGCATGCGACCTTCTTTGGCCTGCTTCAATGCAACATCCATGATCTCAGCAGTGATGCCCGTGATTTTAATATCCATTTGCAGCGCGGTGATACCTTTGTCGGTGCCGGCCACTTTAAAATCCATATCGCCCAAGTGATCTTCATCGCCCAAAATGTCGGTCAATACGGCGAAGCGGTTGCCTTCTTTAATCAAACCCATTGCTACGCCAGCGACGTGTGCTTTAATCGGTACGCCAGCGTCCATCAGCGCCAAACAGCCACCACAAACGGAGGCCATTGATGATGAGCCATTGGACTCGGTAATTTCCGAGACCACACGCATCGAGTAGCCAAATTCTTCTTCACTTGGCAATACGGCAATCAGTGAGCGCTTCGCCAACCGACCGTGACCAATTTCGCGGCGTTTTGGTGTACCAACGCGACCTGTTTCACCTGTCGAGTACGGAGGGAAGTTGTAGTGGAACATGTAACGATCTTTGTACTCGCCTTGCAGCGCGTCAATCATTTGTGATTCTTTCAATGTACCCAGTGTAGCGACGACAATCGCCTGTGTTTCACCGCGGGTAAACAGCACAGAACCGTGCGTGCGTGGCAAGACTGATGGACGAATCGAGATTGGGCGAACGGTCTTGCTATCGCGTCCGTCAATACGTGGCTCGCCATTTAAAATCTGGCTGCGAACGATGTTGGATTCAATTTTGAACAATTGCTCATTGACCGCATTTTTGTCCGGCGCACCATCGAGACCGGTACAAAGAGCGGTCACCACACGCTTGTTAATTTCAGATAATTTTTCGGAACGCGCCCCTTTGGCTTTGATGCGAAAAGCTTCGTTCAAATCATTGGCGGCCATATTGCTGATCTGGTCGATCAAGGCTTGCGGTGCGACCGGCGCAGTCCAGTTCCACAAATCTTTACCGCCTTCGTCGGCCAATTCCAAGATCATGTTAATGACCGCTTGTTGTTGCTCTTGGCCGAACACAATCGCGCCAAGCATCACATCTTCCGGCAATTCGCGGGCTTCTGATTCCACCATCAATACCGCGGTTTCAGTCGCAGCAACAACCAAATCCATCTGCGATGTTTCAAGTTCTGTTTTTGTTGGATTCAATACATAGGCACCATTCAAATAGCCAACGCGTGCGGCACCAATTGGGCCATCGAACGGCAGGCCGGACAACACGACAGCGGCAGACGCACCGATCATGGCGGGAATGTCAGAATCAATTTCTGGATTGCTGGACAAAACGGTTGCGATGATCTGCACTTCGTTGTAAAAACCTTCCGGGAACAGCGGGCGCAGTGGGCGATCAATCAAACGTGAGGTGAGAATTTCTTTTTCGGATGGGCGGCCTTCACGCTTGAAAAAACCACCGGGGATTTTACCGGCAGCAAATGTCTTTTCTTGGTAATCAACGGTGAGCGGGAAAAAATCTTGACCTTCTTTGGCGTCTCTCCGCGCCACGCAAGTAACGAGCACCACAGTATCGTCCAGCGACACCATCACTGCGCCATCTGCTTGGCGGGCGATCTCACCGGTTTCGAGCGTCAGCGTATGGCGACCATACTGCAACGTTTTTTTAATAGCTTTCATTTGGCAACATCCTTCTAAAGTGTTTTCGCGCATTCACACAATTGTGAATCATTGCGATTCGATTTCTGCATCACACGATGCAGAGCAAAACAATGGACAACTAACAACAAACTTAAACAGTTAAAACGATTTAAAACCTACCGCCAGTACGAATTACAAAAACATCAATTTAAAAAAACCGTCGAATATAAAAAGCCGGACAGCAAAACAAAGCATAAAAAAGCCCCGCTGAAAAATTCAGAGGGGCTTATGGGTAATTCTGTGATGCGCAACTAGCTTTGTGCTGATTACTTGCGCAAACCAAGCTGATCAATCAGCTTGCGGTATGACTCCAATTTTGTGCGCTTCAAATAATCCAACAACGTGCGGCGCTTCGATACCATGCGTAGCAAACCGCGACGGCCATGATGATCCTTAACATGCATTTTAAAGTGGGCGGTGAGCTCATTGATGCGATTGGTCAACAAAGCAACCTGGACTTCGGGGGAACCGGTGTCACCCTTGGCGCGCTGATATTGCGCAACAACTTCGGCATTACGGACAGCTGTAGTCATGATATTCCATTCTCAATTCACGTATCTTGCGCAGATACTTGCGGCATTTTTGTCGAGGTTTACAAAGCTATCTCAACAGACGCGAGAAAGCTTCAAATGCAAGAACGAAATTATAGCTCGATTGGACATAAAAATGCAATGAAAACAGCACGCGAAATGACGTCCATGCGGCGTTGAAACTAAGCGCCTAGTGCCATCAAACGAACCGGCGTGAGCGTTGTGTTGTTTGCATCGCTGTCATCGACTGCGCCGATTCCCAAAAAACGTCCATCCGCGCCATAAACTCGGTATTCCATCGCCGTATATCCCACAATTTCTACCGCCCGACCATGGCCAAACTCTAGGCTGGGCGGGGCATCCAGGGAAATCGACGGTAGCGAAAATGCCAGCGAATCAACCAGATTGAGGTGTTGATCGCGCTCTTCCAGTGTTTGGTTTTCCAGCGCATCCAGCGTCACCGCATCGGCAATCGAAAAACCTGCCGTTGCCGTTCGGCGTAGCTGCGTTAGATGTGCCCCACAGCCGAGCGCCTCGCCAATATCTTCGGCCAGCACACGAATGTAGGTGCCTTTGCTGACTTTGGTTTCGATGACAAGTTCGTGGCCATTGAAGGACTGCATGGCGATTTGATAGACGTTAATTGGCCGTGCCTCACGTTCGATTTCGATGCCTTGCCTCGCCAGTTTGTAGAGCGGCACGCCGTCGCGTTTTAAGGCGGAATACATGGGGGGAATTTGCGTTTGTTCGCCCTGGAAGGTGACTAGGACGCGGCGAATCGTTGCTTCGTCTATGTTAATTTCGCGTTGCTCAATTGGCGCCGATTCCGTATCACCAGTCGGCGTGCGACCGCCGAGCTGAAGGGTAGCGACGTAAGTTTTATCAGCATCGAGCATGAAGCGGGAGAACTTGGTCGCCTCGCCGAAACAAAGCGGCAGCAGGCCAGTAGCGAAAGGGTCCAGCGTCCCGGTGTGCCCGGCTTTATCGGCTGCAAACAGCCATCTCGCACGCCCCAAAGCTGTTGTGGACGAAAGGCCAGCAGGTTTATCCAATAGCAAAACGCCGCTTAATTTGCGGCGTATTTGCTTTTCGCGGGTTACCGGCTCCATCACGCCTTAACCTAAGCGTGAATTACTCGGGATGCTTTGCATCATCCGCAAGCGCCTCATCGATCAGCTTGGCCAGATTCACGCCACGCTCAACTGAGTTATCAATCGCAAAGTGCAAATCCGGCACGGTGCGAATCGTTAAGCGGCCTGCGAGTTGGGTGCGTAAAAAACCAGCCGCACTTTGCAAACCTTGCTGGCATGATTGCACCTTCGTGTCGCCGCCTAGCGACGTGAAAAAAATCTTGGCGTGGGAATTGTCACGTTTTAACTCGACATCGGTGATCGTCACCATCGTGACGCGCGGATCGCGCAAGCCCAACCGGATGATCTCGGATAGCTCCCGCTGAATGGCGTCGGCGATTTTTTTGTTGCGGGTTTCGTTACTCATGATGTCAGTTTGTTCGTTTGAACGCTGGCAGTTAAGCCAGCGTCCTCGCTACTTCAACCTGCTCAAACGCTTCCAGCACGTCGCCGACCATAATCTCGTTGTAGTTCTTCAACGAGAGCCCGCATTCGAAGCCGGACTTGACTTCTTTGACATCGTCCTTGAAGCGCTTTAAGGAATCCAATTCGCCGGTGAAAATCACCACGCCGTCGCGCACCAAGCGAATGCTCGACGAGCGTTTGATCAGGCCGTCGGTCACGTAACAACCGGCAACCGCACCCACCTTGGTGATTTTAAAGACATTGCGAATCTCAACCGTGCCGAGAATGCTCTCACGAATTTCGGGTGACAACATGCCGCTCAAAGCCAGCTTAACGTCATCAACCGCCTCGTAAATGATGCTGTAATAACGCACCTGCACGCCGGAGGTTTCGACCAGCTTGCGCGCGCCAGCATCAGTACGGGAGTTGAAGCCGATCACAATTGCTTTGGAGGCCAGCGCCAAGTTCACATCGGATTCGGTAATTGCGCCGACACCCGCGTGAATGACGTTCACTTTCACTTCCTCGGTGGTCAATTTGCCGAGCGCATAAGCCAAGCCCTCATAGGAGCCTTGAACGTCCGATTTAATGATCACCGCCAACGATTTCTTCGCACCTTCGGCCATTTGGTCAAATGCGTTTTCTAATTTCGCGGCTTGTTGTTTCGCCAATTTCACGTCGCGGAATTTGCCTTGACGGAAGAGGGCGATTTCGCGCGCTTTGCGCTCGTCGTTTAACACCATCACATCTTCACCAGCGACCGGCACTTCCGTCAAACCTTGAACTTCAACGGGGATGGACGGCCCTGCCTCAATGACTGCTTTACCGTTCTCATCCGTCATCGCGCGAACCCGACCAAACACCGCGCCAGCCAAAACCATATCGCCTTTTTTCAATGTTCCGGATTTGACCAAAATGGTGGCAACCGGGCCACGTCCCTTGTCCAATCGTGCCTCGATGACGACACCGCGAGCGGGGGTCTGTTTGACAGCCTTCAATTCCAATACTTCGGCTTGCAACAAAATCGCCTCTAACAATTCATCAATACCTTTGCCAGTTTTGGCAGAGACGGGCATGAACATGACATCACCGCCGTATTCCTCGGGCAGCACGTCGTTGGCCACTAACTCTTGCTTGACGCGTTCCATGTTGGCTTCGGGCTTATCGATTTTATTGACGGCCACAATCATCGGCACACCGGCAGCTTTGGTGTGAGCGATTGCTTCTTTGGTTTGCGGCATCACGCCGTCATCAGCGGCGACAACGAGGATCACTAAGTCAGTGGTTTGTGAACCACGAGCACGCATGGCGGTGAAAGCCTCGTGGCCTGGGGTATCTAGGAAGGTAATCACGCCACGTGGCGTTTCGACGTGGTATGCGCCGATATGCTGGGTAATGCCGCCCGCTTCGCCTGAAGCAACCTTGGCTTTACGGATGGTATCAAGCAGCGATGTCTTGCCATGGTCAACGTGACCCATGATCGTGACCACCGGCGGACGTTGCTCGGCGACTGCGTCGGGATGCTGCTCTTCTTTCACCAAATAGGCTTCGGGATCATCGGCCTTCGAGGCTTTCGGGATGTGTCCCATTTCCACGACCAAAATCATCGCGGTTTCTTGGTCGAGCACTTGGTTGATGGTGACCATCGAGCCCATCTTCATCATGATTTTGATCAGCTCAGCGGCCTTCACGCTCATCATCGAGGCAAGTTCGCCAACGCTGATGGTTTCTGGCACCGGAATCTCACGAATGATTGGCTCAGTCGGCGCTTGGAAGTTTGTTTCTTCGTTTGTTCCGTCCTGATGCGCCTTGGCCTTGCGACTGCGCCAACCATCGCGGCCACCGGACGCATCGCCGCGCGTCTTGATAGTGCGGCGCTTATTAGCATCATCTGTCCAAGCGGTAGCAGTAGGTTTGGTGACTTTTTTCGTGGTTTTTTTGTCTGCTGCCTTCGCATCTTTATCGCCAGGTTTGACCGATGGGCGATGTAGCGTACCTTCGCTTGCCGGCGGCGGATCTTTTTTGAGTACGACCCGTTCGCCAATTCGCGGGCGGTTAGGGTCAACCTCAGCTACAGGCGCGGCTTTTCGGGCGGTTGCCGCGGGCTTGGCGGCATCAGATTTGTTGGTTGCTGCGACGACGTCGGGGGCATCAGCTTGCACTGCTTTACCTGCTTTTTTTGCCTTGACCTCAGCGGCAATTTCTTCGGCCTCTGCTGCATCGGCGGCTTCCTTGGCTTCGTCAGCCTCGGCTTTTTTGCTGCGACGTTTGGGAGCCAATTGTGCCTTTTGCTCTGCCTGTGCGGCGAGCAAAGCATTTTGGCGCGCATCTTCGGCGCGTCGTTTCGCCAGTTCATCGTCATTGATAATCGGCGCTGCTGGCTCAACTGGCTTTTCAACCTCCTCGGCAGGCTCGACTTTGTCGACCTTCAGGAAGGTGCGTTTCTTACGAACTTCGACCTGAATTGTGCGGGCTTTGCCAGTGGCATCGGCTTTTTTAATTTCCGAGGTTTGCTTGCGCACCAAGGTGATTTTTTTCTTTTCTTCTTTGTGGCCGTGCGCTTCTTGCAGGTAAGTCAACAAACGTGCCTTATCGTCTTCCGCGAGCTTGTCTTCAACGGACGCGATGGCAACGCCCGCTGCCGAAAGTTGCTCCAAGAGCAGGTCTTCGGTGAGCTTAAGTTCTTTCGCAAATTGAGCAACTGTGGTTTGAGCCATTTAATACCTATTTCTAGTTGAATGCTGCTAATGCAGTGATGATGCGCGATATTGAAACAAACCGAAGGAAACTTTCGTCGGCAGCTTTGTTCAGCAACCTACATACGCTGCCTGAATACTGTTTTGTTTACCGCTATTCTGCGGCGGTTGCCGCCGTGGCTTTTTCCGCAAACCAAGGTGCACGGGCCGTCATGATGAGTGTCTTCGCGCGTTCCGCGTCCATCCCCGTTATCTCGGTTAATTCATCGATCGCCAAATCTGCCAAATCGTCCATGGTACGAACACCTTTGGTTGCCAGTGTGTGCGCCGTCTCAGAATCCATGCCTTCCATCCCGGCCAAATCTTCGGCGGCGGTTTCCATGGTTTCTTCAGACTTAATGGCATCCGTCACTAACGCATCGCGCGCGCGTCGGCGAAGCTCGTTCACCGTGTCTTCGTCGAACGCCTCAATTTCCAACATCTCGGCAAGCGGAACGTAGGCAACTTCTTCCAAATTGCTGAAGCCCTCATCGATCAAAATCTGTGCGACATCCTCATCAACATCAAGCTTGGCCATAAAGAGTTGCTGGATTGATGAATTTTCAGAATTGCGTTTTTGGTCAGCATCGACCTCAGTCATGATGTTTAACTGCCAGCCGGTCAGTTCGGATGCCAAGCGCACGTTTTGACCGCCACGGCCGATTGCCTGCGCCAATTGCTCTTCGTCGACCACCACATCCATGGCGTGTTTCTCCTCGTCAACAATAATCGACGAGACTTCAGCTGGTGCGAGCGCGTTGATAACAAACTGCGCCGGATCGGCCGACCACAAAATAATATCGACACGCTCACCGGCCAGTTCGCCTGTGACAGCCTGCACGCGCGAGCCGCGCATACCAACGCAGGTACCAATCGGATCGACCCGCGGATCATTCGATTTGACGGCGATTTTGGCACGCATCCCGGGATCGCGTGCGGCGGCCTTAATCTCCAGCAAACCTTCTTCAATTTCCGGTACTTCCAATTCAAACAAAACCTTGATGAAATCAGGCGTAATGCGCGACAGCACGAGCTGTGGACCGCGCAAGGTGCGATCCACTTTAAGTAAATAAGCCCGAACACGGTCGCCGACCCGTAAATTCTCTTTCGGAATCGTTTGGTCGCGCGGTAGCATTGCCTCAATACGGCCAGATTCAACGATCACATTGCCGCGCTCAATGCGCTTGATCGTGCCGGTGACGAGCGATTCATCACGCGCCAAAAAGTCATTCAAGATTTGTTCGCGTTCAGCATCGCGAATTTTTTGCAAAATCACCTGCTTGGCGGTTTGGGCACCAATGCGGCCAAAATCAACCGCGTCCATCGGCTCTTCAATCACATCGCCCAGCACCAGGTCCTCACCGCGCTCAGGCGCATCGGTAATGGCAATTTGGCGGGCAGGCTCCTCATGCTCTTCATCCGGCACCACAGTCCAGCGGCGGAAGGCATGATATTCGCCGGTCGCGCGGTCAATTTCTACGCGAACATCGGCCTCTTCTTGCAGGAATTTATCGTCGAGCTTTTTCTTGGTGGCAGATGCCAAGGCCATTTCAAGCGCAATGAAAATGGTTTCGCGCGGCACGCTTTTTTCACGTGCCAACACATCAACCAACAATAAAATTTCACGACTCATTTATTTTCTCCAGCACCAGATACTTTTAAAGACAACTTAGGATTAATCAACAATTTTTACTGAACAATTCACACACTGCTCGGACGCGATACCAACTCAAACGTCTTTCAAACGTCGGGGATCAGTCTTGCGCGATCAATATCAGCCAGCATGACGGTGATACGTTTTTCGTCTGGCGCATTTTTATCAATCGCGCCAACGTTTTCTACTAGCGGGCCTTTCAGGGCTTCTGACCCATCCGCGCCAACGTTACTTTTTGCGTTACTTTTTTTCGCGGTTTTGGCTTTGCCAACAACCTTAACCTTCGCGCCAGCAGCCAGCTGCGATGGATCAGCGATCATTTTAAAGGTGATCGCCTCACCAATAATTTGTTCCACCACGCCATCAAACCGCTTACGATTTTCTACCGCCGTGTTGAGCCGCACTTTGATCGCAACCCCTGTGAAGCGCTTAAAATCTTCAAGCGTTTTGACCGGGCGATCCAGCCCCGGTGACGAAACCTCGAGGCGCGAATAATCGATGTTCTCCACCACAAACAGCCGAGTCAGATGATTGCTTACGTCCGCACAGTTCTCAACCGAAATTCCGTCTGACTTGTCGATAAAAACACGCATCATCCCACCGCCGGCCCGTTCGAAATCGACTAACTCGAATCCCAGTCCGGTTACTGCCGCGTTCACTACTGACGCAATATCGGTCGACATTGACTCCCCAACCAAAAAAATTAACATTCTGCGGCGCAAAATAATGAGCGCCCGCGGGTTTTTCGATCAATTTCCGCTTTTTTAGCAAAGTTTAGAAAGTGGAACCCTAAAACCCGCACAAAAACTGTGAAAACGATCAAAAACCCAGAATACAAATAAAAAATGGGCACAAGGCCCAAATCGATCGCATGGCTGCACTAAAAAAATTAGGCAAAAATTCGGCTCATTGCAACAATCCAAAAGTGTAACACGTTAGTGAAAAAGAATAAACACGCAGCAGCCTATGAACGATAACGACACTGTTACGCCATCCTGAGAATTTCTCTGCACTGTCATAATAAGTAACAACTACCGTTACACAAAACGACGCAAAATGCGAGTTTCATACAGACTGCATATGAAAGTCATCAATGCAAATCGATGTTGTAAAAACGACACAAACCGCCAATATGTGTAGCTATCATGACGGTGAAACGATTATATTTGCATAGTTGTAACTTTATGTAACCAGCGGCACTGTTGTTTTGCATTGAGCTTCACGTAAACCCAACCTAGTAATTTCCAATGAGGATCATATGACCAACCCCAAGAATGATAGCAAGATGAAAGCACTGCCACTAGCATTGCTTTCAATCCTGAGCGTATCCACACTCGTTGCATCTGTTGCGACTGCTCAGACAGTTGCGCCTGCCGCCCCGCAAAAAATTGAAAAAATTGAGGTAACGGGTTCCAATATTAAACGCGTTGATGCTGAGACAGCATCTCCTATTCAAATCATTACCGCTGATGAAATTCGGCGTTCCGGCCAAACGACAGTAACCCAGCTCTTGCGCGAATTGCCTAGCAACGCAGCGGGCGGCTTGACGGAGCTATCAGGTTCGGGCAGCTTCTCGGCGGGTGCGGCATCCGCCTCGCTGCGCGGCTTGGG
>JANYBL010000017.1 GCA_025360815.1 Burkholderiales bacterium
GCGATGGCGAGTTCGCGCTTGAGGCGACTGACTTCGGCTTGTAGTTCGCTGACCGGTTGTATGCGGCGGGTGTCAACCGTGACAAGCTTGCCGGCACGGGCGCGAACAACCCAGTTGCTGTAGGTCTGCGAGGATAGCCCTAGTTTGTGCGCAGCCGCGCTCTGCGTCATGCCTTGCTCAGTCACTAACTTGACCGCTTCTGCGCGGTATTCATGTGTGTATGTTCGCTTCGGTGTTCCTGACATTTTATTCTCCATGGTCTACTTAGAATAATAATTCCATGGTGTCCGTTTTGGCGAACCCAGTCCACTTAGCGTTGCCGTGGATGGATGACGTTAAGCGGGCAGCGCAAACAAAGCAGATGCTCTCTGTGCCGCCAACACGAGCGAAGGACGACGTCGCGGGCGCATGCCTACAAATAAATGTCAAAGCAGTTTTGTTTGAGAAGCTTTTTCAGCGTCATGTCGGAACTCGTTGGGAATCTATATGATGATGCAAACCCGAACGGCGATCAATTCGTCGCAAAGTCCAAACGAATCTGCTTCGCAACTCACTCAAAAAATCATTCATAATTTAACTGATCCGCGATAGCGAGTGCCAGCCCGATTGAATGCGCGGCGGCGCGAACGTTGCTCGTTGTCAGTAATCCAAATTCGCAACTTATTTGCCTCAGGCTCACTCATCATGGTCGTTCGCCTCATCAAGCCAGTTTTGGCTCCCATACTCATCGCACAGGCTAAGCGCTTGCGTAAAGTGGCGCTCGAATTACCCGAGCCTTCAGGACAACGGCATGGCGTGGTCGCATACGCTGATGCGGATTCACCTCCGCCCTCGTCGTTATCTTCAGTATCAGCATCACCATCAACATCAACATCGCGACCACCACTGTCGCTGTTGATCACGGGTGATTCTTCGGCTGCCGGTGTCGGCGCTGAAACGCAGGACAATGCGCTGGCCTCCCAACTTGCCGCTGCTTTAGCCGGACGAATCCAGCGAGACGTGCACTGGCGCCTGATCGCCCAGACGGGGCTGACCTCAATCGGCTTGCTGAATCTGTTGCTCGCCCAACCGTTGCCAAGATTCGACATCGCGGTGGTCATCGTGGGCGTCAATGATATTACCAACAACGTGCCAATCGGCCACGCACTGCGTGCTCGCAACCGAATCATTCGCTTGCTTCGGGCGGACACTGGTGTGAAGCACATTTTGTTTCCAGGCTTGCCCGCTGTGGAGCGCTTTCCGCTGCTTCCGCAGCCGCTGGCGTGGTACGGCGGCGCGCAGGCGCGACGCAACAATGACCTGCAGGCGCGCTGGGCGACGCACGCACGCCGCGCCGCATTCGTTTCCCATGTGCCGATGGATGGGTTTACACACCCCAAGCTAATGGCTGAGGACGGCTTTCACCCCTCGCCAATGCTGTATTCGATGGTCGCCGCGCATTTCGCAGAGCACCTTGCGCTTAAAGTGGCCGCCACCGAGGATTAACGTTCAGTTTGCATCAAATCGCCCTAGGTCCTGAGCTTCAGTTTTTGCATGACTGCATGCCGCAGCGTTCGTCGCGCCGGCGGGGAAGCGACTCTCGGGAACGATGAAATTACTGAGCCCCAAGCGATTCCAGAACCGCATGGGCACCGTTTTTCTTCATATGAACGGGCGCGCCGTTCTGGCTGTTCTTTTCGCGGAACATTGGCACAGGTGGAGCCTGGGCAAAGGTCGAATCTATTGACGACAAGCGCCGTGGTTTACTGAATTTCAGTCAGCATGCCGCGCATGGACAGCGCGTGAATCACCTGAGGTAACTTGCCCATCCGCCACTGTTGCGTGCACTTGGTATTTTAAACCGCCGTTCACGCGTCGCCAGAACCGTAAACATCCACCCACCCCGCGTGTGCGTAATATTGGCAACACTACGGGTGGTAACACAACGCTGCTCTTTTTTGAACCGCGACTTTAAACTACACACTTATTTTGGAACGACGTATCAAGCGGCGTTGATATCCCCACAACTTACGCCAAGGAGTAAATAATGACCAAGCAGCAAAAGCTAATGGGTATCGCAACAATTTGGAGTGCTCTGGCTATTGCCTTTTCTGATGCCGCCGAGCCAAGGTTCAATGACGTCGGCGTGCTCACCGATGTGCGCGGACATACGCTCTACAACTACGAGGCCGATGTGGCCAACAGCGATGCAAGCAATTGCAACGGCCCGTGTGCGGTTATTTGGCCACCGCTCAAGGTGGAAGCGACCGATGTGCCCAAGGAAAATTTTTCAACCATGACCCGCAAGGACGGCAGCAAGCAATGGACTTATAAGGGTAAGCCAGTGTATTTGTGGCTAAACGACAAGAAGCCTGGTGATATGACAGGGGAGGCCGTCGCGAAGTGGAAGATTGTGCGGAAGTAAGCCGCGTCGTTGCATGTGGTCACTGCACAAGGGTAGGCTAAATTAACGCTGCTGCGCCGCAGTCGATATGCTGAAACGCCCCGCCAGCACTAGGGTTTACGGAAGGGTTGCCCAGGCTGGTGGCGGCTTGGCAATGATGAGGAGACAGTCTCCGTGAAGTCTTGTGCGCAACAACTAACGGCTACTTCTATTCAAATTTCCCGAAATTAGCATCGCGAATCAAGGCAAGCTGCTGCACTTGCGCTGCAGACTGACTCAAGAATGCCGCGCGATATTTCGCAGCCAGCGGGTCGGCTTTGGGTAACGCGACGCGCATCGGGTCTTGATGCGCACCGGCAATTTTGAATTCATAATGCAAATGCGGCCCAGTAGCAAAACCGGTTGCGCCGACATATGCAACCGTTTGCCCCTGTGAGATGCGCGTGCCTTTGCGCATGCCCGCAGCAAAGGCAGAAAGGTGTCCGTAAAGAGTGGTGACGCTGCCAGAGTGTCGTATCTCGACCACGTTGCCATAACCACCTTTAACGCCCGCATATTCGATCACGCCGTCCGCTGTCGCCCAGACTGGCGTGCCGCGCGGAGCAGCGAAATCAACGCCGGTGTGGGCGCGCCAGTTGCGGAAGATCGGGTGCATGCGCCCGCCGAAGCCAGATGAGATACGCGAGAACGCGAGCGGAGAGCGGAGAAATGATTTGGCGCGATTTTGCCCCTCAGCCGAGTAATAGCCTTCGTTGCCTTCGGCGTCGGTAAATAAAAATGCTTCGAATTTTTTATTGTTGTTCATAAATTCAGCTGAGAGCACGCGGCCGGGGCGCAGATATTCGCCATCTTGGTAGAGCATTTCGTAGACGACCGAAAATCGGTCACCGCGCCGCAGATCGATGTGGAAATCAATGTCGGTGGAGAAAATACGGGCGAGTTGGTTGGCAATGGCATCCGGAATGCCGGCGTCGTCGGTCGCGCCATACAGAGACGATTTGATCGTGCCAGTGCGCTGCACGGTTTGCGGCATGGGGTTCAGCGCTCTTTGCTGTGCGATAAAGCGGGGCGCCTCAGATGCGCCGTCATTTTGGCGGGTGACTTCCAGCAGCGATTCGCTGCTATATAAATAGCGCAGTGAATAGAGTTCGCCATCCGAATCGGTAACGGCCCGAATGCTGCGGCCTGGACGTAGCTGAAAAATTGCTTTTGCAGAAGGCTCGCTGCGCAAGAAATTAAATGCGGCAGCGTCGTTAACGTTGAGCCGTTGTAGGAGCGTGGCTACAGTGTCACCGCGTTGGATGAACTCGGTGTTGTAGAAGCGTTCATTGTCGACTTCATCGTCGGTGACAATTGGCAGCGTTAGCACTTGGCTGACATCGCGGCGCTGAAGGCTATCTAATTTTGTATCGGAAGCAACACCAAATGCGGTCAACATGCCGAAAACTGGGAGCACGAGCAAGACGCCAATTGCAATGATCGTACGCTTGCCGCCCGAATTCCATAGGCTTTCGGTGAGGTTTTGCGATAAAATTTTAAGTTTTGCGAACTTCATTGTGCCTTCATTGCGTTGGACGGATCACCGAAAACAACCCTTGGGTGATACGTAAAAAATTTGTAATGCGCAGGCAAGACCTTGAAGAGTAACAGAAAAATATTTGTCCCGTCACGTACCATTCGTCGGGTCGCGCCCCTTCCCCGTATTTTTTGCTTCTGTTGAATGGCCTACTGATGAACACTGTTGTTAAACCTAATCTCGAAAAAATTGAAGCGGACTTTGCTGCCATCAAGCGCGGTGTCGATGAATTAATCGTCGAAGCCGAAATGCGCAAAAAGCTTGAAAGCGGGCGCGTGTTGCGTATTAAGCTGGGGTTAGATCCGACGGCGCAGGATTTGCATTTGGGACACACCGTAGTACTCAACAAAATGCGCCAGCTGCAAAATATGGGGCATCAAGTGATATTTCTGATAGGCGATTTCACGGCCATGATTGGCGACCCCAGCGGCCGCAACGCCACCCGCCCGCCGCTCACACGCGAGCAAATTCAGGAAAACGCGAAAACTTATTTCGATCAGGCCAGCCTAGTGCTTGACCCCGAAAAAACCGAAATTCGCTACAACTCAGAATGGTGCGACCCGCTCGGCGCAGCAGGAATTATTCAATTAGCTTCGCGCTGGACGGTGGCCCGGATGTTGGAACGCGATGATTTTACCAAGCGCTATGCCGCGGGCACGCCAATTTCAGTGCATGAATTCCTATACCCGTTGATGCAGGG
Source organism: Burkholderiales bacterium (assembly GCA_025360815.1). Classification (GTDB taxonomy): domain Bacteria; phylum Pseudomonadota; class Gammaproteobacteria; order Burkholderiales; family Usitatibacteraceae; genus UKL13-2. The sequence continues at coordinate 4,660 of JANYBL010000017.1, forward strand.
CTATGATTCGATCGCATTGAAATCCGATTTGGAATTAGGCGGCACCGATCAAAAATTTAATTTGCTGGTCGGGCGCGAACTCCAGAAGCAGGCTGGCCAAGAGCCGCAATGCATACTCACGATGCCGCTGCTTGAAGGCTTGGACGGGGTGGAAAAAATGTCGAAGTCTAAAAATAACTATGTCGGTATTACTGATAAGCCCAACGACATGTTTGGCAAGCTCATGAGCGTGCCTGACGATCTGATGTGGAGATATATCGAGTTGTTGTCGTTTGTTACGTCCAATGAGATGGCCATATGGAAGCGTGATGTCCAAGGCGGCCGTAACCCAAGGGGTATTAAAGTCACCTTCGCGCAGGAGATCGTTGCGCGCTTTCATTCGAAAGCCGCCGCAGAAGCAGCGCTTACCGATTTTGAAACCCGCAGCAGCGGCGGGATTCCGGATGATGTGGCAGAAGTAACATTGACGATTGTGGGGGATGCGATTGGAATCGCGCAACTTTTGAAGCAATCAGGGCTGACGCCGAGCACCGGAGAAGCCACGCGAATGATCGAACAAGGGGGCGTAAAGCTCGATGGCGAGAAGGTGAGTGACAAAGCGCTCACTATCACCAAGGGCGCGACAGTCGTCGCGCAAGTGGGAAAGCGCAAGTTTGCCCGCGTGCAGATTCGCTAATACCCCCATGTTTTACGCTCGTGTTCTCAAGTCCGGTTTGCGTTCAATGGAAATAATTTTGCAGCTTTATTGAAATTATTTTGCAAAAGGGCTTGACCGAGTTTGTGCGGCGCGGCATAATGGCAATCCTTTGAAACACAACGCAACAGCAGCGAGCGGCGTGAAAAATTCAAGGCAAAATTTGCAGTACTGCTCTTTAAAAACATGGACAACTGATTGAGGTGGGTACTAAGTATTAGGGTGCCGCTTTGCAACGGTCGTTAACGGCGTCAAGCGCAAGTTTGGTGGGGTTAATGAATTTGGTTGTGAAGTTGGTTTG
>JANYBL010000033.1 GCA_025360815.1 Burkholderiales bacterium
TGCAACAAACGAAGCGATTCACCATACTGCCGCCCAAAACCAACCGGGTGGCCACGCCTACCACGGTATGCAGGAACGACAATTTGATTTTTTGTTGTTAAAGCTTCATACACGACGCGAATCGTTTCAACCTCAACATACGGCATATCACCCAACGCAATAATCCAGCCATCCGCATCCAGACTGGCATTCACACCGGCGGCAATGCTGGTGCCCATGCCCTCATGCGCACGCTCGTTGACGACCACTTGGCAACCGCAGTCGTCTAGAACGCGGATGAGCTTCTCGTCGCGATGGGTGACGGCAATGACACGGCCAACGGCGTGCAGCAAATTGGCGGCGCTGACTTCAATCACACGCTTGCCGCCGTAGTTGGGCAATTCTGCAAGAAGCTTTTGTGAACCCCGCGCGGAATTTGCCGCTGAAAAGCGGCTAGATTTACCTGCTGCGAGCAAAATACCGACGCGCAAAATATTAGGCAACGGAAGGGCGTGATAAATTCACCACACGTTCCAGCGCTATCTGGTTCCTGGCGGCGACCAGCTCGGCCAAAATCGCGATGGCAATTTCAGGGGGGGTGCGACTGCCAATGCTAAGCCCCACCGGGCCGTGCAGCGCCGCGACTTGGGCAGTCGTCAACCCAAATACCTCAAACTCGCGCAAGCGTTTCCGGCGCTCGTCGTTCGTCTTAAGGGAGCCCACCGCACCGACGTAAAAGGCATTGGTTTTAAGCGCTTCCATCAACGCCATATCATCAAGCTTCGGGTCGTGCGAGACGGTAACAATGACGGTGCGGGGATCGGGCTTGAACGCGATCACGCAATCGTCTGGCATGCCATCAACAAAAATAGAACTGCTCACCCGCCATGCACTGCGGTACTCATCACGCGGATCGCAAACGAAGACCTGAAAATCGAGCGTTGCCGCGACTTCCGCCAAGTAACGCGCGATTTCAGACGCGCCAATGATGAGCATCCGCCAGCGCGGACCATGAATGCAGGTAAACGTTTGCGTCGTACGCGCGGTCGTATCAGTCGGTGCCGCTTCGCGATGTTGCCAAGCCCCGCTTTCCAAATCAACAATCCGTGCAAAAACTTCGCCCGCTTTTATTTTGGCAAAAAGTTTGTCGAGTGCACCGATGGTCAATGCCGACTCAATCAACACTTCCAGTTCGCCACCACAGGGCAAGCCGAAACGGCGCGCTTCATCGGCGGTGACACCATAGCATTGCAGGATCGGTTTAGTACCCGCGAATGTATGACGACGCAAAATTAAATCATCTTCAATACAGCCGCCTGAAACCGAACCAACGATAATGCCGTCATCTCGCATGGCCATGAGTGAACCGGGCGGTCGCGGGCTGGCCCCGAAGGTTTGGGTGACCGTCACAAGCCACATCGTGCGGCCCTCGGCAAGCCACTGTCGTGCATGGGTGAGAACTTCTAGGTCTAGGCTTTGCATCTGCTCGTCATTTTGCGCGGATCGAAAATTAGAAGAATCACCGTCGCGGGGCCTCGGCTACACGCTGAATACGACCGGCCGTATTTAAAAAATCAAGCCTTCGTTAAATCAACTTGCGACAACGGCAGCGACCGAATGCGCTTGCCTGTCGCCGCAAAAATCGCATTGCACAGGGCAGGCGCTAGCGGAGGCGTGCCGGGCTCACCGACGCCGCCGGGCGCAGCGTCATTGCCAGTTAAGTAAACCTCAATGGCTGGAATATCGCCAATCCGCGAAACGGGGTAGTCGTGGAAATTGGATTGCACGACTGCCCCGTTTTCAATCGTGATGCGCCCGTAGCGCGCCGCATCGAGCCCGGTGACAATCGCCGATTGCATTTGCGCTTTGACAATTTCCGGATGCACTGCCAAACCGACGTCGGCCGCGCAAACGACCTTATGAACTTTCAGGTTGCCGGCATTGACGGAAACCTCCACGACTTGCGCAACAAATCCACCGAAGCATTCGGCAAAGGCGATGCCTCGGAAACGACCGACTGGCGCGGACTTCGACCAATTTGCCTTCTCGGCAGCCAATTCCAACACCGCGCGTTGACGCGGATGTTTAGCCATTAAATCACGGCGATATTCGAACGGATCGCGCTTTGCCAGATGCGCCAATTCATCAACAAAACCTTCCGTAATGAACGCGTTTTGCGAGCTACCGACACTGCGCCAAAACCCGACCGGCACATGGGTATTGACGGTTGCGAGCTCACATAAAAAATTCGGCACATCATAGGGCAAGGTTGACGCACCTTCAGTAGAAGAGCCGTCTAAACCATTCTTGATGTTTTGCGGCGCACGGCGTGCCAGAATCGATGAGCCGACAATACGGTGAGCCCAGGCGCTGGGCATGCCTTTATCATCAAGTGCTGCTTTGAACACGTTGTAGGTCATCGGGCGATAAAAATCGTGGCGCATGTCGTCTTCACGCGTCCAAATAATTTTCACTGGTGCGTTGAGTTGTTTGGAAAGCTCCACCGCTTCGGCCACAAAATCCAGTTCCGAACGGCGGCCAAAACCACCCCCTAAAAATTTAGTGTGAATGTGAACTTGATGCTTGGTCAGGCCACTTGCGGCTACCGCCGAGTTTTCTGAAATACTGGGCGATTGTGTGCCTGTCCAAACATCGCAGCGGTCCTCCTGCGCTGCTGCCTGCCCTCGCGTTTTCACGCCCATCTGGACCCAGGCGGTGCAATTCATTGGCTCCATCGTGGCGTGTGCCAAGTAGGGTGTTTCGTAAACGGCTTCGATGATGTTGGCCGATTTTCCGATCACCTCAGCGGCGTTACCCACCTCCCGCACCTTGATGCCCGGTGCTTTCGATGCAGCAATAAACTGCTCGCGAATGGACGCGGTTGAGACTTTATCGGCCGCATTTTCTTTCCATTTAATGTTGAGCTGCTCACGGCCTTTCATGGCTGCCCACGTGTTGTCGGCCACCACCGCCACACCAGCGGCGATTTCGACGACGTTGGTTACACCCTTAATTTTTTTAGCGGCCGTCGCATCAAACGATGCAACCTGCGCACCAAACACGGGCGGACGCGCCACCATGGCGATTTTCATACCGGGAATTTTGACGTCAATCCCGTATTCCGCTGATCCGTTGGTTTTGGCGGGCACATCAAAACGCTTCGGTGATGTGCCAATGATGTTAAAGGCGCTGCGATCTTTGAGAGGCGGCTCGTTTGGCACGGGCTGTTTGGCGGCGGCCTCAGCCAGCGCGCCAAATGATGATTTTTTATCGCCGAACAACACAAAACTATTTTCAACGCGGCACAGTTTTGCATTCACGTTCCACTGTTTGGCAGCAGCCGCAACCAGCATTTCGCGCGCAGACGCGGCACCGCGCCGGTAAAGCGGCATGAGCCTGCGTTGCGAACCTGAGCCACCCGTCGATTGAATGCCGCCGGGCAACGCAAACGCGAGATCATTTGGCGCTTGCTCCCAGCCCACAGTCGACCAATCAGCACCCAACTCGTCTGCTAGCACCATCGCTAAACCTGTTGAGATACCCTGCCCCATCTCAGATTGCCCCACCACGAGGGTGATGCGATTGTCGGCGCTAATTTTGATGAACGGATTGATACGTTGCGGATTTTTCGCCGCCGCGCCGTCGTTTGCGCCCGGCACACCCGCCACCGCCCAAGCGCCGGTCGAGTTCAGACCCAACTGAAAAGCCACCACGCTGGCGAGGCCAGCACTTGATTTAAAGAAGCCGCGACGGGCAGCATTAGATTTTGCGTTTCTATTTTCCATCAAATTTTCCATCGGATTTTGCGTCGAATTTTTCATGGTGTTTTTCATTCAAGCTAATTCAAACCAATTCAAACCAATTCAAGCCAGTTTCTGGGCGGCATCTTTAATCGCACCGCGAATCATGTTGTAGGTACCACAACGGCAAATATTGCCCGCCATGGCGCTATCAATATCGGAATCAGTTGGTTTTTTATTTTTCACCAACAACGCCGTCGCACTCATGATTTGCCCCGACTGGCAGTAGCCACATTGCGGCACTTGCGCCTCGATCCATGCATCGCGCACCACCTTACCCACTTTGGTTTCCACCATCGCCTCAATCGTGGTGACGCTCTTCCCCGCAATACTGTTCACGGGCGTGACGCAGGCGCGAACTGGCTCACCATTGACTTGCACCGTGCAAGCGCCGCAAAGCGCCATGCCGCAACCGTATTTGGTACCGGTCAATCCGACAAAATCACGAATCGCCCAGAGCAACGGCATATCGGGCGCGACATCGAGCGTTTGTTTTTTGCCATTTAATTGAAATGTAATGGGCATGTTCGATCCAAATAATTGATGAAATTCTTTAAAAAGTGCGGGGCGTTGTTAAGTTTTTCTGTCGGTCATCTATTGCGCCGCATTGGCTGCGCCGCAAATACCGTGCGGCATGAACTACGCGGTATTTGCGCCACAATATTAACGGCGCGTTTGCGATGCTTATACGGCCTTCGCCGCCTCGTCCAAATTGAACGGCATCGTCCGCAGCCGCTTGCCGGTCAACGCAAACACCGCGTTCGCCACAGCCGGGGCAATCGGTGGCGTGCCCGGCTCACCGACACCGGTAGGCAATGCTGCGCCCGTTTCCATGATATGGACGCTGATCGTCGGCATTTCACCCATACGCAGCACCGGATAATCGTGGAAGTTCGATTGCTCCACCACGCCGTCTTTTAGGGTAATGTTGCCGTAGAGTGCAGCCGACAAACCAAACACCACAGCGCTTTCCACCTGCGCCTTAATCGTCAGCGGGTTCACCGCCAAGCCGCAATCGAAAGCCGATGTCACGCGATGCACCTTGATCTGGCCTTTTTCGACCGACACTTCAGCCACGTGCGCACACACACTACCAAAGCTTTCGTGCACGGCAACGCCTCTCGCGCGGCCTGCCGGAAGCGCAGAACCCCAGCCCGATTTTTCAGCAGCTGTGTTGAGCACATTCAGTACGCGCGGCTGTTTGGCGAGGTAGCCACGACGGAATTCCACGGGGTCCTTCCCGGCCGCTTTGGCCAAATCGTCCATCATCGATTCCATCACAAACGCGGTGTGGGTATGGCCGACAGAACGCCACCACAGCACTGGCACGCCGGTCTTGGTGGTGTGCAGCGTGACGTTCATATTGGGGATTTCATAAGGGGTATCGGTCACACCTTCGGTGGACGTACTATCGATGCCGTTTTTCACGGCAAACCCCTCAAACGGTGAACCGATCATGATCGATTGGCCAACGATGGTGTGATTCCAACCCGCGATTTTATCCGCCGAATCCAAGCCAACCGACACACGATGCACGAACATCGAACGATAATAGCCACCTTTAATGTCGTCTTCGCGGGTCCAAATGGTCTTCACCGGCACCTTGGCTTGCTTGGCGATTTCAACTGCTTCAACAATGTAATCCGACGCCAAATTGGCTCTGCGTCCGAAGCCGCCACCAGCGATCATGGTGTTGATTTTGACTTGCTCAGGCTTCAGGCCTGCGACCCTTGCCGCGGCCCCTTGATCAACGGTCTGGAATTGCGTTCCAGACCAAATTTCGCAACCGGGTTTATCACCATCCTGGCTAAATCGTACCGTGCAATTTAACGGCTCCATCGGTGCGTGCGCCAAGTAAGGCACCTCAAACTCGGCATTCACCGTTTTCGCTGCGGCTTTTAATGCATCGCCATTGCTCACACGTTCGCTCGGCAAGCCCGGCTTGGCTGCCAGCTCACGGTAGCTCTGGCGCATATCAACCGTGCTGGCTTTCGACGCGTCTTCCATGTTCCATTCGACCACCAATGCGTCGCACCCCGTTTTCGCGGCCCAAAACGTTTTGGCCACCACTGCGACGCCATTGGCAATCTGCACCACATGCGTGACACCTGGTATGCCATTGACTTTATCGGCGTTGAATTTCTTAACGGTGGCACCGAATGCAGGCGGCCGTTTGATCACGGCCACATGCAGATTCGGCACCGTTTTAGCGGTGATATCGATACCAAATTGCGCGGTGCCGTTAACCTTGGCAGGTGCATCGACACGCCGGGTGGGCTTGCCGATGATCTTGAAATTTTTGGCGTCTTTTAACATCACGATATCTGGCACTGGCAGCTTGTTCGCAGCTTCAGCCAGTGCGCCAAACGGCGCGCGTTGTTTGGCCGGGCCGATAACGAAACCGTTCTCGGTGCGGCACTGTTCTGGCGTTACTTTCCATTGCTTAGCCGCAGCGGAAACCAGCATCGCACGGGCGGTCGCACCAACGGTGCGCATTTGCATCCATGAATTGTTCACTGAGCTGGAGCCGCCTGTCATTTGCATCCCAAAATTGACGTGGGCGTAGGCCGGATTGGCTGGCGCTAACTCGGCACGAATTTTCGTCCAATCGCAATCCAGCTCTTCGGCAACCAGCATCGGCAGGGATGTCATGACGCCCTGGCCAAACTCAAGATGCTTAACCTGCACCGTCACAGCACCGTCTTTGGCAATGCGCAGGAACGCATTGGGGGCGGTGTTGGCCTTCGGTGGCTGCTGCGCGTTTGCCATTTTATTGCCCATCGGCAAGGTGAAACCGATGACTAAGCCGCCGCTGGTGAGAGCAGTCGTTTTTAAGAAATCGCGACGTGTTAAGGATGATCGCTTTGGCAGTGCTGCGCGGGACGCGCGGCTGGCGTCGGCGGTATCAGGGAATTCGGAATTCAACACAGTTGGTTGCAGTAGGATCGATTTCATGATGAAGCCTTCGCTTTCCGGGCCGCTTTGGTGGCAGGCGCTGACGCAGCTGAACCACTTGCTGCCGCAGTTTTAATCGCTGCACGAACGCGGTTATACGTCCCACAACGGCAAATATTGCCGCTCATTGCGGCATCGATCTCAGTATCCGTCGGCGCTTTGTTTTTGGTCAACAATGCTGTTGCCGACATGATCTGCCCGGACTGACAATAGCCGCACTGGACGACGTCCTCAGCAATCCATGCGTCTTGTACTTTTTTCCCAACCGGCGTTTTACCGATCTCTTCAATCGTGACCACCCGTTTGCCCGCCATCGCCGAGATTGGCATCGAACAGGCGCGGACAGGCTCGCCGTTTACGAGCACCGTACACGCGCCGCAAAGCGCCATACCGCAGCCGAATTTGGTGCCGGTCATCGAAAGGTTATCGCGCAAGAACCAGAGCAGCGGTGTGGTGGGCGAAATATCGGTTTCCAATCGTTCGCCGTTGACAGTAAAGCGGATCATGGGATTCTCCAAAGGTGAAATAAGATCAGGTGTTTTGAATGAGGAACTTCGAATGACATACATCGAATGAGGTGCCGCGAATTCGGTTGCTGATCAGAAACAAAAAACAGAGCAACAGAGCAACAACAAAAACAGAAAAGCGCAGCGATACAAAACAGGAATACTGCAACTGCCCAAAATAGCGCAAAGGCAGGTGCCTAACTTGTTAACAAACCGGCTATTGCCCGGCGGTTTTGCGTTCATTTGCAACGCCACCTGCAACGCCGCCTCCAACGCCACCTGCAACGCCACGTACTGCCGCCTTTTGCATTGCATTGCATGCACCAATGCAGCAACAGCATTCGAAACAATACCAATCAAAAGTTTACGCTAGTTGCGTGACAAAATGAATCCTCCCCGAAGCGCCCCGCCTCGGTCGTATCCGGCCAACGTTTTCGGTGGATCGAACCAAAATTGAGCCTTCGCCTAAATGCGCCCTCAAAGCCGCCCCAACAAGGTATGTCGTAGTATTATCATTACAAGTAAAAAAACGGAATGTCCATGCGCAAAAAAACGCCAAAAATTCTCTTTCCGCAAGCGAGCGATTGCGAGGCTGCTTTTTATGATGCCTTCGAGCGGGCCGATCTCAATGCCATGATGGCGGTGTGGGCAGACGAGCCATCGATCGTCTGCATACATCCGCAAGGTCCGCGTTTGGCGGGGAGTTCGGCGATACGCGAAAGTTTTGCGGAGATTTTTTCGCACGGCCCGAGCACCGAGCTGCAAGTCAGCGAACTGCGCAAACAACAAAGCCAAACCCTAGCGATTCACAATGTTTACGAGACCTACATGATGAAAACGGCCGTCAGCATGAGGCCCGGTTCGGAACCCGGCGCCGGCCGCCCGGCATTGCTGCCCGACATGCCGCCGGTGTTAGCCACCAATATTTATCTCCTCACCCCGCACGGTTGGCGGATTATTTTGCACCACGCCTCGCTATCGCCACGCGGCACGACGGCTGAAGAACAAGGTGTCGCACGGATTTTGCACTGATGATGCGGTACTTTTTTGCACGCATGATGCCGCGCTTTCGCCGCGCGGCGGTGCCCTTGTTGGTTGTTGTCGCGAACGCACTCTCAGTCACCGCCGCATTCATGTTCACACCAGCCTTTGCAGCCGATATGAACAAGGTCATCCGTACCACACAGCCGTCGGCCGAAACGAATTTTGACTGCGCGATAGAATCCGACGAAGCTACCGCGACCTTCTGCAACAGTATTTTTGAGCCGCTACTCCAGTACGATTATCTGGCGCGCCCCGTCAAGCTGCAGGGCCGCACCAGTACTGGACTTCCAGCCATTTCGCCGGATGGTAAGACCTATACCTTTAAGCTCCGGCCAGGGATTTTTTTTACGCCTGATGCTGCCTTTAACGGGCAGAAACGAGAGCTCGTTGCTAGCGACTATGCCTACAGCATCAAACGTATTCTCGACCCGAGGCTCATTTCAAAATGGCAGTTTTTATTCGACAAAAAATTAGTCGACGCCGATGCGTTGGTTGAGGATGCCAAGAAAACCGGCAAATTTAATTACGATCTGCCCATCGCCGGCTTGGAAGTGCCGGACAAATACACGCTCGTTATTCGCCTGGTTAAGGCCGATTACAATCTCTCTTATATTTTAGCCACGACGGCGACGGGCGCAGTGGCGCGCGAGGTGGTGGAGTATTACGGTCGAACGTTTCCGGAGCATCCGGTCGGCACCGGGCCCTACAAACTCAAAAGCTGGCAGCGCTCGCTAAAAGTCGTGATGGAAGCAAATCCGGATTTTCGTGAGGAATATTTTCATTCCTCAATCACAGATGATCCAATACTCATGGCCGCCGCCGACCCGCGCGATCTGGCGATAGCCGCGCACTTGAAAGGCAAGCGCCTACCGCTCGTTGGCCGCATTGAGGTGTCGCCGATTGAAGAAGAGCAGCCGCGCTGGCTGGCGTTTTTAAACAATGAACATGATTACATTCGCACGATCCCGACCCCGTTCATCGAGACCGCCGTGCCCGGCGGCAAGCTGGCGCGAAACTTAGAAAAACTCGGGATGACCACGCGCCCAGACGAGGTGGCTTGGCTGCAATACACAACGTTTAATATGAAGGACAAGACGATCGGCGGCTACACGCCCGAAAAAATTGCGCTGCGTCGGGCGATGACAATGGCTTATCCGGCCGAGGATGAAATCACCATTATTGAAAAAAATCAGGCACTGAAAGCGTGGTCTTACATTCCCCAAGGCATGGCTGGCTTTGTTGATGACCGCACCGATATTTATGATTACAACCCGGCGCGCGCCAATGCATTGCTCGATATGTTCGGCTACAAAGATATTGATGGCGATGGCTGGCGCGAAATGCCCGATGGTTCACCGCTCGTCGTGGACATGGCCTCCACCCCAAACCAACGCGACCGCAGCAAGGTCGAGCTATGGCGGCGCGCGATGGAACGGATCGGGATTCGGCTCACCAACAACAAGGTTGAAAAGCTGCCCGATCTGCGCAAACAGGCGCAATTGGGCAAGGTACAAATGTTTTTTTATGGCTGGATTGCGGATTATCCAGACGGTGAAAACTATCTTCAGTTATTTACCACGACCTCCATCGGCGGGCCGAACTATACGCTATTCTCATTGCCTGAATACGACCAGCTTTACGCAAAAGTCGTCACCATGCCTGATTCACCGGAACGAACTGCGCTCTATCAACGGATGGTGCGGCTGTTGTGGGTTTACAATCCGTGGCGTGTTACTAATTTGAAGCAAGGCACGATTTTAATTCAACCTTGGCTACTAGGCTATCGCAAACATCCGTTTGTTAATGAAGCATTTATGTATCTGGACATCGATTTGCAAAAGTTGCCGAAATAGCTGAAGTAGCTGAGGTAGCGATTAGGCCATCGTCGAGGAAACGCTAAGCCGAACGGGTCAGTAGTAAGCGCTGAGTGAAGATTACGAAGCGCCGCATCATGGGCGCCAAGGCTATCGAAAAATAATTTATCAAAAAGAGTATGAACACACGCCAACAACAATCTATCGCCACCGTGTTAACCACCTTACTGGTCATTGCAATCGGCCTGCAACTCGCTTGGTGGAGCTGGCATTTTATCGCGCCGACTGCCGGGAGCAATGCCCCGAACGCAAGCACTGGCGAGGCGTTTGGGGAAGTTGCCGACTACAACAACAAAGCCCGTCAGCTCTTCGGCGGCGATGGTGCATCATCGGCTGTCGTCAATAATGCGTCGGTTATACAATCCGACATCACGCTCAAGGGCGTCTTTGCAGTCGATGGCAAGACGCTCTCGGCAGCGGTCGTTAATTTGGGCGGTAAAGATCAGGTCGTCAGCCTCAACCAAGAGCTTTCCAACGCCGCAAAACTCACCGAAGTTCATGCCGATTACATCGTTTTTTCGCGAGCCGGGATACAGGAAAAAATCCTGCTTGCCGAATTTCGAGGCGCGCGCGGGACCAACGCGTCCACGACTAATGCTGGCGCCAATGGCCCGGCTTCAGCCGCAGGCTTCCGATTAAACGTCGCTAACGCAGGCACCAACAGCTACAGTTTGTCCCGCCAAGAATTAAACAATGTCCTCCAAGACCCCCGCCAGCTGGAGTTTTTGGGCCGTATCGGCAACGCGCCGAATGGCGGCATTCGTGTTGACGATGCACCTTTCAATTCGCTCTCCGCCAAGCTTGGTTTAAAAGCCGGCGACACCATCATCAGCGTCAACAGCCAACCCGTCTCTGGCACCGGCGATTTAGCGAGGCTCTACCAACAATTCGCCACCATCTCGCAAGTCAGGATCGAGGTAAAGCGCGGCGGTGCGCCGATGCTGTTGACTTACGCGGTGCAGAACTAGCACGCGGAGGCTGCGCGAATTTGGGTGCCGCTTTTTTGAGAACTGAACAAGCAAGGCGATCGACCATCGCGAAAGCAATATTTTCTTTCAAGACTTTCTGCCATTTTTTGGAGCAACCATGAATCGTTCGGACTGCATCGTTCGCCAGCGCGGCGACGAACCGATTAACACAAGCCAACATGGCATCATGAAAATGCGCCCGTCACGCCGAACAACACGATCAACCCCGTCAACTCTATTTAACCGATCAACACTCACCGTCACATCAGCACTGGCATTTGCACTAACCATTGCGCTGAGCGCAGCCGGAGGATCCGCAATGGCAACTGAAGAGCCGAAATACATCGTCAACTTAAAAGAGGACAACGTTGAATTGCGCGACTACCCCGCCATGGTCGCGGCAGAGGTGCGCGTAACGGGTGACCGTTCAGAAGCATCGTCACAGGGCTTCCGGCTGCTGGCGGGCTACATTTTTGGCGGCAACACAAAAAAACAAAGCATTGCCATGACCGCACCCGTCGTGCAAGCCGCTGGCGCGAAAACGGGAAGCCAAAGTGGAAGTGAAAGTGAAAGTGAAAGTGAAAAAATTGCCATGACCGCGCCCGTGCTACAAACCGGGCAATCAGGTAGCTGGACTGTTCGGTTTTTAATGCCCAGCAGCCACACCATGGAAACGTTACCGAAGCCCAACGACGCACGCGTTCGCTTGGTACCCGTTCCGCCCGCCCGCATGGCAGTGGTGCAATTCTCCGGACTGGCGCGTGAGGACGACATCGCAGCGCAAACCGCCGTGCTCAATACCTTCGTCACCAGACGCAAGCTGGTCGCGCTTGGCACACCAGCGTTAGCCCGATACAACCCGCCCTGGACGCCGTGGTTCATGCGACGTAACGAGATCATGGTCGCTGTTCAGCCCTGACGTATAAGACAACTGCTATAACGAGAGAGCCCGTTTGCCTAGCGCGATTTGCGCTGTGACAATGTTCAGCAACGCTTGGGGAAAGGCGGAGCGATCTACGGTTGCCACCGCCGTGTCGCTGGTTGCGGTATCGTACTTAAAGACTTAAAGGCTTTAAAGCTTTAATGCTTTAAAGCTTTAAGGTTCTAAGGCTTTAATGCTTTGCGACGTTTCACATAAGCTCCTTGGGTTATGTGGAGCCTAACAAAAACAATCTACACAAAATTCTTTACACTCTTTGACTTGCCCGTCCACTAAATCAGACCCCGCTCGCCTCTTCAGGTGTTGCAAGCGGCGAAAGCCACTCCGGCGCTGCCCTAATAGGATTTATAAACCATGAAATCTGGACTCGCAACATGGATGATCGTCTTAATGGTGCTACTGGGGCTGGGGTTATGTCTGGCGTTTTATTTGTACACACCCGATAAAAACCTCGTCACGCTCTATCCTCGTTACCTGCGGGCGAAAACTGATTTTATCGATGTGGCGGGTATCAGGCTGCACATTCGCGACGACGGTCCGCGCGACGCTCCGGCTGTCATTTTTTTGCATGGCTTCGGCGCCAGTTTGCATACCTGGGAACCTTGGGCGCAAGCGCTGACCGGGCAGGAAGCCCCGCTCCGGGTCATCCGGTTTGACTTGCCTGGTTTTGCCCTCACCGGGCCGGATCCGAGCGATGACTATAGCGATGAGCGCAGCATTGCGGTCATCAGCGCGCTGATGGACAAGCTCGGATTAGCCCGCGCCAACATTGTCGGCAATTCAATCGGCGGGCGTATTGCGTGGCGTTTTGCGGCGGCACAACCAACGCGCGTTGCCAAGTTAGTGCTGATCTCGCCAGACGGATTTGCCAGCCCCGGTTTCGAATACGGCAAAGCGTCGGAGGTACCCGCGATGATGCAACTCATGCGCTATAGCCTGCCGACGTTGATGGTGCGCATGAGTATGGCACCAGCCTATGGGGACCCTGATTTCATGAACGACGCGCTGTTGGAGCGCTACCGCGACCTGATGTTGGCACCAGGTGCCCGCAATGCCATGCTCGCGAGAATGGCGCAATTGGTGCTGGTACAACCGGACGCGATGCTCAAATCTATTCATGCCCCGACACTTGTCATGTGGGGCGAAAAGGACGCGATGATTCCGTTCAGCAACGCGGCCGATTACATGCGCCTGTTGCCATCCGCAACCCTCATTTCCTACCCGAAGCTTGGCCATCTCCCACAAGAAGAAGCGCCGGCTGACACCGTGGTGGCGCTGCGAAAATTTTTGTTGTTGGATGGACGGGGGACCGGCTCGGCGACATCCTTTAAATAGCTGCCGAATAATCCTATTCTCAATCCGCTTTTACCGTGGCGGACTAATCACATTTCCGAGGCGAACGAGGCGAATCGTGCTCAATCGTTGGATTCAAAAGTGTCGAGAAGTTGCTTATACATGCCACCAAGGACCATCAAGGACCACCAAGGCTGCGTTTTTCGGATTGCCTAAAAATGCGCCTAAGCAGCCTCCAGAACATTGAGTTGGTCAATGAAACGCGTTGTAGATTCAGCGAGTCAGTAACCCTGATAACAAGTTAACCTACAAGTTAACTTGGAGACGGCAGCACCCGCTTAAAAAGGTGTATCAAAAGGTGCAATAAAAGGTGTATTAAAAGGTGCATTAAATGGTGCATTAACTCGCCACGGCAGCATAATTCCGCATGAGCCGCCCATCTGCTTGGGAGCGTAAGTGCGGCTAAGATTCACAGTAAGCCAGCCAAAATAAGTGCCGCCGCAAGCAGCGCCACACCTGCGGCATCGGTGTATGCGGCAGCGGCGCCAACACAGCGCAAAACACCACCGTAAAAACAATTCGCCTGCATCGAACTGCAATCAGAGAAAGGTCTTGAGCGACGTCCCTGGCGCGATCATCGACAACTTCTTCGGGTTGATCAATCCGTTTTTTTGCATTTTCCATTCAACCAATCAAGCCGCGCTGATTCCCTAGCGCTGGCGCAACCCCTCACACTTTAACGTCGCTACGTCTGCAACTAAGCCTCACCCCAAGCCGTCAAAACAAGTCGCAATCAGCAAGCCAACAATTTCTTCGTCCGAATACGCGCCGGATAGTTTCATAAAATCTGCGACGGGATCGCAAGCGCGGGCGAATACGGTGTAGAGCACCAGTTCGGCCGGGAGTTGGTCGCTTATGTGGCCGGCGGTTTGTGCCTCGGTAATCCAGTTTCCTAACTGTTCGCTCACCCGCGTGAGCCGTTCAACATATGGCGAATACGCCATCAGCGCTTGGCGGATGGTGGAGCGGGTTGAGGGCAACAATGGCATGTCGCCGGTCAGGTGCTTCTCAATTGACCATTTCACAATCGCTTTGAGTTTGTCGATGGGCTTTATGTTGCTTGCAGACAATCCCGTAACCAGCTCAATCGTGCGATCCAGCATTCGCGCCATGGCTGCTGCGGCCAGCACTTCTTTGGACTCGAAGTGTTTATACAAGCTGGCTTTGGCCATGCCAACCTCATGCGCAACCTCATCCATGGTCATTAAATCAAAGCCTTTGCTCGCCAGTAAACGCGTGACGACATCGAGGATCACATCTTCGCGCACCTTAAATTGCTGCTCTTTGAACGATATTTTGATGGGTGCGATAGACGCCGGCAGAATCGGCGGAACCGGCTCGGAAGCCGCTTCAGAACTGGGGTTTCGGATGGTGCTAGAATTATTTTTCATATTTTTTGGTGCTACTTTCGGCCGACTATTCTTTGATCGCGCTGTGCTTGTTTGATGCGTATGCTTTAGGAGAACACTAAAATTTTAATCGTTATTTTTAATGAATTTAACTTTTTGAACACGGTTTTTGAACACGGCTCATTCTAATCCGTTCACAATAAGACTGATTAGTATTTTATTGTAATAATTCGTGTGTTAGCGGCCAGTCTCGCAATAACACGCCCACCGGTTTGCGTTACAAATGCGCTGCGCTTCGTTGGCACCACCAACCCCGCCTCGCAAGCGACACTAAGCCACATCCGCCGCAAACGTGACGGTTACAGCAAAAGCCTTTGGATCTTCACGACCCTTGGCGGCCCGTTTTCCCATGTTGATTTGATCGACAGATCGCAATTTAGACTTTCAATATTTAGACTGAATTAATGTTGGAAATATCAATTTATTCGTCTGGGGACAGCATCCACCAAGAATCCGTTGTAGATTGATTTTGGTCAAATTTAGCGCACAATCTCTCATGCCAAACGATATTCAGAATCTGCAAGCCGCGTCGATCCCAGCCCGCTATTTGTCGAATCCAGACCATTGGCGCAGGCTCGGCAATGGCGTGTTGTCATGGAGCGTCTTTAAAATCTACGAAGCGACGGTGTGGATCAATTCCCCCGATGCCTATTTCAACGCCGACCAGCATTTTGCGCTGCAACTCGACTACCTGCGCAACATTGCGGGCAACCAGCTCGCCGCCTCATCGATGGCAGAAATGATCCGCCTTTACCCCGAATCAGCACTGCAGTTTTCAGCTTGGCAGAAGCACCTGGACACAATCGCCCGCGATATGCAGCGCGGCGACACGCTGACGATCGAATTTCATCCGACACCGGATATCGGCGCACGGTTTTTTCTCAATGATGCTTTTTTGGCCGAGGTTGCGGATGTCGGCTTTGCCGACGCCTTTGCGGCCATTTGGCTCGATCCACGCACCAAAGCACCGGATTTAAGGGCGAAGTTGTTGGCGCTTTGAACAATCGTTTCAGCCGTCGGTAAGACTATTCCTCGATTGGTCATCTTCACCGGAAGTTCACCCGCCAAAGCGCACAACTGGCGACGCTAAAATGCACTTTCTCAACCCTCTTTTCAGCAGTCTTTCAGCTGCCATTTTCAATTTTCTAAGCTTGTCTGTAAGCCCCTGCCTACGCTGTTGCGTCGCGGTTGGGCAACTGTCACAAGCATGTCGTACAATCAATGGTCAGCACACCGCCGACAATCGGTGGTTGGAACCATCGTCACGTTGGCGTATCGTTCGGCGCATTTTAAATAACAATTTGATCCCACTACATTCCATGACCATGACGCATCTAAGCCCTGCTTTGCACCACCCCCGACTTCCTGTTGCGGCGCTTGTTCATTTCCTGCTTTACGGGCGTTACGGGCTTTACGGGCTTTACGGGCTTTGCGTTCTTGTGAGCCTAAGCAGCACCGTCATCGCGCAAGCCTCGGCTCAACAGCCGAATTTGCAACCAACGTCCGAGCAAAATAAGGTGGCCGCCGACGAATCGGCCTCATCGAATGCCCGCACTAGTGCTAGCAATAGCGGTGGCAGCGTTGGTGGTGATCGGGTCACGCTCAACTTTGTGAATGCGGATATTGCCTCGGTTGTTAAAGCCATTGGTACCCACACCGGTAAAAATTTCATCTTGGACCCGCGCGTGACGGGCAATATGAATATTATTTCGCAAGCGCCCGTATCCAAAGAACTGGCGTATCAAATTTTATTGTCGGCCTTGCGGGTGCACGGGTTCGCAGCGATTGAAGAGCGCGGCGCGGTCAAAATTGTCCCCGAGGCCGATGCCAAAACCAGCGGTACAGTCATTGATCGCGGCACGCAAATCACGGGCGATCGCATTGTCACGCAGGTTTTTGTGCTACAAAACGAATCTGCCGCCCAGCTCGCTACCGTGCTGCGGCCGCTGGTTGCGCCGAATAATTTTATCGGTGCCTATCCCGGCAACAACACGCTTGTCATCACCGATTACGCAACCAATATCCAACGCATCGCAAAAATTATTCAGTCTATTGATGTGCCGGTCAGCGTCGATGTGCAGGTGCTGAAATTGCAATACGCGAGCGCGGTGGATGTGGCCAATTTGCTGGGCCGGTTGATGCCTGAAGCAACGCCCAACCCGACGCAGCCCGGCTCATCGGCGAAGCTCGCGATTGGTGTCGAGCCGCGCACGAATGCGTTAATTTTGCGGGCCGACACGCCCGCGCTGATTTCACGTATTAAAACGCTGGTGGCGGGGCTCGATACACCGACAGCAACGAATGGCAGCATCCACGTGGTGTACTTACGCAATGCAGAGGCGACCAAGCTTGCCGAAACCTTGCGTGGCTTGATGGGTGGTGGATCCAGCGGCAGCACCAGTGTAAGCACCGCCTCCACCACCGTTAATGCTTCAAACCCCAGCATTGGCGCGGCTTCCGGAAGCATTGCCGGCAGTAGCGCGAGCGGCACCTCCGCTGTGGCGAATAGCGCCATCCAGGCCTATGCGGCCACTAATTCCCTCGTCATCGTCGCACCCGATCATGTTTACAATTCCCTGCGCTCGGTGATCGAGAAACTCGATGCACGGCGGGCGCAGGTTTATGTCGAAGCGCTGATTGTCGAAGTCTCGAGCACTGTCGCGAGCGAATTCGGCATCCAGTGGCAAGATTTAACCGGCGTAAACAGCACCGGCACGCGGGTGATTGGCGGCACAAATTTCGGCACCAGCGGCACCAACATAATCAGCGCAGCGGGCAATATCAGTAGCGTTGGCGCGGGCTTAAATCTCGGCATCATTCGTGGCAAAGTGACGCTGCCCGGTGTTGGCGAAATCTTAAACCTTGGCGCATTAGCGCGAGCACTGGAGGCGGATCAACGCAACAACGTGCTCTCTACACCCAATATCCTTACCCTCGACAACGAAGAAGGCAAAATCGTGGTCGGCCAAAACGTGCCGTTTGTGACCGGCAGCTTCACCCAGACGACCGGCAACGCCACCAGTCCGTTTCAAACGATTGAGCGCAAGGACATCGGTCTAACGCTGCGCGTGACGCCACAAGTGGCCGAAGGCGGTACCGTCAAGCTAAAGGTTTACCAGGAGATTTCGAGCGTCGTGGCGACCACCAGCAGCGTGAAATCAGCGGATTTAATCACCAATAAACGATCCATTGAGAACACCGTGTTGGTCGATGATGGCCAGACTGTCGTGATCGGCGGCTTGATCTCGGACGACACCAAAAATAACGACAGCAAGGTACCGTTGTTAGGTGACATTCCGTTCATTGGCAATTTCTTCAAATACCAAACCCGCAACCGCGATAAAACCAATTTAATGGTGTTTTTGCGCCCCTACATTCTGCGCGACGGTAAGTCCGCCGCGACGCTCACCGGCGAACGCTACGATTACATTCGCAATGAGCAAGGGGCGTATTTGAAAGACGCAGAATCGATCCTGCCACCAGGGGGTGGCCCGTTATTGCCGGCCGTCATGAATGATCCACGCGGATTGCAGCCTGCTGTACTTCCCAACGCCGCGTCTGCTTCACTTCCCACTGCTGCGAGTGGTTCCGCTAACGCTGCTGGTACCGCTGTTTCGGCAGCGCCCACCCCGGCGGCAAAAAAATAATCATGGGCGCACCAGACTCAAAAAATGATCTCAAACTGCCTAGCGCGGAAATGCATACCGTCCGCTTGCTGCCGTACCATTTTGCGAAAGCAAAAGGGGTCATAACTGCCCGCGCGTTCAATGGTGAAATTGAAATCTGGCTAGCACCGAATCCCGAATCGGCTACGTTGGCCGAGGTGCGCCGCATGACGGGCAAATCGTTGCGCCCCGTGATGTTATCTGAAGCCGATTTTAAAGTGCAGCTTGCCCGCGCCTATGCCGGTGACGCATCCGAGGACATCAACAGCGCCGATCATTTTGCCATCGATATCGCCAGCAATATCGACAGTGCCAGCGATTTGACGCTACTCACCGAATCGCTGCCCGACATCACCGATTTGCTCGAAACCGAAAACGATGCGCCGATCATCAAGCTCATCAATGCGCTGCTCACGCAAGCCGTGCGCGAGAATGCATCGGATATTCACTTGGAAATTTTTGAGCGCCGCTCCCTAGTCCGTTTTCGGGTCGATGGGGCACTACGCGATGTGGTCGAGCCAAAGCGCTCGCTGCATTCAGCAATGGTGTCACGCGTCAAAATCATGGCGGAACTGGACATTGCTGAAAAACGTCTGCCGCAAGATGGCCGGATTATGTTGCGTATCGCCGGGCGCCCGGTTGATGTACGGGTGTCAACTCTGCCCACCGGCCATGGCGAACGGGTGGTGTTGCGCTTGCTCGATAAACAAGCGGGACGTTTATCGCTCGACGGTCTCGGTATGCCCGCCCATACACTGGCCAGGCTCGATCATCTGATTCAGCAGCCGCATGGCATTATTTTAGTCACCGGCCCCACCGGTTCCGGCAAAACCACCACCTTATATGCGGCGCTATCAAGGCTCGATGCAACGACGCGCAACATGATGACCGTCGAAGACCCGATCGAATACGATCTCGATGGGGTTGGCCAAACGCAGGTGAATCATAAAATTGAGATGACCTTCGCACGTGCATTGCGGGCGATTCTGCGGCAAGACCCGGATGTCATTATGATCGGCGAAATTCGCGACTTGGAAACCGCGCAAATCGCGGTGCAGGCTTCGCTCACGGGCCACTTGGTGTTGGCAACATTGCACACAAACTCCGCTGCCGGTGCGGTGACGCGTTTGGTTGATATGGGCATTGAGCCTTTCCTACTCGCCTCCACTTTATCGGGCGTGCTGGCACAGCGCCTGGTGCGCAAGTTATCACCCAATGCAAAACGCGAACGCCCCGCTACCGATGCGGAACGCGAACTTTTATCGGCGTCGACAAACCCCGCATACCAAAAATTAGCGCAGGTGTTTGAGCCGGTTGAAGGCCATGGCGCAACGGGTTACAAGGGCCGCACCGGCATTTATGAATTGCTGGCGGTGGATGAGGAATTGCGCAAGCTCATTCACGATGCCGCATCCGAGCGCGACATTGCCGATGCCGCCGTCCGCGGCGGCATGACGCCGCTACGTGAAGATGGTTTGCGCTGGGTGGCCGAAGGCGTGACGTCGATGGAAGAAGTGCTTCGCGTTACGCGAGACTAGCGCGCAATCAGGGAATCAACGCAAACCATGCCCGGCTACCGCTACACTGCATACGATCTTGAAGGCCGCGAACAGCGCGGCGTGTTGGAATCGGATAGCCCACGTTTGGCACGTGCGCAGTTGCGCGACAGGGGATTTTTTCCGCTCGATGTTGCACAAATCGAAGCGGCCAACGATGCAAACGTCGGCGCGTTTCGACAATCAAAAGCGCACCTCGGTACTGCTGAGTTGGCCCGCGTGACGCGCCAACTGGCAACACTACTCGGCGCAGGTTTAACCATTGAGCAGACCCTGAACGCGACGATCGAACAAGCCGAATCAGAGCCCGAACGTCAGTTACTGGCCGCAGTGCGCGGCCAGGTATTGGAAGGTCAATCGCTTGCGGTCGCGTTCGCGCAATTCCCGAATACGTTTTCGGATTTATATCGGACGCTGGTAAACGCGGGCGAAACCTCCGGCAAGCTACCGCTCGTCTTGGCGCGGTTGGCGGACTATGTTGAAGAGCAGCAAGCGCTCAAGCAAAAATTGTTGGTCGCGATGATCTATCCCGCGATCGTGATGTCGGTTTGTGTATTGGTTGTCGTTGGCCTGATGGTTTATGTGGTGCCGCAAGTGATCGGCGTATTTGAAGCCACCAAACAAACGCTCCCGCTCATGACACGCGCCTTGTTGGCACTTTCCAAATTTATTCAGCTCACCGGCGTGTTTTGGCTAGTCGCCGGCGTCGTTGGTTTTTTTGTTGCTCGTGTCATGTTGAAACGCGAATCGGTGCGAAGGCGGTTTGATTTCGCGCTGCTGCGCTTGCCGCTATTCGGACGCCTGATCCGCTCGCAAGAATCCTCGCAACTGGCGGCCACTTTATCCATTCTGGTTGGCAGCGGCGTGCCGGTGTTAACGGCCTTGCAAGCGGGTGCTGGCGTGGTCGGCAACCTACCGATGCGCGAAGCCCTGCAACGCGCCACCATCGCCGTACGCGAAGGATCAGGGCTGGCCAGAGCGATCCTCGCGCAGCAGGGGGAACGACAAGGAGCGCAACACCGGAAGCCCCCACTCTTCCCGCCGGTCATGGTGCATTTGATCGCCTCGGGCGAGGCCAGCGGCCGATTAACGCAAACGCTGGAAGCCGCCGCCCGCCAGCAGCAACGCGATGTCGAAACCCGTACCACTGCGTTTGCGGCCATCATCGAGCCCGCCATGATTTTGATCATGGGCGTGATCGTGTTGGCGATTGTGCTCGCGGTGTTGCTGCCGATTTTTGAACTTAACCAACTAGTTGCCAAGTAAACGTCATAGACGACATAAACGTCATAGGCGACATAAACGACATAGACGACATAAACGACATAAACGACATAAACGATATGAAAAAATTAAATGTACTCAAGCGTTCCAGCGGCTTCACATTGATCGAAATTATGATCGTCGTGGTCATTATCGCCATCCTTGCGGCGGTGGTGATTCCGCGCATTTTGGATCGGCCTGATCAAGCACGGGTCACGGCGGCCAAAGCTGACATCGCGGTGATCATGCAGCAGCTAAAGCTTTATCGGCTCGACAACACGGCTTACCCATCGACCGATCAGGGTCTGCAAGCCTTGACCGTCAAGCCTGCCACCGCACCGCTTCCTGCCAATTGGAAAACGGGCGGCTATTTGGAGAAATTACCGAACGATCCGTGGGGACGCCCTTATCAATATTTGAACCCCGGTCTTAAGGGTGAGATTGATGTGTTTAGCTTGGGCGCGGACGGGCTACCGGGTGGTGAAGGCAACAACGCGGACATCGGGTCTTGGAATTTGTAGGGGTTTCTGATTAAAGCCCCTTCTTCCATGCGGCTTTCCAAGCAAAAATGGCTCAAGACGCCCGCCAGACGGCGTGCTGAGATTTTTTTCAGTCCGACTGCTGATGGCTTTACGCTCATTGAAATCCTCGTCGTGGTCACGATCATCGGCATCACGCTGTCACTTGCCGTGGCCAACCTCTACCCAGACGAGCGCGAAAAATTGCAGCAAGAAACCGACCGTGCACAGGCCATGCTTGAAATCGCCCGTGATGAGGCCGCATTTAGCGGCCGCACCGTTGCTTTTAACATTGCCGACAACAAATTGATGTTTTACACACGCGACGCGCGATCAGTTGAAATCAAATGGCTGCCACTGCAAAATTCATCGCTGCAAGCGCGCCCGTTTGTCGAAGGGGTGCGCGCCGTATTGCAACTTGGCAGCAACGCAGCGGGGGCGGGTTCGGCGGAAGGCGCAGATAAGGATGGGCTGGCCGCGTTTCAATCGGCGGGCGTAGGTGTACCGTTTGCAGTTCAACTGGTTTCCAGCGCGGGGCAGCGCAGTATTACCGTCGATGCGCTGGGCAATCTATCGCAAGACAATGATTCAACCGTCTCCAATTTGGGCAATGCCGCAAATGCGCGTTAATCAACACCCAACCCCCACCCCGGCAAATCACGGGTTCACGCTCGTTGAAGTGCTCGTCGCACTGGCTATTTTAGCGATTGCTCTCTCGGCTGCGGTCCGTGCGGCGAGTGTGGCGGTGGATAGCGCAAACGAAACCAAGCTCCGCACATTGGCCACTTGGATCGCGCAAGATAAAATCGCGATGGCGTCGGCGCTGGTCAAAATCAACGGCCGCTTACCCGCGGTTGGCGAAACCAGCGACGTTCAACATTCGGCGGGGTTTGATTTCAGCATTCAATCAAAGATCAGCGATACCCCAAACAGTGCGTTTCGTAAGTTGGACGTGAAAATATTACGACCGGGGCTTTCTCATACTGAAACTGACGGGCAGTGGCTAATATCAATGACGAGCTATTTGGTGTTACCCCCCGATCCAACAAACTCAACAAACGCGGCAAAGTCGGTGCCGTGAATTTAAATATTGGCACCAGCCACCCCAACCGTAAAGCAATGAGCCAACGCGGCGTGACACTGATTGAGCTATTGGTTGCGATGCTGATTTTCGCCATCATCGCGGTGCTTTCATACCGGACACTGGGTTCGGTTTTTCAGACCCGCGAGCAATTGCAAAAAGCAAGCTCGAAATGGCGCGATGCCGCGTTATTTTATTCACGCATCGAAAACGATTTGGGTGCGCTGCTAAACCGCCCGATCAAAAACGCCGACAATATCGACGAGCCTGCGTTTATGTTGCGCCGCTATCCGGCCAATACCAACGAAGCCACCCTCACCTTCACGCGCACCGGTTTTGCCGATAACGATAATGCAATGGCGGCACCCCAACGCATTGGCTATCGCTTGCGTGACGGCAAACTAGAGCTGCTAATTTGGCCGGGCTTGGATCAGGCCCCGCGCGCCACGCCGCAGGTTTACACGGCGCTAAACAATGTCCGTGAGGCGAGCTGGCGAGCGCTCGACCCACGGCAATCGTGGCAGCCCGGCTGGCGCGATCAGGGCGAACAAAATACGGACAACAAACCTGTTATTTTCCCAGTGGCGCTCGAACTTTCAATCACACTCACGAGTGGTGAAAAAATCACCCGCACCTTTGCCATCCGCAATGAATCATGATGCCTAAGCCCGTACGCCCGCGGCAATTTTATTCAAGCCGCCATCATTGGCAACGCCAACAAGGCGTCGCCATCATCACCGCCCTGCTGGTCGTGATGTTAGCGGCGACGATCGCGACCTATTTGTTAGCCCAACAATCCCGCGCACTCACCCGCACTGAACGCGCCTCGGAACGCGCGCAGGTATCGCTTTACGTCGCACCAACCTTGGATTGGGCGCGGGCGGTGCTGCAAGAAACGCAGAAAAGCACTTATACCGCCACCAACCAAGCCTGGGCGCAGCCGATTGCCGCACAGCCGCTCATCAACGCCGGGGGCACGGCCAATGTGTTTGCATCGGGCCTGATTCGCGATGAAGCAGGCAAGTTTAATTTAAACAACTTGGTGAAGACTGATCAAACCGCAAGCGCAGAAGACATCGATATTTTTAAGCGGCTGTTGAAAAATTTAGGCTTGAATCCCGATCTGGCCGAAGCGGTGGTGGATTGGCTTGATAAGGACAGCGAGCCCCGCGCCAATGGCGCGGAGGACGGCTATTACACATCGC
The DNA here is from genome assembly GCA_025360815.1 of Burkholderiales bacterium. GTDB lineage: Bacteria > Pseudomonadota > Gammaproteobacteria > Burkholderiales > Usitatibacteraceae > UKL13-2. The sequence continues at coordinate 24,117 of JANYBL010000033.1, forward strand.
TTGCGACGCCTTACCGCGCCGCCAACCAGCCAATGGTGCAATGGCAGGAACTGGCAAGAGTAAAAGGCTTCGATGCCAAAACCTTGACGCGCTTAGCGCCGTTTGTGACGGCACTGCCGATTAAAACGAGCACTAAAGGGCGCACCAAAATAAATGTAAATACCGCGCCGAATGAGATCATGAGTGCGCTGTTACCTGAGTTACCGCGTGACGACATGGCGAACTTAATCCGGCTGCGCGAGCTGCCGTATTTGAGCGTGGATGATTTGGTTAAACGGTTTCCAGCGCTCAAAAATTCAGCCACGATCTTGGATCAATTTACGGATGTTCGCAGTAAATTTTTTACCGTGTCAGTGGCCATTACCGGCGAAGTGGCAGCGTCACGACAAACCGCGTTGCTCGATGCCAGTGAATCGGGCGTTTGGCCACGTATAATTTGGGTTCAGGCACAGTAGCGCAAGGTAAATAAAGATGCCGCTGCGATTTTGCAACGGCGGAATTGAAATTGACCCATTGCAACTGTCGTGCCGCGCCAACTTCCACGCATTCAGACTTCCAGCCTCAAAACAATTAGCCAGCCGTGCAATTAATTATTCATCTTCCCGATCAGACGACATTCAGCGAATCCGAAACGATGGCGCAATGGTCGTTGTTCGACCCACAAGCGAACCTGCTGCGCTCTGGTCGCGACACGCTGGCCAACATTCCCCACGTGGAACAGGTAATCGTCACTGTGCCGGCAAGCCGTATCGTCTTTATTGAAACGCCGTTACCGAAGGTCAGCGGTGCAAAAAAAGATGCGCTGTTACGCTACGCGATTGAGGACAAGCTCACCATTGATCCCGATACCGTGCATGTCGTGCTGCTAGGCTTGGCAGACGGGGTAGCTAAAAGCATGGCCAACAGTGCAGCGGCTGGCGATTCGAACAGCAAGTTGTATATTGTTGCCGCCATTGATCGTCGCTGGTTTGGTGATGCGCTGGCGTGGCTCACCGCCTCAAAACTGGCTCCCGGAGCGGCGTTTTCTGAAACCGAGGTCAGCGAAGCGGCGGCCAATGAATGGGCTATTGTCCTCGGGCAAAACCAATGTTATGCCAAACGCCATGACGGTTTTGCTTATTCGCTGGATAGCGGTGGGGCCGGGGAAGCCTTCACTTCCGCTTCAGTCACCCCACCGTTTGCGTTGACGCTTGCCCTGCGCGAAGTGCCAACGCCACCGACGCAGTTGGCGATTTATACGATGGCCCATTCGGCGTTTGGGCAACCAGCACCTGCTGCACCTGCTTCCTCAACTGATGTGGCAACAACGATTGCATCATCCTGGCAGCAAACACTCAGCATTCCTGCGCGCATGGCAGGCACAATCACGAGTCAATCCGCTGCCCGGCTGCTCGCGCTCACCGCGGCCCAGCGCAAAGCCGGCAACTTGCTCACCAATGAGTTCGCGCCGCGCAGTGCCAGCGCAGGCTGGGTTGGACGGTTGCGCCCGGTATTGGTGTTAAGCGCAGCCTTGTTGGGACTGCAATTATTTTTCAATGTGGCCGATGCGTGGCGCCTTGACCGCCAGCGCACCGCGATTGAAGCTGAGATGCGGCAATTATTTCAAACTACATTTCCGAAAGCGACCGCGATTGTTGATCCTGCGTTGCAGTTACAACGCAATTTAGAAACACTCAAGCGCGAACGCGGCTTAAGCACCCAAGGCGATCCACGTCCCGCGTTGGCACAATTGACCGATCTCTCAAAAGCCGCACCAGGCCTCGCAATTAGCGAGGTTGTGATCAACGAAAGCACCACTATTTTATCAGGCTCGATCAGCGGCGTTAGTGGTGGTAATGCGGGTGTTGGTGTTGGTGTTGGTATTGGTGTTGGCGCGGGAGGGACGGAAAGTAGTCTGCGCCAAAAAATATCAACCATGCCCAACGCAACCTTGAAGCTGGAGCCCGCAGGATTGGTTCCTGCCAACGCCGACGCGATCAAACAAGTCATTATCACCATCACCAACACCAACAAAGCGGGCGCAATATGAGCGCCCTCGGTTCAACCTTGCGGTCTGTACTTGGTTCAATGGCCGGGCAAGTTCGCGCCATGCAAGGCCGAGCAACACAGGGCTTCGGTGCTGTTGCCGCAAGTCCCATGTTCAACAATTTACAATCCCGCTGGCAATTGCTGAGCAACGACGGCCAGCGCCTCATCCAATTCAGCGCTGCATTGCTGGCGCTGGCGCTGGTGTGGGCGTTCCTTTGGCTGCCTGCCACACGCCAGCGCGCTGCACTGGGGCTGCGTATCCCCGTCTTGCAAAATCAACTGGCGACCATGCGCGCGCAGGCTGACGAAATCAAGCGTGTTCAAGCGATGCCGACTGTACTCACCACCAACACCCGCACGTTAGCCGACACCACGGGGCTGCAAATTGCGTTTGGTGACAGCGCAAAAGTGGCACTTGATGAGAGCCGGCAATTTCGCGTGACCATCAACAATATGGCTTACACAAATTGGCTTGATCATTTGGATGCTGCGCTGAATCGCTATCGGTTGCGGGTGGTTTCGGTATCGTTAAAGCCGCAAACGCCGCAAACGCCGGTCGGCGGCGATGCCAACAAAACGGTTATCAACGCGGGCAACAACACGGTGCTCAACATCACGTTAGTCCTCGCCGACGATGCGCCGGGAAAATAATTTGCTAATGAAAATTCGTACTTACGTCATTTTAGGATTGCTGGCTTTTGTCGTTGGACTCGTTGCATTCGCGCCGGCCAGCTTGATCGAGAGCACCGCCAACCGCGCGATGGCACCAAACGCCACGTTGTCAATTTCCGGTGGCACGGTTTGGTCGGGCAGTGGCACGCTGGCGCTCTTTTCTTCACGTTCTGCTTCACTTTCCCAATCGGCGCGGCCTATTACTAACGCCATCGCCATCCCCATCTCATGGCGCTTTGATCCACTTGCATTGCTACGCTTGCGGCTGGGTTTTTATATCAAGGCTGAGTCACCGCTCATTGCTGGAAACACGAGGATTGGCGCGGGTCTCCAGACGATTCAACTCAGCGATACCGCATTAAGAATCGACGGCGCATTGCTTGGTCAAATCAATCCACTGATCTCCATCGCGGGGCCGAGTGGCCAATTTCAAATCACGATTGCGGACGGCAATCGCGTCACCGCACCTTATCCGAGGCCGCAGGAATTGCCATTTGTTGAAGGCAAATTAAACGCGCAAGTAGAAGCACTGGCAGTGCGTATGGTCTCGCCACGCCCCCTCGGTAATTTCGAAGTCGCCATCAAACTCAATGGTGCGAATGCGGAATATGCGTTCACTAACGCGAGTGGTGCGCTAAAATTTGACGGTGGTGGCGCAGTCGCTTGGGGAAACAACGGAGGGAGCACCGGCAGCAGCAAAAGTGGCGGATCAAATTCGCCACGCACCTTCACCTACCGTGGCATTGCCAGCGCATCAACCAGCAACGCTTCCGAATCTGCTCAATTGCTTGCACCGCTGCTGGCCGTTGGTAAAGCCACCACCGATGGCCGAGTTAGCCTCGATATCAACACAAACTGGTGATGCCAATGACGATGGATCGCGCACCTGTTGATGATTTGGAGGCCCGCACTGTCGCTGCCTCGCCCGCATCGATTGCGGCAAGGTATGCGCCAGCGTATGTACCCTACCAAGCACCGTGGTGGCTCGGCGGTGGCAAACGACGTGGCGATGTCGGTGGCAGCGGCAGGAGCAGGAGCAGTGGCAGTGGCAGGAGCAATGGTAATGGCACTGGCAGGAGCAATGGCGATAGCGATAGCGATAGCGATAGCAATAGCGATAGCAATATCAGCGGCCACGCCCAGACGATCTATCCGGCGCTATTCACGCCGCGCCCGGCGATTCAGTACCATCGCGAGCGCTGGGAATCTGCCCCAAACGGCACGCCAGACGGGGACTTTGTCGATGTCGATAAGATGCAGGGCGATGCGAACAAGCCGTTGCTAGTGGTTTTTCACGGCCTCGAGGGAAATAGTCAAAGCGTCTATGCGCTCAATCTTATGCAACAAGCGCAACAACGCGGCTGGCGCGGTATGGTCCCGCATTTCCGCGGCTGCAGCGGCGAGATGAACCGTTTGCCACGCGCCTACCACTCCGGCGATGCGGCCGAGATTGATTGGATTTTGCGACGCGCCAAAGCGGAATCACCGAACGCGCCTCTGTATGTTGCCGCCATTTCGCTCGGTGGCAATGCCACCTTAAAATGGTTGGGCGAGCAAGGCAGCGCCGCATGCGGCATCGCCACCGCCGTTGCCGCCATTTCCGCGCCACTGGATTTGACGGCTGCGGGCAATGCGCTCGAAGTCGGCTTCAGCAATTTATATTCGCGTAATTTTTTACGGACAATGAAGGCAAACGCACTCGCCAAATTAGCGCAGCATCCCGGCATTTTTGATGCGGAACGCGCACGTTCATCGACCACCTTGCGGGCGTTTGACAATGTGGTCACCGCACCATTGCACGGCTATCGCGATACCGACGATTATTGGCTTCGTGCCTCGGCCAAGCCGGGCTTGATCGATGTTCGTGTACCAGCGCTTGTGCTCAATGCCCGCAACGATCCTTTTCTACCCGGCTGGGCGCTACCCACGCAAACTGAAGTTTCTTCAACCGTTACGCTGGATTTCCCTGCTGACGGCGGCCATGTGGGGTTCTTTTCCTCGCCATCGAATATTCCTTTTTCAGGCCACGGCCTGTGGATGCCACAACGCGTTTTCCATTTTTTCGATCATCAACTTTGAAAGTAAATTTACGATCATGACCACCATCGCACCGGAAATTTTTAAAGCCTATGACATCCGCGGCATCGTCGGCAAATCGCTTACGCCGGAAGGCGTTGAACTGATTGGCCGCGCCCTTGGCAGTGAGGCCAAGTTACGCGGCGGCACCCATGTGGCGATCGGCCGCGACGGCCGCCTGTCCGGTCCCGAACTCTCCGCCGCTCTGGCCCGCGGACTGCAAGCGACCGGCATGAACGTGATTGATATCGGCGTGGCGGCTACGCCGATGGTCTATTTCGCTGCGCATCATTTCAATGTCGGTTCAGCCATCATGGTTACCGGCTCGCATAACCCGCCGGACTACAACGGCATCAAGATGGTGCTAGACGGCGAAACCTTGGCGCTGGATGCGATTCAAGTCTTGAAGCAACGTATTGAAGCGGATGATTTTTCGATCTCAGCCACACCTGGCACCTATGAAACCCGCGATATTGCGGATGCCTATGTTGCACGCATTGTTGGCGATGCAAAATTATCACGCCCAATGAAAATCGTGATGGACTGCGGCAATGGCTCGCCGGGGATTATTGCCGAGCGATTATTTAAAGCGCTCGGCTGCGAAATTGTGCCGCTGTATTGCGATGTGGATGGCAACTTTCCGAATCATCATCCCGATCCGTCGCGTCCCGAAAATTTGCAGGATGTGATTAAAGCGCTGAAAGACACCGATGCCGAGCTTGGTATCGCGTTTGACGGTGATGGTGATCGTTTGGGTGTTGTCACCAAAGACGGTGAAATTATTTTCCCGGATCGCCAGCTGATGTTATTCGCAGCCGATGTGCTCTCGCGTGTTCCCGGCGGCGAGATTATTTTTGATGTGAAATCATCACGCAATTTATTCAAATGGATTCGTGACCACGGCGGCGTGCCCTCACTTTATAAAACCGGCCACGCGCTCATCAAATTGCAGATGAAAAAAACCGGCGCGCCGCTGGCAGGTGAGATGAGCGGCCATATTTTTTTCAAAGAACGTTGGTATGGCTTTGATGATGCGCTCTATTGCGGCGCACGGCTGCTAGAGATCGTCAGCAAATCTGCCGATGCCAACGCGCCGCTGAAGGCCTTGCCAGACGCCGTTTCCACACCAGAACTCAATTGGAAGTTGGCCGAAGGCGAGCCGCATCGCCTGATCGCGGGCATGGAAAAAACCGCGAAGTTTACCGATGCGACTGAGGTGATCACCATTGATGGGTTGCGTGTTGAGTATGCCGACGGTTTCGGTTTGGCCCGCGCATCCAACACCACGCCGGTGATTGTGCTGCGCTTTGAAGCTGAAACCGAAGCTGCGCTAAACCGCATCAAGGAAGATTTTCGTCGCGAGTTGCTGAAAGCGAAGCCGGGCGCGACGTTGCCATATTAGCGTTGGTGTATTAGCGCAATTTTCCTGCAAAAAATCTCTATGTGCTCGAGGCGCAAGACTTTTTACTGTTTTATCCACTCGCCATATTGATCTATGCGCAATCGATTTCAATCAACAGCAAGAACGGCCTGACAATGCGCCCAATTGTTTTTCGCATCAGTGCCGCAGATGCAAACCCTTGTTTAGGGCGGGTCGGCTGGTCGCCCGCTAAATCAATCTGGAACATGGGCATGCTTCTATGTGCGATCGTATTTGTGCCGTTTCAAACGAGCGTTGGTGCCGTAATTTTATTTTTAGGTTTTACTTATTTCACGCTTCTGTTTGGTCATTCCGTTGGCATGCACCGAGCACTCATCCACAAGTCATTTGAGTGCCCCAAATGGCTTGAAAGAATATTGGTTTACCTCGGTGTTCTGGTGGGGATGGCCGGACCATTTGGGATTTTGAAAATTCACGATGTTCGCGACTGGGCGCAGCGAGAAGCAAAATGTCATGATTTTTTCGCGCACAGGCGTTCGCTGTTGGTCGACGCATTCTGGCAACTAAATAGTTGTTTCCATTTTGACCATCCGCCGACTTTCATTATTGAGCCAGCGATCAAAAATGATCGATGGTATCAATGGTTCGAGCGAACTTGGATGATTCAACAAATCCCTATCGGCATTATTTTTTATTTCATGCTGTGATCAGCACCGAATTTGGCTGATCTGCGCTGAGGCCCGCCACAGCAGGTTTTCCTGGGGATCAAGTGGATTCACCCTACCCCTGTGCTTTCCACAATCCGATCCGGTTTCCAATCGCGTGACTCCCACGCAGCACCTGGAAATTGTGTCCTCCTTCAGGCGTCAGCATGGCCAGAATCAAACTCACCAAGTCCGCCATAGATACGGCAGAACCCCAGGCGCAGCCCGTCGAACTGCGCGATACGCTGGTGCCCAGTTTCCTGTGCAAGGTTACACCCGCAGGCCGCAAGGTGTTCATGCTCCAGTACCGGACCAATGCCGGGGAGCGGCGCAAGCCCGCCCTCGGCCGGTACGGAGAGCTGACCGTCGAGCAGGCCCGCGCGCTGGCGCAGAATTGGCTGGCCGAGGTTCGCCGGGGCGGCAACCCCGGCGGCGACAAGTCTGAGGCGCGCAAGGCGCCGACCGTCAAGGAACTGTGCGGACGCTTCATGTCGGATTATTCCAGGGTCCGCAACAAGCCGAGCACGCAAAAAGGCTACCAGGGCAACATCGACCGCAACATCATCCCCATTCTGGGCCGCATGAAGGTCCAGGACGTCAAGCGCCCGGACGTGGCGATGATGATGATGAAGAAGCTGGAGCCGACGCCGATGGAGGCCAACCACACGCTCGCCGTCATGCGAAAGATGTTCAACATGGCCGAAATATGGGGCTTGCGGACCGATGGCACGAACCCGTGCCGGCACATCCCCCAATATCCTCAAGGCAAGACCACCCGCCTCATCACCGACGAGGAAATGGGCAGGTTGTTCCGGTATCTGGACAAGGTAGAGGCCGAAGGCAGCGAACCACCCAGCGTCACGCTGGCCATCCGCCTGCAGTTCGAGTTCGCGGCACGCCGCTCCGAAATCCTGTTGCTGGAGTGGACCTGGGTCGATCTGGAGAACCGGCGCGTGACCTGGCCCGACAGCAAAACCGGCGGCATGTCCAAGCCGATGAGCGAGGAAGCGCACCGCCTGCTTTCGACGGCGCCCCGACACTAAGGTGCGCGCTATGTGCTGCCGTCGCTGCACGATCCGCTCAAGCACATGACGAACGGGGAGCACTACAACGGCTGGAGCCGCATCCTGAAAGCTGCCGGCGTGCAGCGCATCGGCACGCACGGCATCCGGCACCGTTCGGCTACCGACATTGCCAATTCGGGCATCCCGGTCAAGGTCGGCATGGTGCTGACCTCGCACAAGACGGTGGCGATGTTCATGCGCTACATCCAAACCGAGGATGCGCCGGTGCGGGCCGCAACCGAGCTGGTGGCGAACCGGCGCAAGACGATCACAGAGGCGCAGCGGAAAGCACCGGAACCTGCTGGAATGCTGTCTCCGCCGTGATCGGCAGCGCGCAGCCTTTATGGACGTGGCGAACGTGGAACAGGCCATGAACGCGCAGCGCTATCTGCTGTTCCGCGTGCAGTCTCGCTGCACAGCGTTTGCACCGCGGCCTGCGGTTGCGCTGCCTCACTGGTGCAGACCATCGCCGCCCGCCCGTCGGAGCCGGTCGCGCCAGCGATCGGAAAAGACGGAGGGCAAGATAAAAGGACGCGGCACGTTGGCGCGTCGAAAGGCTTGTCTGCACGTGGGTTGGCGCGGCACGCGCTTTTTGCGCTGCCGTGCCGTGTGTGGCGCGCAGGCCGCGCCCGCATTGGTCTATCAGCGTGCTTCGCGCGCCGGGCTTGGCAGCGCTACGCCGGAGTCGATGCCATGAGCAGCTGCGACAATGATCGTTTCCGCCTGCGTCCCGGCGCACCCAAGAACCGTCAGCCGAAGTTCGTTTCTCAGGTTTTGAAGGAGGTCAGTAAGACCGGCGGCAAGTCGGGCGTGCGGCTTGGCGCACGCCTTGGGCGGGGCCATGTGGCTGCCAGTTTTACCAGACGTACTGCGCAGCTAGGATCGCGGCGCGTCGCCATCAAGACCCGGCTCAAGCAAGCCGGATCGCGTTCGACGACTAGCCGAGCGACGCGGACAACGCCTGATCCTGGCGCGTAATCTGTTGGCGACCTTGCGCGGACGCGAGATAGATGGTGCAGCTAAAGCCATCGCTGCGGAAACCGGCCTGACGCATCGCCCCGTTCATCCCAACAATCCAAGGTCAAGCCTTGGACCTATGGGGTCGCCTGTTCAGTTTGCCGGTCATCAGAGTTGCAAACATGGGATTGACTGGCTCGGGAATGACAATTTACCTTGCAACTCATATATCCATATGGGTATGATTTGTCATTTGATTCATGGAGTGAATGCAGACATGCCGATTCGCCGCCAAGTAAAGGAAGATGGTCCTAAAAGCACCTCGAATGCGCCCCGAAACCGGGTGTACTTGTCATCTTTGGAAGGTGTGGACGGTGGTCAATTGCTCAATGAGTTCTCTAATACAAATCACGATGGATCAGTCAAAGCAACGCTGGCATCCAGGCTTAATGCTTTGCTTGATGAGAGTGGACTGAGTCAAAGTGCTGCGGCGCAGTTGCTAGGGATGCCTCAGCCAAAAGTTTCAGCGATCAGAAACTACAAGCTTCGCGGGATTTCATTGGAGCGCCTGATGCAGGCTCTCCTTGCGTTGAATCAGCAAGTCGAGATCGTCGTGAAGCCTGGTCGGAAAGCTGGTCATTGTTCAATTCGGGTTGCGGCCTGAGAAAGTACGGGGATACATGAATTTATTGTTGCGAGAGGTGGACATATGTCACGAGCGGACCTCATAGTTAGTCTCGTCAAAGCGGGGAGTCAGGGCGATCAGCAACTGTTGCGCACGACGGTGGAAGCGATGGCGGCGGAAGAGCGTGCCAAGCATCATCACCAGCTTGCTGACAAGCTTGAAGAAAATCTGCGGGCCGCAAACGGGCGCCCACGCACACCGGAGGTTGTACGTTCATTTGACGGAGGTCATGGCGGCTTACTGTATGAAGTGGAGCCACGCCGTGCCCTCGAAGCATTGTTTCTGGAAAGCTCGACACTTGAGGCATGCCGCGAACTGGTGGAAGAGCAGCATCGCAAGGACATCCTGCGTTCTTATGGTTTGGAGCCAAGGAATCGTGTGCTGCTTTCTGGTCCTCCTGGCAATGGCAAGACTTCACTCGCCGAAGCGATCGCTGCGCAGTTACTGGTGCCACTCTTTGTCGTGCGTTATGAAGCGGTCATTGGCAGTTTCTTGGGAGAAACCAGTGGGCGATTGAAGCGTTTGTTTGATTTTGTTCGGACGCATCAATGCGTGTTATTTTTCGACGAGTTCGACACGCTTGGCAAGGAACGCGGCGATATCCACGAAACCGGGGAAATCAAGCGTGTTGTCAGTTCGCTTCTGCTTCAAATCGACGCTTTGCCTAGTCATGTCGTGGTCGTGACCGCCACCAATCATGCTGAATTGCTTGACCGCGCTGTTTGGCGGCGGTTTCAATTGCGGCTCTCGTTGCCTGCGCCGACTCTCGCGCAGAAAGAAGAATGGTTCACGCGCTTTCAGGCTCGCCTGGATGCCCCGCTCGGCTTCTCCCCGAAAACCTTGGCTGCAAAGATTCAAGCTTCCAGTTTTTCAGACTTGGAGCAGTTTTGTGAGGACATCCAACGTCGCTACGTTTTGGCTCTTCCTGATTCGAATCTGAAGCGCATCGTGACGGCACGACTCAAGCAATGGCAAGCGCGATTTACCATCAACCAATAACAAACAATAACAAGGGATGGTCAACGGATGGCAACAGGAAATTTCCCACTTCTATTTTTTCCCGAACCGACACCCGCTGATCGAAACCTCCTCCCAGGCGGAGGAGGCAAGGTGCATATTCCTGATATTACACGCCAGCGTTCTCGCATCGCTCCACAGCTCACCGTGCTGCAACAGGCTTTCGATGCACAACGCCTAAAGCTGCAGCAGACGGCGCCGATGGAGAACCCAGAACTGATCCTGGTTCTGGAAGTTGCGGGCACGGTGGAGGACTTCGCCAAGGCCGTTGCGAAGATACCCGGATTGGAATGGCTCGTTGAATGGGCTGAGGACCAAATTACGCCGGACAACGATTTTTTCATCCAAGGCAAGGAAGACAAGGCTTTTTCGGGGCGCCTGTTCTTGCTGGCGAGCAATCAGGCGGCGCTCACGCAGTTGCTGTCGCTTTGGACCCGTTACCAGAATGACCCTGCCGCGCAGTTCGATCGAGGACTGAATAAGTTTCGCAACATGTTTGGACAGTTGCGCAATATTCGCCATTGGAGCGTAGCGGACCGTATTGATCAAGATGTTCGCCAGTATTGGCAGAACTGTATCGACGATGGCTTGCAGGTTATCCGGTTTGAGATCGAGGCGTGGTGCTTCGTCTCACAGCAGAAAAATGACGCGGCCCGTGCGGAAATCGAGACTCTGGTCCAAAGTCTTGGCGGGCGGATTCTGCGTCGTGCGCTGATTGGCGAGATCGCCTACCACGGGTTTCTTGTGGAGTTGCCTGCGCAAGCCGTTACCAGTGTCATGGCTGGCGAGACGCCTGAGTTGGTATTGTCCGACCGAATCATGTTCTTCCGGCCCAAAGCGCAATCAATCACAGATGGAGTGAACGAGGCAGATGTATTTCCGCAAGCTGTGGCGGCTGGAGTCTCAGAACTGCCGCCGGTCGTAGCACTGCTCGACGGGTTGCCTTTGCAGAATCATGCGCAGCTACAAGGGCGGCTGCTGGTGGATGACCCAGATGGCTGGGAAGGAAACTACGCGGCCAAGGATCGGGTTCACGGCACTGCCATGGCCTCTCTGATTTTGCACGGCGAATTGGACGGTGCCGCCGAACCCCTGCAACGTCGCCTCTATGTGCGCCCCGTCCTGCGCCCTGACTCCAATGACAACTTCAACGCGCGCCGGCGCGAACACACGCCGGACGATGTATTGCTGATCGACTTGATTCACCGAGCAGTCAAACGCATTTGCGTGGGAGAAGGTCAGGAGCCTGCAGTAGCTCCGTCGGTGCGTGTCATCAACTTGTCGATCGGCGACGAAGCTCGCTTGTTTGAACGCCAGATGTCACCGTGGGCGCGCCTGCTGGACTGGCTTTCGTTCCGGTATTCCGTGCTGTTCATTGTTAGTGCGGGTAACGACATGCGGCCACTGAGTCTGGATACGCCGAGTCATACTTTGGCAGGACTGACAGCCGACCAGCGATCAGCATTGGCATTCACTGCGATGACCACCGAGCATGCAGAGCGGCGTCTGCTGGCGCCTGCGGAGGCACTGAATGTGCTGACTGTCGGTGCCTTGCACGCCGACCAGGCAAATCCGCCCGTGGTGCCAGGCCGCTACGACCTCTTCCAGGCCGGTGGGCTCAGCCCGCTGTCGCGGGTTGGGCATGGTTTCCGTCGAGCCATCAAACCGGACATCCTGATGCCGGGAGGGCGTGTGCTTTATCGCGCAAGGATGCAGGCCAATCCCGCCGCAAGTGTGCTGGATGCCGTAACGGCAGGAGTGGCACCAGGCCATCGCGTTGCGGTACCTCCGCTACAAGGTGAAACACTGGCCGCAACCGCGTACACGCGGGGCACCAGCAACGCCGCTGCGCTTGCCAGTCGAGCTGCCGTGCAAGCCTATGACATGCTTGAATCGCTACGTGCCGAGGCGGAGGACGCGCCGGGAAGCCTATACGACGCGGTGCTGCTCAAAGCATTGTTGGTTCATGGCGCGCGATGGGGCGACTGGCCGGAACGGCTGCTGGCGGAACATCCCGAGTTCGAGTCCATCCATGGCGTCGCGAGGCATGCGGCCCAGAAGGACTTGGTGACGCGATGGCTAGGGTACGGTCCCGTTGATGTCGAGCGGGCGATTAGCTGTGCGGCCGAACGCGCAACGTTGCTTGGTGTAGGAGAGTTGGGTGCGGATCAGGCCTTTGTGTTTTCTGCACCGCTGCCACCGACATTGGCCGGGAAGATTGCGTGGCGTCGTTTGACGGTGACATTGGCATGGATGTCACCAATCAACTGTACACATCAGGGCTATCGCCGCGCCAAACTCTGGATAACGCCGCCGCAGGACCAACTTCGAATCAAGCGAACGAACAGTGTGCATGACAAGGCGGCACTTCGTGGCTCAGTACAGCACGAAATTCTTGAGGGTGAGGATGCAGTTGCATTTGTCGATGGCAACCGGTTCGAGTGCAAAGTTAATTGTGCGGCTGACGCCGGTGACCTTACGGGAAAAATTCGGTTTGCAGTTTGTGTTTCTCTTGAGGTGGGAATCGGATCAGGTATTCCGGTGTACCAAGAGATTCGCGACAGAATAAGGCCGCCGGTCATCATTCAACCTGCTGCGGGGTAGAAGTGCAACGAAGAAGAATAAATATGTGTGACGCTATGAGAGCAATGATGCCACGTAGGCAAGACACCCCATGAATGCAGTAGAAATCGAAGCAGCCATATCGGAACTAGCTTTGCAGCCCTTCGACGCGGCAGAGTTCCCATTCGCGTTCCTGGCCGCTTTCGGCAATAAGGACACGGCCCTCAGTCGCCTGCGTGCAGGCAACAACAACGGCTCGGATGTGGCTGGCGGCGTACTCCAGCGCAACAAAATTCATATCGCCGTGTGCGAAGTAGGCACCGTAGGCGAAACCCTCAAGGCATTGCGCACCAGCCCGGCCACTACAAAAGCCAAGGCCAAGTTCATCCTCGCCACTGACGGGCAGACGCTTGAGGCCGAAGACCTGACTGGCGGCGAAACCAAGACTTGCGACTATCCGGACTTCCCCAACCACTTCGGCTTCTTCCTGCCGCTGGCCGGTATCTCCACCATCAGGGAGATCAAGGACAACCCCATCGACGTGCGCGCCACCGGGCGCATGAACAAGCTGTACATCGAACTGTTGCGCGTAAACCCGGCATGCGCCACGAACGAGCGCCGCCACGACATGAACCATTTCATGGCGCGCTTGATTTTCTGTTTTTTTGCCGATGGAACCGATATCTTCAACGGCACCGGCCTGTTCATCCATTCCGTAGAGCAGATGAGCGAACGCGACGGCTCCAATACCCATGAGGTGTTGGAAGCTATCTTCCGCGCCATGAATATCAAGATTGCCGAGCGTGCCAATGCCCAGCCCCGTTTGCCAAGCTGGGCCAATGGCTTCCCCTATGTGAATGGCGGCCTGTTCTCTGGCAGTACTGACGTACCGCGCTTCACGCGCATGGCGCGCACCTACCTGCTGCACGCGGGCGGACTGAAATGGAGAGAGATCAACCCGGACATCTTTGGTAGCATGATCCAGGCCTTAGCCGACGACGAAGAGCGCGGTGCCTTGGGCATGCACTACACCAGCGTGCCCAATATCCTGAAGGTGTTGAACCCCTTGTTCCTGGATGAGTTGCGCGCGCAGTTGACCGAAGCCGGTGATAACGAACGCAAGCTGTTGAATCTGCGCAAACGCATGGCGCGCATCCGCGTGTTCGATCCGGCCTGCGGTTCCGGCAACTTCCTGGTGATCGCCTACAAACAGATGCGCGAGATCGAGGTGGAAATCAACCGGCGCAGAGAAGAACTCCATTTGGGTAGCGAGATTCCGCTAACCAACTTCCGGGGTATTGAGCTGCGCGATTTTCCGGCAGAGATTGCACGCTTGGCACTTATCATTGCCGAGTTCCAGTGTGACGTGCTGTATCGCGGGCAGAAGGATGCACTGGCGGAGTTTTTACCGCTGGATGCGCAGAACTGGATCGTTTGCGGCAATGCGCTGCGGCTGGATTGGTTGAGCATCTGCCCACCCACGGGCTTGGGAGTGAAGGTGGTGGCAGACGACCTGTTTGGCACGCCCCTTAATCAAACAGAGATCGATTTCGCGAACGAAGGTGGGGAGACCTACATCTGTGGCAATCCGCCGTACTTGGGGAGCAAGTGGCAATCGGACGAGCAGAAAGCCGACCTTGGCGCGATCTTTGACGGTCGAGCCAAAAACTGGAAGTCGCTGGACTATGTGGCAGGCTGGTTTATGAAAGCTGCCGATTACGGCACCAAGACCAAAACCACTGCTGCGTTTGTATCTACAAATTCCATTTGTCAAGGACAGCAAGTTCCGATTCTCTGGCCGCTAATTTTCCAGACAAAGAACCGAATAGTCTTTGCCCATACCTCTTTCAAGTGGGCAAACCTTGCGAGCCACAATGCTGGTGTGACGGTTGTGATTGTCGGAATTTCTGGAGATAGCAACACAGCGAAGCGCCTTTATTCTCAGGCAGATGGCGATGCGACTGCTGTAGAGTTGAAAGAAGTTCCGAACATCAATGCGTATTTGGTTGCCGCGCCGAATATTGAAGTTCAGCCCAGTGCAAAGCCGATGCAAGACTTATCTGCAATGCAATTTGGCAACCATCCGTACTACGGTGCCGCGTTGATTTTCACAACAGATGAAGCGCGGAACATGATTCGTCAGTCGCCGGAAGTTGCGCGGTATATCAGGCCGTTTTATGGCTCCAAAGAATTCATTGATGCCGCACCTCGTGCCTGCCTTTGGATTCAAGAAAGTGACGTCGAACTGGCGGCGAAAATTCCGTCGGTGGCCGAGCGCCTGCGCGCTGTCGGTCTATCCAGAAGTGCGGCGACGAACGATGTAACAGCCAAAAAGCTGGTCTCGACACCATTCCGTTTCCGAGAACAAATGACCGGAAAGGCAAGCACGCTGATCATCCCCCGTGTCAGTTCGGAGAATCGACCTTATCTTCCTGTAGGTCTGCTGGGGCCTGAGTGTGTTGTTC
>JANYBL010000045.1 GCA_025360815.1 Burkholderiales bacterium
AAGCGCCTGCCTGTCACGCTTTCTCCCGACGAAGTGGGGCGAATACTCCAGCATATGGATGGCGAGTTTCTGCTGCTCGCACAGCTCCTCTACGGCACGGGCCTACGCATCCAGGAGGCGATGCGCTTGCGCGTGAAGGATGTTGAATTTGATCGTGGTGTGATCATGGTGCGCGAAGCTGGGGTGGCAAAAACGGTGGCAAAGATCGCATGGTGATGCTGCCAGAATCATTGCGCAAAGCATTGGCAATACAAATTGAGCTGTCGTGCGCGCTGTGGTCGTTAGATCGCGAGGACAACATCGCGGGTGTGGAACTACCCTTCGCGCTAGCAAAAAAATATCCGCGAGCCGACGAATCTTTCACGTGGCATTGGGTGTTTCCGCAGGCGACGCGCTCGCGCGATCCCCGCACCGGCATCACGCGGCGCCATCATTTTTATAACGACACATTGCGGCGCGGCTTGAAGCGCGCGATGAAGCAAGTGGGCGTGATGAAGCCCGCCTCCCCGCATACGCTAGGCCATTCGTTCGCCACACATCTTTTACAAAGCGGCGCGGATATTCGCACCGTAGAAACACTATTGGGGCATGTGGATGTTAACGAGGAACGTTCAGCAACAATGATTTACACGCATATGGCCAAAATCGCAGGCGGCGTGAAGAGCCCGATTGATAAATTGCTCGCCATGCCCGCTCCCGTGCGGGCGAGTCGGGAGACACTGCGTGCATTGAATGAGATGCCTGCGTAGTATGGACACCCCTTGAAACTCGGCTATTGGCGCGGACTTTCAGGCATCGCCTCTACAGGGCAACGAAACGATTCATATCGATATTCGCATGAACGTATTCATGAAGCGGCGACGCAAACAGCGCGATCTGCCAACTGTGCTCAACGGAATTTTCTGGGCGATTTAATCTTGGCGGGATTTATATTTTTGCTGAAAAATCGATCTGCGCAGTAGATTCGAACAATACTTTGTAGAGGCTATAAATTGTGTCAGCCGAATGCGTTACACATTGAACCTAAAATGCATCACATCGCCATCCTTGACGATGTATTCCTTGCCTTCTAACCGCATTTTTCCCGCTTCTTTTGATTTTGCTTCGCCGCCCAGCGTGACGTAATCGTTGAATGCGATCACTTCGGCGCGAATGAAGCCGCGCTCAAAATCAGTGTGGATGACGCCAGCAGCTTGCGGCGCAGTGGAGCCTTTGTGGACAGTCCAAGCGCGGACTTCTTTGACGCCTGCGGTGAAGTAGGTTTCCAAACCGAGCAACGTGTAGGCGGAGCGAATGAGACGGTTCAGGCCAGGCTCTTTCATGCCGATATCGGCTAGGAAAACATCTTTATCGGCATCATCCAAATCAGCGATTTCGGCTTCGATTTTGGCGCAGATGGCGGTAACGGGTGCGCCTTCTTTTTGGGCGTGCGCCATGACTAAATCGAGCAGGGGATTATTCTCGAACCCACCTTCGATGACGTTCGCCACATACAAAACCGGCTTGGCGGTGATGAAGCAGAGCGGCTTAATTAGCGCCATTTGGTCTTTATCCAGACCCATGCTGCGTACTGGATTGCCCTGATCGAGGTGCTTCATGATGGGCTCTAAAATCGCAACCATTTTGATCGCCTCTTTGTCACCGGCGCGCGCTACTTTATTGAAACGGTGCAGCGCTTTTTCGCCCGTGCCCATGTCGGCCAAGGCTAATTCGGTATCGATGACGGCAATGTCGGATAGCGGATCGACTTTACCCGCGACGTGGATCACATTTGGGTCGTCAAAACAGCGTACGACATGCGAGATGGCATCAGTTTCGCGAATGGTTGCCAGGAACTGGTTGCCCAAGCCTTCGCCCTTGGAAGCGCCCGCAACAAGGCCCGCAATATCAACAAATTCAACAATGGCGGGCTGGATTTTTTGCGGATTCACAATCGCCGACAATTGCGCCATGCGTGGATCGGGCACTTCAACAATGCCGATGTTGGGTTCAATCGTGCAGAACGGATAATTCTCCGCTGCGATACCGGCTTTGGTGAGCGCATTGAAGAGTGTGGATTTACCTACATTGGGAAGGCCGACGATGCCGCATTTCATGATTGCTATTCCTAGGTTCTTAAATTGAAACGTTACTGTTGTTTTGTCTTTTGATTTAAAACACGGCGATGAAGATTATGGGGGCGTTGGTTTGGTTGGAGGTACTTTGACGACTGGCATGACCTTCGTGTGTAATTTCAACATCGCCGTTTCCATATCACCCTTGGCAATCAATGGCCAGCAATCAAGTGAGCGATTCATCGCATCGTCAATGGCGCGTTGGTCGGCAACATTGGGGCGATGCAAAACATAATCGACGACTTCTGGGCGATCCATGCTGCCGCCTAATTTTCCTGCTAATTCACGCGGATGGCCAATTCCAATCCGCAGCCGCCAAAAATCTTTCGTGCCCAAATGCGCGACGATATCTTTAATGCCGTTGCTGCCAGCAGCACCGCCGGTTTTCATTTTTACGCCGCCGGGTGGCAAATCCATTTCATCATGCGCAACTAAAATTTCGGAAGGTTGGATTTGGTAAAACTTGGCGAGCGCACCGACAGATTGGCCGGAGCGATTCATGAAGGTGGTTGGCTTGACGATATACACGCCACCCGCTTTGGCGACTTCACCGTGGAATTTTGACTCCTTGTTGAATGCTGCACCAAGCGATCGCGCGAGCAAATCCACAAACCAAAAGCCAGCATTGTGGCGGGTTTCGAGGTATTCACGGCCTGGGTTGCCAAGGCCGACGATAAGTTTGATCGAAGAATTCAAAGGAAGTTTTTTTGTTTGGCGGGTTTACTGGGTTTAGGTTAAACAAATAAAAATTGTGTGGTTCCGCCACCGATGTTTGCCTGACTAAGCCGCGCGAAAGTAGGGGTTTGCGTTCGCACGTTCTAATAAAAAATGCCCGTCGCCCAAAAAGGCAACGGGCATTCCCAATATAAAACGCGACAGCAAAGCGAAATTATTTTTTATCTTTTCCGCCCTTGTCGTCTTTCTTCTCCTCCTCCTTCGCCTTCTGGTTCGCGGCCGGTACATCAGCGGCGGACACAGCGGGCGTTGCCACTTCTTCAGCAACTGCCGCGCGCGGGATGATAATCGTCGCGACAACAGGATCTCCACCGCGTGAAGGCGCGACGGCGGTGACGCCTGCCGGCAGCTTCATGGTGGAAATATGCAGGGAATGGCCAGCAGCCAAGTCTTTCAGATCGACTTCAATAAATTCTGGCAAGTCTTTTGGCAGGCAAGAAATATTGAGTTCGTTCAACACATGCGAAACGATACCGCTGGAGAGTTTAACGCCCGGGCAAATATCGGCATTGATAAAGTGCAACGGCACCTTCATGTGAATCTTCTGGTCGGCTGATACGCGCTGGAAATCAACGTGCATCACAATTTGTTTCCAAGCGTGCATTTGCACATCGCGCAACAACACTTGTTGGGCTTTGCCATCCAAGGTCATGTCGAGGATCGAAGCGTGGAACGCCTCATTGCGCAGCTTGTGGAAAATATCGTTGTGATCAAGCTCAATGGCGGTGGCAGGCGTATTGGCTGCGCCACCGTAAATGATGCCCGGGACTTTATTCGCGTGACGCAGGCGGCGGCTCGCACCAGTGCCCTGTCCATTACGCGTTGTTGCTGTGATTGCGATTTTCATAATGACTCCAAATTTGCCCGTTGTTGCCGTACTTTTTGCACAATCAACTTCAGGCGGTTACGAGCAATTTGCGACCAATTGCCCACTTTAATCGGATCGGTAATTGATCCGCATGATACAAAATTTTTACAAGAAATCTCTAAAAACTTAATCCGAAAACAGCGAACTCACCGAGCCATCCTCGGCAATCCGGCGAATCGTTTCCGCGAGCAATTCTGCGGTACCGATTTGGCGAATTTTTTTGCAGGCCAACGCTTCAGGCTTCAACGGAATCGTATCCGTTACCACCAATTCATCAATCACCGAATTTTCTAGCCGCTCAATGGCCGGACCAGATAATACGGGGTGTGTACAGTAAGCCAGTACTTGCTTAGCGCCGCGCTCTTTCAAGGCTCTTGCGGCCTCAGTCAAGGTGCCTGCGGTGTCGACAATATCGTCCATGATGAGACAGGCACGGCCTTCAACATCACCAATAATATTCATCACCATCGAAACATTAGCGCGCGGACGACGTTTATCAATAATCGCCAAATCCGCATCTAACTGCTTCGCAATCGCTCTTGCCCGCACCACACCGCCTACATCGGGCGAAACCACCATCAAACCCTGATAATCGCGCTTCCACAAATCGCCCAGCAAAATCGGCGTGGCGTAAATGTTATCAACGGGAATATCAAAAAAACCTTGAATCTGGTCTGCATGCAAATCCATGGTGAGCACACGGTCAACACCTGCGCCCGTCAACATATTTGCCACGACTTTTGCCGAAATTGCGACTCGTGCTGAGCGTGGGCGGCGGTCCTGCCTTGCATAACCAAAATACGGAATCGCTGCGGTGATACGGCCAGCGCTGGAGCGCTTGAGCGCATCCGCCATGACCATAATCTCCATTAAATTATCGTTCGTCGGCGCACAAGTTGATTGGAGAATAAACGCGTCTTTGCCGCGTACGTTTTCCATAATTTCAACCATTACTTCGCCGTCGCTAAACTTTGAAACCTTGGCACGACCCAGTTGCGAACCCAACAGCTTGGCGACTTCACGCGCCAGCTTCGGGTTCGCGTTACCAGCGAACACACTTAAATTATCAATTGCCATGTTAGCGCCTCATCCTCACGGTTGGAACAAAGGGCTACGTCTGCAAGCATTTTCAAACAATAGGGTCAAAAATATCGGCAGAACATAAAAATTCAAATACATACGACTGGCTGGGGAGGTAGGGATCGAACCTACGAATGCCGGAATCAAAATCCGGTGCCTTACCACTTGGCGACTCCCCAAACTCTTTGTGTTGCTTTTTATCTTTTAGCCGCCACCAATTGGGCAAACCAAACAATAAAAACAACTAGGTGCTGGGATGACAGTTCATCCCCTGCGCCACAAATCCTCGGTATTCCGGCATGAGATGTTGAAAAGCATCATGAGCATCACGCTCAAACTCGAAGGCTGCAAATACACATGCCCCTGAACCCGTCATACGCGCACCAAAAACAGATTTGGCACTGACCGCTTGCAACGCTGTAAGGTGCGCTGCCACGACTGGAAATGCTTTCAACACCACTGGTTGCAAATCGTTCCGGCATTGCCGAAGTGATTCTGCAAACGCGAACTTATCCACAACCGCTGAAAAGTCCGCTATTTTGAGGCTGATCGAGTCTCTTGTCAATTCCGGCGATGAAAATATGGCAGGCGTCGGCACCGATTCGGGAGGCGTTAGCACCAAATACCACCAATTTGGTACCGCAATTGGGGTCAAAACCTCGCCAACGCCTTCTGAAAACGCGTTTTGCCCGTTAATGAAGAACGGGACATCGGCGCCCAGGCTTAACCCAAGGCGCTGCAATTCTTTGGGCGGCAAATTCAGGTTCCAAAGCCGGTTTAGACCTCGCAGAACGGTCGCGGCATCCGAGCTGCCGCCACCCAGCCCACCGCCCATCGGGATCCGCTTTTCAACGCTGATGTTGCAGCCCAAACTACAACCCGTGTGGGCTTGCAATAATTTTGCGGCGCGAACGACTAAATCTTTCTCGGATGGTACGCCAGCCAGCGTCGAAGTCCGTGAAATCGCAGCATCAGCCCGGACTTCCAAGTCAATTGTGTCGCCGAAATTGAGCAGTGTGAAAATCGATTGGAGCAAGTGATAGCCGTCATGTTCGCCGCCAATTTGCCGACCAATGACATGCAAAAACAGATTTAGTTTGGCAGGGGCCAACGTTTCAATTTTCGACCGCTCAATTCTCGTCGAGTCGAATTTCATTTGGCTGCCCACTCATCCACAACCAGCTTGAGCGAAACATCGCCACCGGCTTTGACCGCAGCAATGCGTGAAGCGTAACGATGCGGCAGCGCATCCTGAAAACGCTCCGCCGTCACTTGCCATAGCGTACCGTCCCGAAGCTGAATATCCTGCGGAACGTTGTCCACTACGCCAATACCCTGCACCCATCGTGCGATCTGATCGACCTCAAGCACCACACCCAGTGTGGCCTCCGTGAGTTCGTCCATCGTCGCCGCACGGGTAATTTGACTGCCGTTATTCAGGGTGACTTGCACACTTTTATCCGCACGAATCTCTCTAACGATCTCGGCCACTTGCGAACCAAACGGCGTAAAAAACTGTAGTCGTTCCTCCCGCTCCGCTCTTGTCCATACTATTTTGACTGAATCAAACCGATCCTGACGCCGAATACTGAGCCGCCCGGTCATCGCAAAATACCGCGCTTCCTCGGTGACAACAGGAGCAAGCGGCGGCGATGGCATCAATGTCGTACAGGCTGACAAAAAAAGTGCCAACCCAACGACGATACCGTGTTTGACGGTGCGTCCGATTTTGCACTTCGCGACGCCGGACATTTCGTCATCTCCGAGCACCCGCTTGCCTTGAAACGCCTCGCCAATACTGGCTTTTGAGCGGTTTACCGTCAACCCGCCACCATTCATTTTGTGGTTTGTACTGCTTGCTTAACAATCAAATTTGTTAAGGCCGCCAAGGCTTCATGGCCCGGACTTTCTTGACTCGCTTCGCGCAACAATTTTTGTGCTTCGTCGCGCTGTCCAGCCGCCCAAAGTACCTCGCCTAGGTGTGCGGCGATTTCCGGATCCCGGCGCACTTTATATACTTTTCTAAGCGTTGCCAACGCATCATCAACGCGTCCCATGCGGAATTGCACCCAGCCCAAACTATCTTGAATAAACGGATCGTCCGGCGTAATCGACAACGCTTTTTGGATCAGTTGATACGCCTCATCAAGACGCACATTGCGTTCTGCCAGTGTGTAGCCGAGCGCATTATAGGCTTGCGCGTAATCAGGTTTCAGCGAAATCACGCTGCGCATATCGGCTTCAAGCACATCTACCTTATTAAGCTTCTCGGCCATCATGCCGCGATCGTAGATCAGCTCCAGCGAATCAGGATTTTTCTTCACCGCTTCATCGAGCAATTGAAACGCCTCACGATAGGCTGCCGCATCACGCAGCAATTGCGATTCCGCCAAAACCAGCTGAATACGTTGTGTCAGCCGCGCGGACTGGCGACTGACGAGCTGAACTCGTGATGTGGATACATCGACCTCACCTACATTGTCACCATTATTAACCGCACCGCCATCACCTTCGACATCATCGGCAGCGCGAGCATCACGCAAATATTTCCGCCCCGCCTCCAAGCCGTCACGCTTAGCCAACAGGCTCGCGGTCTTTAATTTTGCGTTGACAAAATATTCGCCCTCGCCCACACGTCGATACCATGCAATAGCGGCATCGGCATCCTTCTTGGCTTCGGCCACAATACCGAGATTGAAGTACACTGGATTGTTGTCGCGCGGCTTGGCCTCAAGGGTTCGCTGGAATTGTATTTCCGCTTCGCGGTAGTCTTCGATTTGCTGCGAAACCAAGGCGATGGCATAGGGGGTCTCAGGATCGCTTATTTTTTTCAAGACGTTGTCGCGATCAATTTTCTGGAATTCCTCGCGCGCTGCCAGATAGCTTTTTTGCGCTACCAATAAACGGGCATAGATGAGTCGCACATCGGTAGCACCGGGTTGAGTTTTCAAAAAACTCTGCAAATAATTCAACGCGTTTTGTTCCGCACGACCTTCCGCACGATTTTCTGTATTCAGTGAACTTCTGCTGCCGACGCCACCCTCCAAATTAGCCGCTGGTTTAGTTTCCCGCAAAATTTGCGATTTCAAGATCGCGGCTTGCGACCAGTCTGGCCTGAGGCGGATCGCCTCATCAATAGCGGTGACGGCCTCCGCATGATTGCCACAAATCAGCGCCGTTTGCGCCACGGCGAAGTGTGCCTCCGCCAGCTGCGGGAACGGTTTGGTCAGCTCACGCACAGCGGCAAGGTATTTTGCTTTCTCACCATCTCGTTCAGTTTGCCGTGCCAGAACCAGCGGGATTTGCATCAGCAATCCCGGCGTTGCTTTGGTAACAACCACTGGCACTAGGGGTTGCCCCGATCCTAATCCGAGCCAAGATGCAAACGAAGCCTTGCTGGCGTCTAAATTCGCGCCCGCCATCCGCCCCAGAATTTGTCGCGCGACCATCGACGTCGGCTCCAAATCAAGCCAAAAAATCGTCGCCTCTCGCGCTTGGTCAATCTGCCCCGCTTGGAAAGCAACTTCAACAGCACGACGCGCCAAACGGGCATCCCGGGTGCTTTGCGCGAGATCAAATATGCCGCGGAACGCGATCGGTGATTGACCGCGTTGGCTCGCGATTTCAGAGAGAAAATACGCGTAGAGGAATTGTTCCGGGTTCGATAAATACGTAGGATTGGATGCAGGTTCTTTGGCCTTGGCGAACTTGGCCGCATTCTTGCCCGTGCCAGATTTTGCCGGCTCCTTTACGGCGGGCGCTTTTGCTTCTTTCGTCACTGGTGTTTCGGCCTCTTTGCCTGTTTGCGCCTCCGGCGCGGCGATTGCAGACACGGCCGCGTACGTTGCAAGGCAAACTAACAAACTAAGAGTTTTCGATTTCATCACGACTGTCCACAAAAATAAAACGTAGGCTCTTGCTCTTAAAACGAAGTTAAAAAAGCATTGATCGAGCCATTGAGAATGCCCAGAGATGACATCATATCCCTCAGGCACCGGTACGTCACCTGAGCATCTTCAATGCCACATGAAAGTTCTTGCGCCGTGTGAACCATGTCACAATCCAGCTATCCAGCAAGTAGCCTATTTGTAACGACAGCAACACCAGCAACGGCATAAATGAGGCTTTTAGTAGCATTGACAGGCCGTTGTTTGTCCCTAATTTAGCGCATTCGTTCCATATTCAGCTTGGCGTCCATGTTAAATGCCTGAATTGCCCGAAGTCGAAACCACCCGCATGGGACTCTTGCCGCACGTTCGCGGGCAGCGCATATCGCGCGTGATCGTCCGGGACAAGCGGCTGCGCTGGCCGATTCCGGATGATTTTTCGGCGCAATTGGAAGGCGCCACCGTCAACGATATTTTTCGCCGGGGTAAATATTTGTTGTGGGAGTGCGTGAAGAAAGAATCCTTGCGAAAACAGCGCCCGCATGGTTTCGTATTAAGCCACCTCGGCATGTCTGGCACCTTATGTGTTTTACCCGCATCAACGCCCGCCACCAGACACGATCATGTCGATATTGTGCTCAGCAATCGCTTATTAATCCGCTTTAACGATCCCCGGCGATTCGGTGCAATGCTATGGATCCCGGCGCAAGGGACACCGCACCCATCACACCCCTTGCTGGATACGCTTGGCCCCGAGCCATTGTCAGATGCGTTTACCGCAGCGAATCTGTTTAAGCTGTCACGCGGTAAAAGCTCACGCGGCCGCACCGTGAGCGTTAAAGAATTCATCATGAATGGCCATGTGGTGGTGGGCGTGGGGAACATTTACGCTTCAGAATCCTTATTCCGCGCGGGGATTCACCCAATACGCGCGGCCGGGAAAGTGTCACTTACCCGATACCAAAAATTGGCAAACGCCATTCGCGAAACCTTATCCGACGCGATCCGCGCCGGCGGCACAAGCTTGCGCGATTATGTAAAGACGGATGGTGAACAAGGCTATTTTCAGCTGGATGCCGCGGTTTATGGGCGTGAAGGCAAGGCTTGCCGAACTTGCCAGACTCCCATACGATTAATTGTACAAGGCGCGCGGAGTACTTATTTTTGTCCGCATTGTCAGCATTGATAGCATTCGAGGGCTAGTGATCACGGGTCAACTGGTCCATGCACGATTGGAGCATTAACTTACCCCATTAACGCGACGACCAATAACAGCGATAATAATGATATGAAAACAGCAACCATCATGATGTCAGCGCTTCACCGCCAACGATGAGCCCCAAGCACGCATTGAGCGAACGCCTCGCCAGCCTGCAATCGTGGCGGTACGGGCTCGACACGCAGATCACGCGCATTACCCATGCACTGAGCGAGGCCGGTTTTTTGCCTGCCGATACCGCGCAGCAACTTGCCAGCATTCAAGCGCGTGTTGCCAACGAACGGGTTTCGATTGGTTTTGTTGCTGAATACACGCGCGGCAAGTCGGAACTCATCAATGCATTATTTTTTGGCGATTTGGGTCGCCGTCTGCTGCCGTCCGGCGTGGGGCGCACGACCCGTTGCGTAACCGAGCTGCGCTTTGATCGCAACGTCAAAACGGGCTTGCGACTGCTGCCCATTGAGACCCGCGAAAGCTCGCTGAAATTCAGCGAATTATTTGATGATGAAAGCCAATGGCGCACCGTTTTATTCGACGCCGATAACGAGGATTCCATGGGGCGCGCACTCGCGGCGCTGTCCGAGACCAAACGGATTTCGATTGCCGATGCCGTCGCGTGGGGCTTGCACGGCGAGGCGCTTGGTATGCTGGAAGAGCAAAGCCGTCAAACCCTGAACACCAAAGCGGTCGTCGCCAAAACAGTTGAAATTAGCAAAAGTATTGCCGATAAAAATGCCGCCGTAAAAAACGCGATCGACAACAAGTCGCCTGATGCAGAGTCGATCAGTGTGAATGCGACAACAATGACCAGCGCGTTTATCGATGTGCCCCGCTGGCGCTATGCCGTTATCAACTTTCCACATCCCCTACTCGATGCGGGTTTGGTCATTATTGATACGCCCGGTTTGGCAGCGTTTTCGACCGAGCCTGAAGCGGCGCGCGAGCGCTTGCTGCATGCCGACGCGATGTTGTTCGTGCTAGATATCAATTGCGGTGTGCAAAAACCCGATCTCGTTCTCTGGCGCGACCATCTTGGCGGGCATCTTGGTAAAACAGGCAGCAACCAACTCGGTGCGCGCAACACCATCATTGACAATAAATTCGACCTTGAAGCGGAAACGTTGGATCAGGCTCGGCTCGTGATCTTAAATAAAATTGACGAGCTCACGCTGCCTGATTCGCCCACAATGCCGACAACGAACAAACACCCTGACAAACTCAACGACAGTCGCGACCTGCTACGCGAAATGGATCGTCGCGTCCGCGAGACCGCCGATTTGCTACGCGTTGATCCCATGACGGTGATTCCGGTATCGGCACGTTTAGGGCTCGCGGGTGCATTTGAAAGTGATACTGATAAAACCCTGAAAAGCCGCTTGTATCAACTCACCCGTAGCCTAGCCGAGCAATTACCCCAAACGCGACAAGAGGCGCAATCGAAAGCAATGACCCGCACACTTTCCGGGCTCATCGAGGCCGCGCAGGGCGAGCTCGATCAACAGCGCTATATGGCTCTCACTGGCCTGAGCAATCTTGGTGTGGTACGCCAAAAAAATAAAAAAATGATGTCCAATATTGTCGATCAGACCCACGCCAAACAAGTACGGCTAGAATCGACCTTCAAAGAGCTTCGCGGTATCAAGGGCGTGCACAGCAAATTGGCCGAAGAACTAGCCGTTGTGGTCGATGTCGATTCAGCGACAAAAGACATCCAGCGCGCCAAGGCAGCAATTGCCGCCAGCAACACAGCCACAACGGTCACGCAAAACTGCAATCGGTATTTCGCCGTCACCGAAGAAAAGCTCGATGCGATTGAATTAAAAGTGACGGAAATTCGTACCTTGTTTAGCACCATCGGCGGGAAAATGCGCAAAGAATTTGGCTTGGACGATATTGATCAATTCGATGCGCACCCCTTCGCCACACACCGTTTCCAGATCGAATTGGATAAGGCGCGTGAAAAGGCCACGGCCGAATTTGCCAAATCGAGCAATCTGTTGGTCAGGCGTGGTGCCGCGCTCGCCGATCAGTTTGAAGATGTCGTCGCCGACCGCGTACTCAATATTTTTAAAATCGCCCAGCGCGAATCCGCTACTTGGATGCGTGGCCTTTACAACAGCTTGGAGAGACCGTTGGGTGAACTTAAAACGCAAATGGAGCAACGCTCATCGAGCGTCGACAAAGTCAAAGTCGCCGAGCTTGATTTGGCCGAGCGCATTGCCGAGCTGCAAGCGGAGCTCGACGTCATTAAACGCAAACACGAAACCTTAGCCGACGCGCGTTCTGGCTTAGAACGCTTTCTGGGACAGCGGCGCGACCAGGGCGCAGGATAGGACTGCCCCGTTGAGGTTTTTGGTTTTTGGTTTTTGGTTTTTGGTTTTTGGTTTTTGGTTTTTGGTTTTTGGTTTTTGGTTTTTGTACCGGCTGAGCTGGCAATCGCGCACAATTTTCAAATAGAAGTCCAGTAACGGCGGGCACTTCAGGGCATAAACCTGCCGAAATGCCCGTCGATACTGGGGTTAGAATATTGTTGTCAAAGTTTGCGTTGCTCAAATCAGTTTTTGGTCGCTAGCGTACGTTTCAGAAATTCGATGGTTTTGGGCCATGCATCC
Source organism: Burkholderiales bacterium (assembly GCA_025360815.1). Classification (GTDB taxonomy): domain Bacteria; phylum Pseudomonadota; class Gammaproteobacteria; order Burkholderiales; family Usitatibacteraceae; genus UKL13-2. Next base: position 12,516 of record JANYBL010000045.1, read on the forward strand.
GCCTGCGCTTTCGCGTTTCCCATTGGCGTGCCGCCGCCCTTCATTAGACCCAAATCGTATTGGGTGGTGGGGTCAAAGCCAGTACCTGTTAGATAATGCCCGGCCTCGGTATAGATCAGCGACACAGTGTCTAGTTTTGCAGCGGCGCGGCGCTCGGCTATGTTATGCGCCATCATCGCTGAGTTCCAAACCTGATCGTCTTGTCCCGCGACGAGCAGGACAGGCGCTTTTATGCGCTCAACCGGGATCCGCGCCAATACCGCAGCGGCTGGATGAGCAGCCCTCCCTTTGTCTTGAGGGCGGCGAATGCGGATATCCTCGCCAGTTTGATAGCCCATAAACTCCTGTGCAAAGTCCACATAAGGCACGAACGCAAACGGCTTGCCGTTGAACGCGAACGATGCCCGTTTGCCCGGCTCAACCTTGTCGCCCCAGCCTTCCCACACCACATCGCTGGGCACTATCGCCACCACTGCCCTCACCCACGGCAAATGCACGGCTGCCAGCAACGCAAACTCTGCGCCCTTTGAAGTGCCGTGAATCGCGATACGATTGGCATCGACGTCTGCACGGGTTTTGAGCCATGCCCTTGCCTCATTTAATCGCTCGATGGGAATATCGGCAAATGCAGCAGGCAAGGTCGGCAATTCCGCTTTTTGGCTGGGCCAATTTGGCGGCGAATAATAAGGCAATGCCAACACCGCGAACCCATGCGATGCAAGCTGTGCGGCCCCGCGGGTCACCGTCGAGCCACCCTCAGAGCCGCCCAGCAGAATGATGGCGGGGCGCTTCGTGGGGGTGGGGGTGGGCGCGGAGTTGGAGGCCGGCGCATTCACGACGCGCTGCGGGCTGAGCCCTGCCGCGGTTTTTTGGATCGCAAAAACAGCACCGGGAAATTGTTCGACCGCTTCGGTAACCACATCGGCTAGCGCTTTGATGAAGGTAATTGTTTTCTCGGCGATCACGGTATTGTCGGTGATGTTGATTGCTCGCAACCGGACTTCCATCAGCGGCCGATCCGCCGGCACCTCTTCCTTGACCGGCCGCATAGACCAAAATAGCCCGCTTACATCAGCGCGCTTATAGGTTCCAGTTTCTAGGGTTCCAGCTTCTAAGGTTCCAGCTTTTAAGGCTCCTGTTTTTGGCTCGGCTGTAGCCAAATCAACTTTGCCGCTGGCATCGGCATTGAATGCTGCCTCGGCCCGATATAGAGCGCGTTTTTCGCCCCCCCACTCAAGGACCACTCTTTCGCTCACAATTTTAATTGTTTGATTGGGCAGCAGTCCGTCTACCGATATCGCCACGGCGTCGCCCAGCAGCACTGGCGACGCCGGCGCGACATTAAATTTCTGCGCCCATACTGGGACGCAAAAAATGCATGAAGCCGTGACCAGCACAAATGGTCGTGCGAACCTCAATTTGTCCTTCAATTTGATCTCCTAAAAAATATGATTGAACATTGCTTAAATCCGCAAACAAATCATATGCAAACGCGCACACGGTCGTACCGTCAATGTGACGGGCGGCAGATTTGCGTCGCGAAAGGCCGAATTGAGATGTTGAGCGGTTGCGCAATTTGCGCCCCCAAGTCCCTCACAGCAAAACAGTATCTTCATCCGAATAAGCGGGTGAGCTTGCGCATAAAATCTTCAGCGGCACGGTTCCAGTGTTGGTAACGCAATGCTTCGTACCCGGCACAATCACAATGGTGTCACCGGAGGCGATGGCAAAAACGTTCTCGCCCAAGATCATCTGTCCAACACCACTGGTAATGTGATAAATCTCCTCGGTGATCGGATGTATGTGCAGCAGCGTGGTTGTACCGGGCTCGACGATCGCTTCCGCGAAACTCTGCGCATGCGAGCCCATGGCGGCATGAACATTGGGGTGCATCAGCTCGCGGATGGTTGACCCGTCTTTGGTGACGAAGGCGGGCACGCTTTGATAACTTGTTTTCATGTTGTTACATTCTCTTGTTAACGTGTGGAAGGTTCCATGACATAATTTTGCATGAACTTTTGTAATATTTTGCGTAATGCTCTGCAGACGCGCACAAAACTGTAAGAGCTTGTGCGGATTTGGGAGAACAACTCCTCATACCAACCACTCCCCACGTATTTTTTCATAAGCGCATTTTTAAAAGCGTTTCCAAAAAAGCGAGATCGAAAACATTATGGCCGTCAATTACCAACTCCCTACTCCAGCGTCGTTGCACCCTGTTCCCGGCATCACACTGGGCTACGCAGAGGCTCATATTCGCAAACCCAATCGCAAAGACATGCTGCTCGTCGTGCTCGACCCCGGCACCCGTGCAGCAGGCGTCTTTACGCAAAACCGCTTTTGCGCGGCACCTGTCACGCTCTGCCGCAATTACCTTGAATACACGATGGAAACACGCGCACTCATCATCAATACCGGCTGTGCCAATGCCGGTACCGGCGACATCGGCATGACCAATGCACGAGCCACCACCAAAGCGGTCGCGGATGCATTGCATATCAAGCCGCAGCAAGTGTTGCCGTTTTCAACCGGCGTAATCTTGGAGCATTTGCCGATGGATCGCTTACTCGCGGGCATTCCACATTGCATCGCCAATTTGAAACCCGATGGCTGGTTTGACGCTGCGCACGCGATCATGACCACCGATACCGTCCCCAAGGCCGTCTCAAAACAAATTCAAATCGGCGGAAAAACGGTAACGATCACCGGCATCTCGAAAGGGGCGGGCATGATCCAGCCGAACATGGCGACCATGCTGGGCTTCATTGCCACTGATGCTGTCGTCGGCCCGGACGTTCTCCAAGCCATGGTGAAGCATGCTGCGGACGCCTCTTTTAATTCCATCACGATCGATGGCGACACCTCCACCAATGATTCCTTCGTCTTGATCGCCACCGGCAAAGCGGGGCACGCGCAGATCAACGGTGAAGGCACGGCAGAATACGGGCAGTTGCAATTGGCCGTAAACGATGTGGCGATTGAATTGGCACAGGCTATCGTGCGTGATGGCGAGGGCGCAACTAAATTTATCACCATCAAAGTCGAAGGCGGCAAGACCCACGCCGAATGCATGAAAATTGCCAAGGCGATTGGTCATTCGCCGCTGGTTAAAACTGCATTTTTTGCCAGTGACCCCAACCTCGGGCGCATTCTAGCTGCCATCGGTTATGCAGGCGTGAATGATCTTGATCCCACCACACTCAAGCTCTATCTGGGCGATGTATTAGTTGCCGAGAACGGTGGCCGCGCGGCGAGCTATAAAGAAGAAGATGGCGTGCGCGTTATGAAAGCAGCCGAAATTTTAATTCGGGTAGAGTTGAATCGAGGGCGCGAAAAATGTACGTTGTGGACTTGCGATTTTTCGTACGATTACGTAAAAATTAATGCAGATTACCGTTCTTAATTTTTAACCATTTTAATGTTTTCGACGCTTTAACATTTTCAAGGCGCAATGAGGTTTATCGATCATGTTTGGGAAGCTAGAAGCATCGCTCGTTAAAACGCTGGCTCGTGCGGAAAAACTCATTGATCGGGCTGAGGCTTTTTTGCCGGAAGCGCACGCTGCAAATGATTGGTCGTCCATTGCCTATCGGTGGCGGCGCAATCGTGGCTCTGGTCGCGGTTTTCTACAAGCTGTCGCACATCCGCACATCATTCGTTTTGATGATCTAAAAGATATTGACGAACAAAAATCACGGCTCGATGCCAACACCAGACAATTCGTCGCAGGCCGCACCGCGAACAATGTGCTACTCACAGGCGCACGCGGAACCGGCAAATCATCCTTGGTAAAAGCGGCGTTGCATCGCTACGCCAAGCAGGGCTTGCGGTTGGTTGAGGTCGATAAAGCCGACCTGGTCGATTTGCCCGAGATCGCGGATTTGTTAGCCGCCCGCAAAGAGCGCTTTATTATTTTCAGCGATGATCTGTCATTCGAGGCAAACGATCCCGGCTACAAGGCGTTGAAATCGGTGCTTGACGGTGGAATCGCTGCGACCAGTGACAATATGCTGGTGTACGCCACCAGCAACCGTCGTCACCTCATGCCGGAAAAGATGCGTGAAAACGAAGATGCCAAACACACCGATGATGGCGAAATCCATCCCGGCGAAACGACAGAAGAAAAAATTTCACTTTCTGAGCGCTTCGGCTTGTGGCTCTCATTTTATCCGTTTGGGCAAGATCAATATTTGGAGATTGCATACCATTGGGTTGCCGTATTGTCGTCAAAAAGCGGACCCAAGCACGCGCCAAGAAACACCCCGACGAGCACATTGGACGATCTCGAATTGCTACGTCGGGCTGCGCTGCTCTGGGCGCTGGAACGTGGCTCACGCAGCGGCCGTGTGGCCTACCAATTTGCCAGGGACTGGGCGGGGAATATTGCTGTCACACCGCTGCCAAGGACAGCGCGGGCACAAAAAAAGCGCAGCGCAAAAGCATCGACCAAATGAACATTACTGACGTTGCCGTCGCTGTTTTTATTAGACCCGACCGCACGTTTCTTCTCTCATCGCGCCCGATCGGCAAACCCTACGCGGGTTTTTGGGAATTCCCTGGCGGCAAAATCGAGGGCGGTGAAACCGTCCATGATGCTTTGGTACGTGAACTCATCGAAGAACTAAACGTCACCATCACCCACGCAACGCCGTGGTTTACGTTCATGATGCGCTACACCCATGCCAACGTACGTCTACATTGCTGGCAGGTGCAAGAATGGCATGGTGAAATGCGTGGAATGGAAGGGCAAGCGTTTCAATGGCAATCATTAGATGCGCTGACGGTGTCGCCCACCTTGCCGGGTTGTGTGCCAATTTTTGAGGCGTTGGGTCAGAAGGATTGGAACATCTCATCATGACGCATGATTACGGCACTCTTTCCAATGGGAGAGAATGCCGTAGCGGATGCCACAACGGTTGGGCAAGGCAACCGGTGCCCCGACAATATTAAGCGGCTTGCCGATTTAAAAAGCCAACTTTGTCGTTTGCTGCACCGACAGTGGTGACATCATCAATCAAGATTTTTCGCGGCTTCAATGTGTCAGGAATTTCACGAACTAATTCAATATTGAGTAAGCCATTGTCGAGCGACGCGCTGACTACTTTTACGTGGTCGGCCAACTGAAAGCGGTGCTCGAAACTGCGGCTTGCGATACCGCGATGCAAGAACGTTTTGGCAGCTTCATCTTTCGCCTTGCGTCCGATAATTTTGAGCGTATCGCGTTCGGATTCCAAGTCGAGCTCCGAGCGATCAAAGCCCGCAACGGCCATGGCGATGCGATAGCGATCTTCGCTGACGCGTTCGATGTTGTACGGTGGATAGCTTGGTTGTGCGTCGGCGAGTTGCGCAGCATCGAACAAATGCGCGAAGCGGTCAAAGCCGATGGCCGAGCGGTAGAGAGGGGAAAAATCAAAGTGACGCATAAAATATCCTTTCAAAGATAAGCGATATGTACGATATGTAACGAACAACTTGGTGACTAAAAATCGTCGGCAAACCATCCGCCGACGACAACTGCAAGCCTCACTTGAGCGCTTGCACAAAAAAGATGGGGCGACATTTTTTTGTTTCAAGTGGTGTCAATTGAGCTGATTGTGCTGTGCAAAGATGCGGCACCCAGGTGAAATAGTTTCATTTTTCAAAACTCGCCATTTCACGAGCATTTCGAGACACTAATGCTTGGAAAACCAGGCCAGTACTCGCGTCTCTAATCTAGGCCGGTCGCGGTTGGAATTATAAATGACCGCAAATTGTCACTAATTAGTCGTATGCTTTGCGTTCTTCTGCAGTTCAAAAAACGGCGGGGAAATTGTTCACACAAAAACTCAATGATGATTGTTACCACTTTCCAAAGGGATTTTTCATGCACAGGGATCAAATCAAACTTCCGCAACGACTCACAGCGCGGCGCACCATTGCAAATATTTTTATTTCGATTTCGGCTGCTGTATTAACACTTGGTGCATCATCGTCGCTCCTCGCCAGCGAACAAGATCACCGCGAGTTTGAAGCAACGCTACACACGCCGTTCCGCTGGTCTGCCAATGGTGCAGCTCTCGCAAAAGCGCCGCTGGCGGCGCGTAGTTTTAAACTGAATTTTGAATTTCCGTTTGTTGAGCGTGCGCAGCTGATCGCCTGGCGACTCGAGCTCGTTGATGCCTCCGGTGCAGTCTTAAAACGCTGGCATGGCACGGAATCACTGTTAGCCGAAGCGGTAAACGTCAGCGTGCCGTGGTCGGGTCAAGTCAATGGCAAACCGTTGGCCGAAGGTCATTATCGTGTCCGACTATTGGCGAACGCGAACGACGCTGCTGCCATCGCCAAGAAGCCAACACTCGCATCGCGCGCCGAAATGGTTGACGATATATTGAGCGATTTGGACAACCCGGAAGTGGTTGACCAAACATGGCCGATTATTGTTGGCTACCCTGCTGCGCCCGCCATGCCAAGCTTCGAAGCGCTACCGACCAATGCCGCCTCCCAGGTTGCAGTCGCCAACATTGAGGGAAGCAAAGGCCGTCTTGAGGTTGCGAAAGCCCAATCCGCTTCGGCCCTAAACGCGCTGCCCTATACCGTTTACTACGGAAATTTGCATAGCCAAACCAATCACAGTGATGGCGGTGGCGATGTCAGCACCTGTAAGGACGCGCAAGCGCCGCAGTCAGCACCATTTGGCCCCAGCGATGCGTATCTGTTTGCTAAAAATCAAGGGCTTGATTTTTTGATGACCTCCGAACATAACCATTTGTTTGATGGCTCTACTGGAACCAACACTTCGGCAAATCCGGTGACTGTAAAGGCGTTGTACCAATCAGGCTTGACGGCGATGAATAATTTCAACGCTGCAAACCCGAGTTTCTTGGCGCTTTACGGCATGGAATGGGGCGTGATTAACAACGGCGGGCATTTGAATATTTTTAATTCAAATGAATTGCTCGGCTGGGAAAGTAATACCAGCGGCCAACTTTTAGCTGATACGCTCACGGCGAAAGGCGATTACGCCGGGCTCTACACATTGATGAACCAGCGCGGTTTGGTGGGTCAGTTCAATCATCCAGCATCAACCGGGCAATTCAATGCCGGCGGCGTTGATCTGGGCTACACCGCCGACGGCGATGCTGCCATGGCACTATGTGAAGTGTTGAATACATCGGCGTTTTCGAGCAACACGACCGAGACCGAAACCGGTCGCTCCACCTTTGAGGGTGCCTGCCAAAAAGCGCTCGAGGCAGGCTATCACGTTGCCTTCAGCACTGACCAAGACAACCATTGCGCCAACTGGGGTGCTTCATACACCAATCGTACTGGCGTGTTGCTCGCAAATGGCACAACCCTGAATCGCACCAATTTCGTAAACGCACTGAAAGCACGTCGCGTGTTTGCGAGTATGGATAAAAATTCGCAACTCATTCTGACCGCAAACGGGCATCTCATGGGTGAGCGCTTTACGAATGCCGGCGCGCTGACATTGGTGGCAAATTTTGCGAACACGGCAGGCCGCACGGTGGCATCGGTGCAAATGTTAGAAGGCGTACCAGGGCGCAATGGAACCGTTTCAACGCTCTCTTCCACAGCAATAACGACAATCACACCCACGATCGGCGAACACTTTTACTACGCGAAAGTGACGCAAGACGACGGCAAGATTTTGTGGTCGGCACCGGTTTGGGTTACACAGTCGAATGTGGCAACTGACACCACGCCACCAACGGTCTCGGCTTCTGAGACCGGCACCAGTGGCACGATTACGCTAGCCGCAACGGCAAGCGATAATGTTGGCGTAACCAATGTTGAGTTCTATGTGGATGGCACATTGAAAGGCAGCAAAACGACTTCGCCTTATTCAATTACGCTGGATTCAACCACGCTGACAAACGGCGCACACAGCCTCGTTGCCAAGGCATTTGATGCGGCTAATAATTCGGCTAGTTCCGCCACAGTAAACTTTACGCTAAGCAATGTTGTCGCGGGTGACACTACGCCACCAACGGTTTCTGCGACCGAGACCGGCACGAGTGGCATCATCACGTTGGCAGCGACGGCCAATGACAATGTGGGCGTAACGAAAGTGGAGTTTTACGTTGATGGCGTATTGAAAGGTAACAAAACCACCGCACCGTATTCCATCACGCTCGATTCAACCACGCTGACAAACGGGGCACACAGCCTCGTTGCCAAAGCATTTGACGCCGCCAACAATTCGGCAAGCTCATCTGCGGTGAGTTTTTCAGTCAGCAATACGGCTGCTTCACAAGAGTTGATTGTAAACGGCGGTTTTGAATCGGGCGTTACCGGCTGGACGGGAACAACCGGCGACATTGGTACGTTTACGGGCGAAGCCGCGTTCCAAGGCACGAAAAACGCCTGGATGGGTGGGAATGCCACATCAACGACGGAGACCCTCGCGCAAACCGTGACGATCCCATCAACAGCAACAACGGCGACGTTAAGCTTCTACCTGCATATCGATACCGCCGAGACCGGCACCACCGTCTACGACAAGTTGACCGTGCAAGTCAGAAACACCAGCGGTACCGTGTTGAAAACCTTGGCGACTTATAGCAACGTAAATGCCGCCACCGGTTATCAACAACGGACATTTGATTTGTCTGCCTATAAAGGTCAGACGATACAGATTTACTTTACCGAGACCGAAGATGCATCGTTACAAACCTCGTTTGTGTTGGATAACGTAAGTTTGATTTCGAAGTAATTGATTGAGCAATTTGTAATTGTAGAAGCGGCGCAGACGATTCGAACTGCCAAGTCAATGCGTTAGCGCCGTGAAATGCCCCCCGAAATTCGGGGGGCATTTTTCGTTGTGAGCGCGTTTTTAGGGTTGCAGTCCAAAGCGGAAAATCGAAACGGCTTACTAGCAAGTACATAGAGCGGGATTAACTGTTGATATAGATATAGCGGCCGATATTCTGCAAAGAACAAACGCTCAGTTTGAGATTGACATCCCCATATGTTGGCGCGAGAAGAAAACGTCCATTCAGTCAGGCAAGCGGTTTGATTGTTTTGTTTCGATGTTTGACTGTTTTGTTTCGATGTTTGATTGTTGGTTATTTTTTAAACAAATCCCTCGATTCGCGTGTATGCAGGTTGGGTCAGCGAAATGCCCCGCCAAGCGTTGCTTAATCATTCTGGCCTGCGCGTTTGCATTTTGTCGGTAGAGCGCTATTTTCGAATGGTGCTACCATCGGCGTTCGCAGTTTTTAATTTTATTGCGCGGACTGATAGTTCGCTCACCACATCGAAAGTCACTTCATCATGCTAAAAAAGCGCATCACTGGCGGTTTACTCCTAACCGCGTTGCTCTCATTTCAAACTACTCTTTTCGCAGAGACCAAAGCGACACCATCTGGCGTCGCGGGCATCGTTAGTTTGTCGCCGGGCTGCCCAGGGCCACAACGCAAGGATCAGGACTGCACCAAACCCGTTGTTGGCAAAGTTGTTGAACTTTTGGATCACAAGGGCAAGGTTGTCGGCAAGGCGACAACCGGTGACGATGGCAAATTCGCTATTAACGCCAAGCACGGAAAATATTCGTTGAAAGTGAATGTTGAAGCGATGTACCCGAAATGCCCCAATGTTGATGTCACGATTAAACGCCATGCGATGACCGAATCGAATATTGCCTGCGACAGCGGAATGCGCTAGTTAGGCTCGTTACTAGGATGCGCAAAAAGGCCAAGGGCGGCAGTTGCCATCCCAACAATCCGTTGTGCGGCGTTTGTTGTAAAAAAACACAACTTGCAAAGCGCCTGAATGCCAGCATAGGCGTACTCCATCAGCCCGCGCTTATGATTACGCCTAAAATAATGCATACAGTTGTGAACTAAATTCAAAACTCTGATGTAGACTCCCGCAGCCATCGAATTCACAGGGATTAACAATTTTCGACTGGTTGAACTAAAGTGCGGCGCCGGCCACAAGCTGGCGCCATTACATTTTTTGTTAAAAGGGGAAGTCGCATGACTGTATGTCTAAGCCGCAAGTTGCGGATTGCAGCAATCTTGTTTTCGTCTGTACCGTTTTTGTCAGTCCCGTCACTCGTATCAGCACAGGGAGCTGTATCGAGTAGTGCAGTTCACCACGACAAAATCAATAGTTTAAGAAATATTTCTCCCTCCAAAACGGGCTATACCTTTGTCGAGCCAGCGACTGATTCAGGTCCTTTTGGTGGCGTTGGTTCGCCAATTTTGATTCGCGATCTTGCTGCACAACGTGGTGCGGCCAGTAGCCCGTTGGCGGCAGCGACCCCGGGCTTAGGATTCGATGGCGTGGGCAACGGCTTCACCGGTCCGCAGGGCGCCTACACGGTGCAATCGGCACCACCGGACACCACCGGCGCCATTGGCCGCACACAGTATGTCCAATGGGTGAATTCCAGCTTCGCAGTATTTGACAAAACCACCGGCAACGCAGTTTATGGACCGGTCGCCGGAAACACCTTGTGGACTGGCTTCGGCGGCAAATGCGAAACCCAGAATGACGGCGATCCCATCGTTCAGTATGACAAGGCCGCTGACCGTTGGGTGATGACCCAGTTTGCAGTTCCGACTGGCGGGCCGTTTTTTGAATGTGTGGCCGTATCGCAAACATCTGATGCAACCGGCGCGTACAACCGCTACGCATTCCAGTATTCGGGATTCAACGATTACCCCAAACTTGGTGTGTGGCCGGATGCTTACTACGTCACTTTCAATATGTTCTCGACCACCAACGCATTCACTGGTACGAAAGTATGTGCCTATGACCGCGCTGCCATGCTCGCGGGTCGGGCAGCAACGCAGCAGTGTGTAGACTTGGGTGTCAATTACGGCGGTGTATTACCGGCAGATCTCGATGGCAGCACGCCACCACCAGCCGGCTCGCCGAATTACTTGATTAGCGTTGGCACCAATAATTTGAACTTTTGGAAATTCAAAGTGGATTGGGCAACGCCGACTAACAGCAAAGTGACGGGCCCCACAGCGATTGCGGTCACAGCGTTTAACGCGGCTTGCGGTGGTGGCACTTGTATTCCACAACCTGGCACAACCCAGCAACTGGACTCGTTGGCCGATCGCATGATGTTCCGCTTCGCCTATCGCAATTTTGGCGACCATGAATCGTTGTTGGCGTCGCATTCAGTACAGGCCGGAACAACCGCATCGGCCGTTCGCTGGTACGAAATTCGTAACCCAAGTGGTACACCAACGATTTATCAACAATCAAGCTATGCGCCGGATTCAACATCGCGCTGGATGGGCAGTGTTGCGATGGACAAACAGGGCAATATGGCCGCCGGTTACAGCGTTTCCAGCTCAGCTGTTAAGCCATCATTGCGCTACGCAACGCGTTTGTCTACCGATGCTCTCAATACGTTGAGCAACGAAACCACGATTGTTGCTGGAAATGGCTCGCAGCTTCCGTCGGGAACAAAGGCGCTCAGCCGTTGGGGTGATTACACCCACATGTCGATTGATCCGGTCGATGATTGCACGTTCTGGTACACCGGCCAATACCTAAAAGCGAATGGCTCGTTTAATTGGAGCACACGCATCACTTCATTTAAATTGCCTAGCTGTGGCGGCGTCGTTGTGGGTACACCGTTGGCTTTTGGTACGCAGCCAGCCAACACCACTGTAGCCGTAAATACCAGCGCCACGTTCAGCGTTAGTGTATCCGGCGGTACAGCACCATACGTTTACAACTGGTACAAAAACGGGTCCTTGGTGAGCGCTGGCAATTCGCCATCGTATAGCTTCACCGCAGCTGCCGCTGACAATGGCGCCGTGTTCAAAGCAGTTGTGACCGATAGCGCAAGCCCAGTTGCATCTGTGACAAGCGGCAATGCAACATTGACCGTTACAACCGTTGTGCCCCAAGAACTCATGGTCAACGGCGGCTTTGAATTAGGCACAACCGGCTGGACAGGAACAACCGGCGACATTGGTACGTTTACAGGCGAAGCCGCATTCCAGGGCACAAAAAACGCTTGGATGGGCGGCAACGGCTCCGCGATTACTGAAACTCTTGGCCAAACCGTAGCAATTCCATCAACGGCAACAACGGCGACGTTAAGCTTCTACCTGCATATCGATACCGCCGAGACCGGCACTACCGTCTACGACAAGTTGACCGTGCAAGTCAGAAACACCAGCGGTACCGTGTTGAAAACCTTGGCGACTTATAGCAACGTAAATGCCGCCACCGGTTATCAACAACGTACATTTGATTTGTCTGCTTACAAAGGTCAGACGATACAGATTTACTTTACCGAAACTGAAGACGCATCGTTACAAACCTCGTTCGTGTTGGATAACGTGAGTTTGATTTCGAAGTGATTTGCATTTGAATATGTTGCAACCAAAAAACGGCTCCGATTAACGGAGCCGTTTTTTTTGGCGCGCGTTTTTGCGAATCAACATTCGCGACATCGTTAGTGATGCGCGCCGTTTCTTTCTTGCCCGTTAGCTTCAACATTCATCGTAAATGACTTTTTATCTGCGCCTTCGAAGGTCAGGGTAAGCGGAATTTTGTCGCCCTTGTTGATGGGCCGTCTCACTTTAATCAACATCACATGCATCCCGCCCGGTTTGAGTTCAACGAGCTTATTGGCGGGAACATCAACCGCGTCGAGCGCTTTCATTTCCATCACACCGTCGTTCATTTTCATGTCGTGAATCTCGACGATATCAGCGATAGCTGTATCGACTTTGATGAGCCTCACCGGCTTCGCGGAGTTGATTTGCATATAAGCCGCCGATACCGCGCCGCCGGGCACAGTCGTTTTCGCCCACACATTAGAAATAGTCACAGGCGGGGCTACTTTTTTCGGTTCTGCAAACGCCACGCTGGCAAAGACCGAAAGCGCGCTGACTGTAAGGGGGGCGACACAAATGGCTGATAATAATTTCGTCATTTTTTTCTTTCGCGTAGTAGTTCATCAATTTGCAAAAACGTCGATGCGTTGCGTGCGCCATCGATTGTCGAAGATTCGCTTAAATCACTGTTGTTGCAGTCGGTAAGACTGAAACTATTGGTGCGTAAGCTAAGTGCGCCAAATGCGCCATTATCAGGCGAAACAATATGTGGAATCGCCCCCAACAACGGCGCTCCCAATAACTGCTTCAGTGAAGCAATATTCTCATCAAAGCGTGGCATCGTCTGCGCCGAAACTGAATTCGCAACCCAACCGACCAAGTTATAGCCGCGGTTACGAATCGCTTCTGCGGATAGCATCGCATGGTTTAAGCACCCGAGGCGCATGCCCACCACTAAAATTACATCAAGGTCGAGCGATAAGGGAATTGATGCCATCGAATCAACGGCATTGAGTGGCACTAAAAATCCGCCCGCCCCTTCGACCAAGACACATTCGCACTGAGCGCGCAATCGCATAAATGCATCAGCGATGACAGAAGTTTCAATACGAATATTTTCACTCGCAGCGGCAATATGCGGCGCGACGGCTTCGGTCATGCAGTATGGGTTGACGTCGCGCAACGGGAACCGGTGACGTGTCACCGCATTGATTGCGGCAACATCTTCATTGAGCCATTGACCGTTGACTTCAATTAAGCCGGAAGCAATCGGTTTCATTGCGGCGACATTCACGCCAGCCGCTTGCAGCTTGATCAGCAGCGCACAGGTGATCAACGTTTTGCCCACACCTGTATCGGTGCCAGTTATAAAATAATTTCTCATGGACCCTCTTTACATCCCTCTATTTCTTCAAATCTCGATAGTTTTTGAACCATGCGTTTAAATTCTGCCAAGCCAATCGCTTGTTCGCCATCCACCGTTTTTCGTTTCGTGAATTCTGGTTTCCATGCATGGCCATAGACAACTTCATAAGTCGCGGGCAGGCGCTGATCAGCACGATATTGTTCATACGCTGCTTGCAGTTTTAACCAGCTCGTTTTACCCATCAGGCCAGTCTCACGTCCGGGCAAGACATTGTGCGCACCAATTCCTTTTAGTTCGCGCAGCATGGTCTTTAAATCCGAATAGGTGAGTGTGATCGTTTCCTGATCCATGACCGGATCGGCAAAGCCGACTGCGGCGAGGGTATCGCCGATGTCATGCATATCAACAAAATCATTCACATGCGGCTTGTCGTCAACGCTTCTAAAGGCGGCACGAAGTTCTTTCAAGGTGTCCGGTCCGAAGGTTGTAAACATGAAAAGTCCGTTCGGCTTTAAGACGCGCGCAACTTCTCTTGCGACCACTTCCAGATCGCACCATTGCAGGGTGAGGCTGGATAAGATGAGGTCAACACTTTCGCTGGCAAACGGTAGTGATTCTGCGTCAGCGCAAATAAAATCAGTGGAAGGCCGATCCGATAAATAGCTGAAGAGCCGCTCCAGTAATGGTGTTTGGGGCAATTTCCCTCTTGAAACCTGCAACATTGGCAGTGCCAAATCGAGTGAGACTATATCCGATTTTGCATAGCGTTCACGCAGTTTGCGTGTTGCGTAACCTGTACCCGAGCCGAGGTCAAGCGCGCGATCCGGCGTGAGCTTGATGTAGTCCAAACGCTCAAATAAACGATCGGCAATTTCACGTTGCAAGAATGCATTGTCGTCATAAGTGCTGGCGGCGGCACCAAATGAGCGGCGCACATTTCGTTTGGCGGGAAAGTTGGGTGCGGTCATGTTGTGGGTGATTGCAAATGATTTAATACGTGGTTCAAAAATATTTTCCGGTGCGACAGAAATGGCGCATGCGCTGCATGCGGAATCAGCGCGTATTGTGCATTCGGCATAGTCTCAGCCAGCCATCTTGCAGCACCCTCGCGGGTGAGTGCATCATGGTCGCCTTGAATGACAAGCGTTGGGTGGAGGATGTCCGGGACATCGCCACGCAGGTCGCTTCGGCGCAATATTTCCAACCCTGCCTGTAACGATGCCGCTATCGGCTCGCCGCGCAGGCTCATCGCACGTTGCAGCGCCGAAACCGCAATGCGGGCGTCCGGCTGATGCAGCGCTTGCAACGCTAAAAAACCACGAATTGTCGCTGCATAATTATTACTAAGGCTTTCTGAAAAATTATTCAGCACATCCGCCTTCGTACCGTGCGACCCGTCCGGCCAATCATCGCTTGCGACAAATTTCGGTGTTGTAGCAACGAGTATTAGTTTTTGAACCAATGCGGGATGCCGCCTCGCCAAGGCAAGCGCAAATTGACCGCCGATTGACCATCCCATGACATGGCATGGGCCGACCAGCGCTGCCGAGAGTGAATCCGCTACCGCGTCAACAGTCGTGAGCGACACATCACGCGAGAAGCCATGCCCCGGCAGATCAACAATCTGCAAGGTGAAGTGCGCCGCAAGTGCATCGCGAACACCATCCCAAATCGCGCCGTTCAAGCCCCATCCGTGCAGCATTGCAATTGATGGTTGTGTACGATCGCGACCAACGGTTTCAATAAACAAACTCATGTTGGATTGTGGCCAATGCGTTGGCCGACACCTTGGCCTACGTTCTGCCCCAACAGCAATACTTCAATATCGGTAATCGCCGTCACCAAATCAAACACATCCTCGGTAGTGTGGTTCGCGTTCAGCGAGACGCGCAGCCGTGCTGTGCCAGCAGGCACCGTGGGCGGGCGAATGGCGGGCACCAGCATATGGCGCTCGCGCAACGCTTCAGAGAACGCCATCGCATTCGCGTTGCTGCCGACAATAATTGGCTGAATTGCTGTTTGCGAGAACGGTGTTTTGGCGTATTGCAGTTTCAGAGAATCGGAAAAAAAATCGATGAGCGTGCGCAAATGACGACGACGCTCGTGATCCTCCACCATAATATCCAAGCTCACCAACATGGCTGCTGCAATGGCGGGTGGCGTGGCGGTGGCGAACAGATAGGTACGCGCGGTTTGCATAATCCACTCGATGACATCCTCGTGTGCGGCCACAAATGCGCCATAGCCGCCTGCCGCTTTGCCGAGGGTTGCCATATAAACGATGCGCTCATTTTTTAAATTGAGCAGCTCTAGTACCCCTTTGCCGCGATAGCCCAACACGCCAAATCCGTGCGCATCGTCGATCACCAGCATCGCATCATAGCGCTCCGCAAGTTCCAACATTTCGGCTAACGGTGCGATGTCGCCATCCATGCTGAAGACGGCATCAGTGGCGATGATTTTACGACCGGCCGACCTTGCATCGGCAGCATTACCTAGCAACGCTTCCAGTTTTTTTAAATCGTTGTGCGGAAAGCGTTTGAATTCCGCACGGGACAACACCGCACCGTCATTCAAACAAGCGTGATTTAATTTATCGGCGAAAATGGTGTCCCCGCGCCCGGCCAGCGCAGTAAGAATGCCTAAATTAGCCGCGTAGCCCGATGAAAACAGCAGCGCTTTGGGCAAGCCTAAAAATTCCGCCAAACGCAATTCCAGATCATGATGCGGCTGCATATGCCCCGTTACCATATGCGATGCCGCCGCGCCCAAGCCGTAGCGTTTGAGCGCGTGTATGGCTGCTGCCACCACACGCGGATGATTCGCTAAGCCCAAATAATCATTGCTGGCATACGACATCACCCGTTCGCCATCAATAATCATCGACGCGTCTTGCGGGCTGGAGACCAGACGCCGCGTGCGGAGTTGTTCGGCCTGCGCTAACTCAAACAGCGCGTTGGAAAAATCAGAGATAGGCATTGCTGAATTAGAACTAAGTAAAACTAAGTGAAACGAAATAACGTTAGATGAAGTTACAGCGATGTGATGCCGAGCTTCGCAAACAACGCTTTATCGCGTGTCACATCAGGGTTGCCCGTGGTGAGCAATTTTTCGCCGTAGAAAATCGAATTCGCACCGGCTAAAAAGCACATCGCTTGCGTGGCCTCGTTCATCTCTTGCCGCCCAGCCGACAACCTGACGAAACTTGCCGGCATCGTGATGCGTGCGACGGCGATGGTGCGCACAAAATCGGTCCAATCAATTGCTTTTTCGCCGCCCAGTTTATCGTGTAGCGGCGTACCCTCGACCTGCACCAAATAATTGATGGGCACGGATTGTGGTTGTGGATTCATGTTCGCTAATTGCGCGATCAGTCCCGCACGCTCACGCTGCGATTCGCCCATGCCAACAATTCCGCCTGAACACACATTCACGCCCGCGCCACGCACGCGATCCAGCGTGTCGAGCCGATCCTGATAATCGCGAGTGGTGATGACTTCACCGTAAAACTCCGGCGCGGTATCGAGGTTGTGGTTGTAATAATCCAGCCCCGCGTTTTTGAGCTGCTCGGCTTGGCCGTCTTTTAACATGCCCAGCGTGCAGCAGGTCTCTAAGCCGAGAGCTTTGACCTCGCGCACCATATCGAGCACCGGATCAAGGTCACGTTGCTTCGGGCCACGCCAGGCGGCGCCCATGCAAAAACGTGACGCGCCGTTTTCTTTGGCGAGCTTAGCGGTGGCGACGACCGTCGCCAAATCGAGCATCTCTTCGCTTTCGACTTCGGTGTGGTAACGCGCCGCTTGAGGGCAATAGCCGCAGTCTTCAGAGCAGCCGCCGGTTTTAATCGAGAGTAGTGTGGAAAGCTGCACTTTGTTTGCATCATGATTGGCGCGATGCACTGTTTGCGCTTGATGGATCAAATCGGCAAACGGCAAGTTAAATAACGCCTCGATAGCATCGATGGCGAGCAGTGGCGATGCGGCAGCACTATCGGTTGCGTCATGCCAAGATGCTGGCACTGAAATGGACTGGATCGATTTGCGTTCGGTGATAACGGGCATACTGTTTACCTAGATTTTGATGATGCGGCGATATGACAGCGGATAAAGGACAACTCGATATGATCGAGCGATGCGAACAAGCGTTAAAGCAGCAATATTCAAAGACGCGATGGCAACCAAAATAATTTATACGCGACAAGCGATGCGTTAACGCAACGTAACAAAGCAAAATAACAACTCGAAATGACTGAATCAGCGGTTGTTTGCGCTAAACTCGCCAGATCGTAAAATCGCAAAATCACATGCAATGATCCTGAAAGCGCAGCTCAATGTCAACCTACAATCAAACCAAAAACGACAATTGACTGCATTTTCAGCATGAGTTTATTCGCTTCCGCCATGCGTCAATCGCTGAAATCCGCGGTCTCGCGCCTAAGCCCCCAAGATTGCGCACTCTGCGGCGGCGGCACGCCTCACGTTGTCTGCGGCGATTGCGAAAACGCCCTGCCCCGCTCCGGACAATTGGTTTGCCCGCGCTGCGCAGTTGAGCTGAATGTGGGTGAAAGTAGTGAAGAATTATGTGGCGCCTGCCTCGTTTATTCACCGCATTTTGATCATACGATCACCGCATTTCGCTATGATTTTCCGGTGGATCGTTTACTGCAAGCTTACAAATTTCGGGCGCAATTGGCGTTTACCCACTTTCTTGCGGATGCGTTGGCCAAGCGGGTACGCGACAACCGGTTGCTGACGCAAGCGGCCCTCCCCGATCTCATCCTTCCCACGCCGCTGGCCGCAAAACGCCTGGCGCAGCGCGGCTTCAATCAATCAGCTTTGCTTGGGCGCACCGTGGCAAGCCTGTTGGGCATCGGCTTTTCAGCCGACGCGCTGACGCGAGTTCGCGAGACGATTCCGCAAACCGGCCTAAAGCGAGATGAGCGCTTAAAGAATGTGCGTGGGGCATTTGCCTGCAATATTGATCTTGGTGGCAAACGAGTCGTCATCGTCGATGACGTGATAACCACCGGCGCCACCCTGTCGGAAGCGGCTAAAGTACTAAAACAAAACGGGGCGGTCACCGTTGAGGCATGGGCATGTGCACGAACTACGTATCACGAACTGTAAAAAGCAGGTACAGCCTAAGATGCTCCACGTCGTCCTCTATCAGCCTGAAATTCCACCCAACACCGGCAATGTAATCCGGCTGTGCGCCAACACTGGCGCGCGTCTTCACTTGGTTCATCCGCTCGGATTTGAATGGGATGACGCCCGCGTCAAACGCGCGGGCTTGGATTATCACGAGCTGGCGAATGTGGTGCATCACGCCAATTGGCAGGCGTGCCGAGCGGCATTGGTCGGCAACCGTTTCTTTGCCGTTGAAAATCCTGCACCAACTCGGTACGACACGCCTGCCTATACTGATGGCGATGTGTTTGTTTTCGGACAAGAGACCAAAGGTACACCGCAAATCGTGCTTGATGAGTTTGACAGCGATCGCCGTATCCAGCTGCCGATGTTGCCAAATAATAGAAGTTTGAATCTATCTAACGCCGTAGCCGTAATAGTGTACGAGGCGTGGCGGCAAATTGGTTTTTCTGACGCTGCGCCTATTTCGTAACCGGGCACACAGCGGTATTGATTGCCCCTTTCCGAAAATACCGCGAAAGCCTATAGAATGCGTTTGCGATTGATCAACTGTACGCTCAATTTTACGGTTCACCATGACTACTTTGAATAACTCAGAATCCAGCAAAAATACAGCACGTCGCACCCAATTGTTCACCGAAATCGAAAGCCACCGCGGCTATTTGATCCGTTTTGCCACGGCGAAATTACGTGATGGCGCGCAGGCCGAGGAAGTCGTACAAGAAACGCTGCTGGCAGCGTTGTCGGGTGTTGATAGCTTCTCCGGCCAATCAACCCTCCGCACCTGGCTTACCGGAATCTTAAAATTCAAGGTGATTGATTTCCAACGCGCCGTCATCAGCGAACGCGCTCGCACGGTCTCGGCAACTGCGGATGATGATTCGGCCGACCCTGAATGGTTTGATAAATTGTTTGACGAGACCGGCCATTGGAAAGAGCAGTTTAGCGATTGGCAGACACCTGACAATGCGCTCGAACAGAAACAGTTTTTTGAGGCCTTTGAGCATTGCATGGATAAACTGCCCGAATCGGCCCGCCGGGTTTTTTTCCAGCGAGAGGTCATGGGCAACGAAACCGAAGAAATCTGTAAGGATGAGGCGATCTCCTCGTCTAACTGTTGGGTAATCCTGCACCGCGCGCGGGTAAGCCTTCGGGATTGTATTAACCGCAGTTGGTTTCAGGGTAACTTTGGGTAACGCGTTATCCAGTTGATGACGCAAAAGTGGTGGCAGGACTGGATGCGGCAAGCGAGTCGTCAACCCAAAGGTAAGTAATTGATTTTAAGTAATTGATTTTAAGTAAATGATAAGTAGACAAGTGAAATCGCTGTGGATAACGAAGCACTTAAAAAAATAAACTGTAAACAGGCGGCGCGTCTGATGAGTATGCGGCGTGATAGGGAACTATCGACCGACGAAAATGAATCGCTCAAACACCATTTATATGTCTGTATCAATTGCAAACGCTTTGACACACAACTTGATTTCCTCTCGCGGCTTTCGAAAAAATATGCGCAAGGTGTAGGCATGCCGTCAACTGCCACTATTCGCAATATCGATGCCGATACCGACAGCGATAGCGATAGCGATAAAGCGTAGTTAACGATTATAAAGACCCGATCAAGGCCGCCTGAATCTAATTTCAAGACTCGCCCGTAACAAACTGGGTGGTACTAAACGATCCCTCCCCCATGGCTATCATTCGTATGGTCAGACGTGACACATAATCTTGCAAGCTTGTAGGATAATGTGTAGTCGTATTGTGCTTATGAAGCGTTTATCACCATTGGCTACCGACAGTCGCCGATGCAAAATTTTTTTTAACCCGAATTGTTAACCTTGCCAAGGAGCAAACATGAAAACTAACCTCATTCTTTCGTCCGCCATCGCCAGCTTAGTGGCGCTTTCCTCTGTTAGTGGCGTGGCTGCAGCGCAAGATGCCAAACCTAAAAAAGAGAAATGCTACGGCGTTGCCAAGAAAAACATGAACGATTGCGGCACCGCAAACCATTCCTGCGCTGGTAAAGCCGACAAAGATAACGCACCTGATGAATGGAAATACGTCGTTAAGAAAGTATCCTTGGCGGATGGGGAGAAAAGCGAGTGCGAAAAACTGGGTGGCACCACCAAGAAGCCTGCCGCAGAGCCCGGCAAGTACTAAATTCCAGTGCCATTGCGTTTGCGGTTTGGCATGTCCTGCGTCCGTTGTTCATAATGCCCTCGATATGAGGGCATTATCTTTTAAGGCCGAAGATTGAGCCCTCATCACCAAAGCTCGCGCCCTCCACACGCCCTAGACCCACTTTGCGCTGGCATCGGGCTGCGACCGCCGCATTATCAGGCACTGCTCGGCAAGCCTGCGGCTGTTGGCTTTTTGGAAATCCATAGCGAGAATTTTTTTGGTGCTGGTGGTCCGCCACGCCGCTATCTCGATAAATTCCGCGAGGATTACGCAATCAGCGCCCACGGTGTCGGTTTGTCGTTGGGTTCAGCGGATCGGTTGAATCCGGCGCATTTGGAAAATTTAAAGAAACTGATTGACTGGTTGCAGCCCTCGCTTGTCTCAGACCATTTGTGCTGGGTGGGTGTGAATGGCCGCTATTTGAATGATTTATTGCCGATCCCCTACACGGAGGAATCGCTCAAACACGTCGCCAGCCACATCCGCCAAACGCAGGATTATTTGAGTCGGCAAATGTTGGTTGAAAACGTATCGAGCTATTTGGAATTTGCTGATTCAACGATTCCTGAATGGGATTTTTTGCGCGAGGTGGCGCAGCAAACCGGCTGCGGCATTTTGCTCGATGTGAATAATATATACGTCAACAGCATCAACCATGGTTTCGATGCGATGCAATATCTAGATGCCATGCAGGGCGCCGATATTGGTGAAATTCATTTGGCGGGTTTTCAAGACACGGGCGAGATTTTGATAGATACCCACGGCGCGGCCGTGAGCGATGCGGTTTGGGCGCTGTATGCGTCTGCGATTAACCGCTTCGGTGCCATCCCGACACTTATCGAATGGGATACCGATATTCCGACACTTGATGTGTTGTTGGCGGAGGCTGAGAAAGCGAATGTGATGTTGGAACAGGCATCGTTCGCCATGCCAACCCGCGAAGGACGCCGTCATGCTACATGAACTGCAAAGCGGGTTTATGGCGGCCGTGCTCACAGGCTCGCAAACTGAGCTCACATCAGTCACGCCAAAAATCCGGGAGGGGAAGCTCAACACCGCGCAACGCGTTGCTATTTATCGCCGCAATGTGCAATCCACCTTGCGCGGGGCGCTGGGCGATATTTTCCCGACTACTCGATGGATGTTGGGGGACGATAAATTTTTGAATGTTGGCGATCAATTTATCCTACACGCGCCATCAACATCAGGAGATTTGAACCAATTTGGGCGCTCTTTTCCCGAATTTTTAAGCGCAATGCAACCGTCCGCTGCCGCCGACATGGCAGCGCTTGACTGGGCGTGGCACGAAGCATTCCATGCGGCTGAGCAAGCGGCGCTCGATTTGTCGCGGTTGGGAGCTGTTCCAGCCGAGCAGCACGCGGCGTTAGTATTCCAGCTGCACCCAAGCGCACGCTTGATTGGCTCCGCTTATCCGCTTCTCGAACTTTGGCAAGCACATCAAAATTCAGAAGAAGCACCGCTTGAAATATCAAAAATATTACCGGCTGACCATCATTTCCTTGCTGTGCATCGCGATGACGCCAATGTCACCCTAACGCCGTTATCCGCGCCACAATTTCATTTCCTCAAAATTTGTGCCGAACATCAGCCGTTGGGCGAAGCCGCCGAGGCTGCTTTTGCGCTCGATGCAAACTTCGCGCTGCAAGCGTTTCTGATTCAAACCGTCCAACAGAATATTGTTATTGACTTTAACGAGCCGTCGTGACGAAGTTCACAGTAAACAAACCCGATTTGCGCTACCATTTAAGGAACTATCTGCTTTGGCAGTTCCGCGTTAACCTATTTCTGATTGGTTATCTAAAAACAACGTAATGGACGTCACATGAAATCTCCACTGAAATTTCCGATTTCCCCCGCAGTGTTGGCCACATTGGCGGCACTAGCGGCGCTCACCGCGGGCGCACAACCAACGCCGTCAACCACAACGGCGCCGCCGAGCAAATCTGCCGCCAGCGCTGCGCCGAAAGCGCCCGCCAAAGCCGCACCGGCAAAATTCAATGCCGCTGCCGCGCTCAACCGAGCAGCCAGCCAGCCAATGTTGGCCGAGCGCATTACTAAATCATTCAATATGATTGGGCAAAAAGTGCTGGAGCCGCGCGCGCGCCGCCAACTTGACGAATCGTTGAAAGAATTTGCCATCGGTTTAAAAGAGCTGCAAACCATCGCACCCACACCAGAAATTCGCGATAACTACGATTTGCTGGAACAGCTTTTCGGTGAATTCAAAGCCATTACTGCCAAGCCGATCAACTTGGCCAGCGCCAAAGAACTGGCCGAGCAAAATGAAGAACTCGTATTCATTGCTCAAAAGGGTTCGATGTTGTTGCAAGCGCACACCAAATCGACGCAAAGCGATTTGATCGCCACCGCTGGCAATGTGCGCACGCTCTCGCAGCGGATCGCCAAGCTTTATTTATTCCGCAGTTGGGGTATCCGGACTAGCGTCATTGCCGACGACCTGAAAAAAGCCGAATCCGAATACCGCGCCGATATGGATCGACTACTGCGGGTGGCGCAAAATTCCGCGCAAGTGAAGAGCGAATTGGCGCTGGCCGAGACGCAATGGCTGTTCTTGAAGCAAGGCATTGACCGCCTGAACGCCAATAAATCATCGCCCACTGAGCTTGAGTTTGTCGCCAAATCCTGCGACAACATTTTGGAAGTGATGGAACGCGTGACGAAACTTTATGAGGCGATGAAGACATAATTATAGCGTTTTGACCGTACTAGTAAATGCCAGAACTCTAGGCTGGGCGGTCGTTTTGAAGGCGAAAGCGCTGAACAATGCAGTACGCGTTCTATTTTTGTCGTGGATTGCTCTAGTGTTCCCCAAATCCATTAAAACTTGGCTCGTCGTTGTTGCCATCGCCATCGGCGGCTGGTACTTCGTTCATCACCGCACGCTAGAACGACGCATGCTTGCGTCCGGCCCGGTTGGCGAAGCACCGGTTCAGCAGAGCACCCGCGAAAAAGCGTTTGACGTGGGCGGCTTTCGCATTCAGCCTGTTGCCAGTTATGACATCCGCGCCAAGGTGCTCTCAACCGAGCGTTATCGGATGGGCCGCGAGGCTGAACTCTCGCCGGTAGATTTCGCGCTCGGTTGGGGCCCGATGTCGGATCAGGCGGTGCTCAGCCAATTGCAGATTAGCCAAGGCGGGCGCTGGTACGAGTATCGCTGGGACAATCAGCCGCCAATTGAGCCGGGCATGATGGCGCGGCATTCAGCAAATACACACTTAATTCCTGCCAACAGCAGCGTCAAAAAAGACCTGCTGAATATCGAGCGCGGCCAAGTGGTTCGCTTAAGGGGAATGTTGGTGAACGTCGAGCATACCGACGGCTGGAAATGGTTTACCTCAACGACGCGCGACGACACTGGCGGTGGAGCTTGCGAGTTGATGTGGGTGACGGAAGTGGTGGTTGAATAGCGTTTCTTAAACTCGCCCATTGACGGGTTGTCTGGCGCAAAAATGGCTGGAGATCGTCGTGGATACTGGGGTTTTAAAGGAAATGCGATCCTCCTTTGATCGACCAGAGCTGCGCGGGGTGCCGCCGGCACTACCGCACAAATGGCGCCGCTTCCAGCTTGCTGCCTTCACTTGCTTCGACGATATCCCCACACCTAGCTGCCGCCTGATCCGAACGCCACGACAGCCTGGGGACTGATGAAATTCAATCGGAAAATCTGGTCATGTCTCTCAATACTCCAACGAAATCTGACAAAATTTAAACGCGGAAAAAAATTTAAACTAAAAGCTCCATCCGTGAATTGCGTCATTAATTCCAAGGTCGGCATTGATTTCCGCCCGATCGTCACCAGCTTGCATAGTCCCAGTCAACTTTAATGAAAGAGCGCCATGCTATTCGATGCCTACAAACTCGGCCCCATTCAACTTTCCAATCGCATTGTGATGGCACCGCTCACGCGCAGCCGCGCGGTGGATCGCAATATCCCGAACGCGTTGATGGCGGAATACTACGGCCAACGCGCGACAGCAGGACTCCTCATCACCGAAGGCACATCGCCCTCGCCGAACGGTTTGGGTTATGCGCGCATCCCGGGGCTGTTCAATGCCGAACAAGTCGCAGGATGGAAATTGACAACACAAGCTGTGCATGAAAAAGGCGGCAAGATTTTCATCCAGTTCATGCACACCGGGCGGGTAACCCACCAGATCAATTTACCTGCAGGGGCGCGTGTTGTCGGACCCGGTGCCGAGGTGTGTCCGGGGGAGATGTGGACGGATAGCTCTGGCATGCAGCCGCACACCGCGCCGAACCCGATGACCGCGGCGGATATCGCTGTCGCTGTTGGTGAATTTGCACATGCGGCAAAGCTCGCGATTGAAGCGGGCTTCGATGGCGTTGAAATTCACGCGGCCAACGGCTACCTGATTGAGCAGTTCCTGAATGCCAACGTCAACATGCGTACCGATAACTACGGCAGCTCGGCAGAGAACCGGAATCGCTTTGCGCTAGAGGTCGTGAACGCAACGATCACGGCGATCGGCGCAGAACGTGTTGGTATCCGCATCTCGCCACTTGGCGTTTTTAACGCCACCGGCGCATTCGACGGCCTTGAAGCGCAATTCCTGTCGCTCGCAGAAACACTGGGCAAGCTTGGACTCGCTTACCTGCATCTGGTCGATCATTCTTCGATGGGTGCACCGATTGTGCCTGCCGCATTCAAAGCAGACTTGCAAAAAGCATTCGGTCGCACCTTCCTTGCGTCCGGCGGCTTCGACGGTAAGAGCGCAGAAACGGCGTTGCAAGAAAAGCGCGGAGATCTTGTAGCGTTCGGCCGTCATATGTTGGCAAACCCGGATCTGGTCGCACGTCTGAAGTCTGGTGCCACCTTGAACGCGCCGGATGCTTCCACGTTCTATACACCGGGACCAAAGGGTTATACGGACTATCCGGCATTGGCAGCGTAGTTAAATTTGGCTGCTTCGTCAGAGTAAGCAGAAACTTTAATCGCGTTTCTGCCTGTAGTCAGGATGCAAGCTGTTGATCTAGCGCCCGCCACTAAAGCAGAACATCGTCGATGGGCGGGCGCTGTTGTACGTTTGCACGACTGCTTCCAAGCTCGCTACCTCACTTGCGCTTCTTGAACAGCGCGTCGAAGAACGGCTCCCAAGTCTTGCCCCCGTCCCTCGACCGCACGGAGAACTCCCGGATGCCATCGCCCTCAGCCTTCCATGTGATGCGCTGTAGGATCATCTTGCCGTTGCGTAGCCGCATCTCGCCGTCCATGATCACAGCGCCTTCCTTGAACGCACCGGAGATCACAATCAGCGTGCCGCGGTTGTCGACCCAGGTCTGTTGCCAGACCTTCCGCACCGGGTCGTAGCTTAGGATGCTGTCGCCAATGAGTCCGTCGGTCTGCTCGTAGAGTTCGTGGATCGCGCATCCGGAGGCGATCGGGGTGACGCGCGTCCGCGCAATTGACGTGGGCACAGAGCGATCCGATTCGAAGGTATCCCAGTCCCCAATCCAGAAATCGAATTGCCGAAATTCAGAGTCTGGGCATTGTGCCGCCTGAGCCGCGGCGAGGGACACGGCAAGTTTGGCTTGGCCAGTGGCCGGCTCTGCAGCTTTGGCGGCGACGCCCATCGTAAGGACCAAAATAAGAACCAAAGTGGACATTAATCTCAGCATGGCAAAACCCTTTTTCGATATCAGGATGGGACCCGTACAATTTTGCGGTGTGCAAATCTGCGTGTACCGGTGGCACGCGCAGCAATAAAGAGACGGAAAGGACTAAAGTTTGTTGTTGCATAAACGAGACCACGTCCAACGGCAATTGCTCTTCTCATACCTCGGAGAGTTCCCCGATGCAAGCGGAGAGGATTGGCAAGTAAGTGTACATCGCGGCGAGTTTTGCAAGACCGGCACAATGCCGCTTTTTAGCCGCGAAAATGACGGCCAACAAAATTTGCTAAGAACACGCCGTACAGCGTCGGCGTCACTGTTCTCGAGCCCAATCAGATCATCTAGCGTTGGCCAGTTTGACCTCAAAGGCACGTATGCTAAAAAGAATGAAGGGGGGTCAGATCTAGTTAAGTAGGACGACAGGGTGAGGCCTAGCAAGGTAGCCTCAGTAATGCCTAACTTCGTTATGATGCCGTTCTGATATTGCGACGTGCAACCCAACATGTTGCACCCTGTGAACCGTAAGGCTCGGCGTACTGCACTTGACGTCCGATGGCGAAGGTGTCGCCAGCGGTCAGATGCCGCGTAACACTATCGCAGGTCAGCCACAATTCGCCCTCTGTGACGACGGCCTCGGCATCGAAATTGTGGGTGTGAACGTCGAGGTCGGTATTGGGCGCCCAATGGGTATTGACTTTGAACATGCGCATTTAGCGCGCCGGGGTCGAGTTGATAAATGGTGTAAAAGTTTTGAATGGGGCGCTCCCAGCGCCGTCGACGGTGAGCGCAGCACCATTCTTTGCTCTGAAAAGGTTGGGTGAGTGTGCCAAACTGGCCCCCGTATCGGAGCCAGTCGGGCAATCTCGTTATAGTCAAGCCAGCGTTAATTCGACTTCAATATTGCCGCGGGTCGCATTGGAATAAGGGCAAACCTGATGCGCTGTGTTCACCAGATCCTGTGCAATTGCACGATCCATTCCTGGCAGGTTAATCACGAGCTTGGCCGCGATACCGAAACCGGCTGGAATCGGACCAATGTCGACGCTGGCGTCGATCGATGCATCCGCGGGAACGACCACTTTTTTCAGGCCGGCGACATGCTTGAGCGCGCCCATGAAGCACGCTGAATATCCAGCGGCAAAGAGCTGCTCGGGGTTAGTGGCATTGCCCGCGCCCCCCATCGCCTTTGGCGGCGATAATTTTACGTCTAGCAGCCCGTCATCGGTCACGGCGCGGCCATCGCGGCCTCCGGTGGTGTGCGCTTTGGCGGTGTACAGCACTTTGTCGAGTTTGGTAGTCATAATACTTTCCTTAGTTTGTTGGGTGAATGAAATTTGAATAAGATCAGCGCATCAAGCGTTGGCGGAACGCCTTAATATTTTCGCTGAGAGAAACGATTTCTGATAATGAGCAGCCGGTTAAGGATTGGACGCACGACGGCAGGTCGGTCGCCGTCCTCCTGAGGCTGTTGCCAGCAGCAGTCAGCCCAACGTAAACACGACGTTCATCTTCGGTATCGCGCAGTCTGAGTAAAAGCCCTGTTGATTCCATGCGTTTCAGCAATGGCGTCAACGTCCCTGAATCGAGGAACAAACGTTCTCCGATTTGTGACACCGTCAACCCGTCTTCCTCCCACAACACCAACATCACCAGATATTGCGGGTAAGTAAGCCCGTTCGCATCCAACATCGGTTTATACATTTTCGTCATCGCTAATGACGTGGAATACAACGCGAAGCACAACTGATTGTCGAGGCGCAGTGTTTGGTTGGCAGGTTTTTTTTTATCTGACATACAAATAGTATAGCGAACAATTTAATTGTGCGCAATATTAAATTCATCATTGTCGCTCCAGTGAATATCTATCGACTTCATTTTCACTACTTAACAGGATTGCATTAACGCACCCACAAAAAGGAGACAGGTTGAGGTAGCCCGGCTTGCATCTCGGTTTGACATCGCGTCTCGGGCCGTCCATCGCTTTTATCTCAGCTTAAAAACGTGAGCTGCCTAAACCCGCGGCGCAGGGAAGGTGGAATGAGCCGACAGTCGTTTTAAACCTCCCTGATTGAATGCTACTGCTGATTAAACGCTGAAAAATATGAATCCAACCTGAATCCGATATCGGATCGCAATGCGTATTAATACGCTGAGGCATGTTTCTGCCTCAGAAGCACGTTCCTGAACTTAGAAAATGTGACGTGCGCGCTTTTGCCACACCTCAGTCAACGAAGCCTACTCTGGCTATACACAAAATCCTAGGAGTTAAAAATGACACTACGTATCGTAACTGCATCAGTTTCACTTCTTGCGCTGGGCTTGCTTGCCGCTTGTAGCAGCCTGCCCCCGTCCGCGCCCGCTTACTCTCAAACTGCATTGCCGGCCGCCGTTCAGGTGCCCGCTGGGAATAGCGTTGCGCTAGAGACAGTTGGTGTGGGTGAAATTACTTATCAGTGCCGTGCCAAAAAGGATGCAGCGGGGCAATTTGAATGGGTTTTTGTCGGCCCAGCTGCGAGCCTGAATGACCGCAGCGGCAAACAAATTGGTAAGTACTACGGCCCCCCCGCGACGTGGGAAGCCCTGGACGGTTCGAAGCTAACCGGCGCGCAAGTTGCAGTAGCACCAAACGCGCCGGGCAGCATTCCGCTTCAGCTCGTTAAAGGAAATCCGGCAATGGGATCGGGGGCGATGACTGGCGTAACCTACATCCAGCGCGTGGATACCAAAGGCGGCGTCGCACCGGCCACACCCTGCGCCGCAGGTAATGTAGACGCCAAAGAAACCGTTAAGTATCAAGCTGACTACATTTTCTACAAAGCCAGCTAAATTTTTGCAATTAGTTTGCGCGCCCCGGCTAACATTAGGTTGTGAAGCAGTCGAGGCGCGCAAGCTAAGTTCTCGCGGAGTTTAGAGGACGAAAGCGAGTCAGGTGGTTCTTGAGCGCATTCACTCCACTGCCCTAGGCTGCGCGGGCAGTGCTCGACCGACGGCCGAAATCGAGGTGATGGCCGTCAATGTCGCGCTGGCTAAAACAGCAAGACGGGGTAAACGCGTGGAAAAGTTTGAGTCATTCACGGGCGTCCTTTTAAGTTGTCCAGTTCGATCAATGAATGAAGAATAAACGCAAATAGAGCCTTGTAACGTGAAGTATCCCAGAACAACAAACGCTTGAAAAGATTCGGCAAGGCAAACTGCGTACCGTGATTGCGGAGTAGCTTGAAACGCGAGCCGGCGAGCCACACTTCAGTTTCCCAGCATTCGAATGGCTGGCCTCAGTGGCATCGAGATAATTGGCTTTGCTCTGGCGGCATTGGCGACGGGCGCAGCGCCAAACAAAATTTCCATCACGACCATCTAGAAAAGTTGGAGCCAAAATGAAACACTATGTCTGTCTGCTGGCGTTAACCCTGTTGCTCTGTGGATGCTCCAAAGCGCAGCCCGACCCATTGAGCGATGCGTCAGCGGCCAAAGGGGGAGCGGCTAAGTTAACTGCGGCAAATGCTGGCGCCAGCAGCGAAAAAACGCCCAAACTCATTCCTGCGCCCGATGCGGAACCTTCAGAAGCAGTACTTCGCAAGCTGCAGTTTCAACAATACGAGGAAATTGAAAAGGCCGGCGGCCTTCCACTTACTGTAAGCGCGTCGGGCAAGTCGTTTACATTGCGCATCAAGTTATATGAGGTACGCAAAGAAGGCTGTAAACCGTCACCACAGTCGCCCAAAGGATCGTATGAGTGCAATCTATTACTCACAAGTAGCTGGTCCAAGGATGGGGGCCTCAGCTACGACGAGCCCTCCGAAAAGGGCGCACGATTCAGCGTGAAGTGGGATGCCGAAGCGGGAGCCTGGGTTAGCGATTAACGCGGATTTGGGATGGCGGGCGGAGGATGGCTAACGCGGAACGGTGACATAGTGACATAACAACAATGACACAGCATGTCACTGCCTAACAAAATCAAGACAAAGGCGCAGGCCTTTCAATGTTGCAATGGAAACGGCCAGAGTCTAATGACCTGCGCAAATATCGTTGAGAATGTTCCTAATTCGATTTTTCCCGTCCCAAGGGGTTTAGGCCCTCTTCGGTACTACACATATCTTTAGAAGTTCACTACTCAGCGGTGGCACGTGCATTTACATGGTGTGGCGCCCTTGGGATGTTCACCTCATTGCAGCTGTTGTGAACAGCCTTCATCCCAAAGCAAGGCCGTAGCCAATTCACTTTCGCGATGACAAATGTGGTCAAAAGCCAACAGCCAAGCGCGGTCCCGGTGAGCACCAACAGTGGTTCAGCAAGGGCGCCGAGCTTTAGCGGGATCAGCCAATAAGCCATCAAAATAATCACGCTCTGATGCAGCATATACCAAGGGAAAACCGATTCAGTGGCCCACGGCAGCCAGCGAAACGGACGGTTCAGCAATCGATGTCCCCAGCCAAGAATCGTGCATAGTGCGCACCATGTGTAGAGCGTGCGCAGTGGCCAAATACCGAAGAGTGTCCAAGAAAGCTCGTTCTCAGAAATAATGTTGTCAAAGTAGATGTAGCCCGCGAATGCCACAAATGTGATCAAGAGCGTGTACCAACGCAGCCTCGCAAGTTCACGCCAAATCGCCTCATTGGTACCGATCCACCAGCCGTATAAAAACACCGTGAAGTAAATCGGGTTGCGAAACCAGTCGTGAATAAAATCGCCTTCTACCGGAAATTTTCGAATGAGCGCGGCCATGATCATCAGCAGCGGCACCGCCGGATAGATGATGAGACGCCAGCCGGATAATCCGTTGAACATATCACGACATTTTCTTCCCCATGGCGATTGCAGTATGGGTAACAGCGCGATCAAAAAAAGTGTGTGCGCCAAAAGATAGACCAGATACCAAAGATGATTCCAAGTGAAGCGATGCGAGCCTACCGTCTTGCCGGTAAACGCGTCCACTGGCCAGTCATAGCCAAAATAGTAATGCCCCAAAAATTGCGCAAACCCTGGCTCCACCAGACCACGCATAACGCCCTCGCAATACGGCTGAACCGGAATCACAACGACCATGCCAAAAATCAAAGGCCAAAGAATACGTTTGGTGCGAAGCCACATCAACAGGCCAGGAGACGATCCGCCTCGCATCATCAGCGCCAGCGATATGCCTGAAATCAGAAAAACCAGACTCATACGCCAACGACCCATAAAAAGCATCGGCAATTGCAGAAATTCTGATGTGTAAGCCGACTTAATATGAAAACCCCAATCGCCAACGTAAACCATGCCGGTGTGGAAAAGGATCAGCAAGCCAAAGGCAAACGCCCGAAGCGCATCGATGTCGTAACGACGATTCATTATTGCCTCTCGTGTAGTGGAAAGTGAGGCAGGTTAGCGCCGTGCCGCTTGGATTCCTACCCCCGAGTGATGGTTTGAGGACAAAAAGTGATCAGTGGTGGATTAAAGTGATGAGTCGATTCGTGCTCAACTGCAATATGGGCCACAACGCGGTTAAAATTTGCGGATGAATACACCAACATTTGAATCGCAGCGTTGGCTTGATTGCTACAAACCGTGGCAAAAAATTGCCGAGCCTGCGTTTTGGGCGGTATTTTTTTGTGCCAACAATGTGTTCAATAGTGTGATTTCATGGATTGATATTGAGCATGGCGCACGCGGTTTTTCAGCCTGGGAACCCATCACATGGGAGTGGTCGAGCGGCCTGGTGCTGATCCTGCTTGTGCCCGCCGTGATCGCCTTTGAGCGGCGATTCCCGCTTCGCGTTGATGTGCTGCGGCAAAACATACCGTTTCACCTTGCGGCAAGCGTCGTGTTTTCCGTTGTGCACGTGCTCGGCATGGTGGGGCTTCGGAAAGTAGTTTATGCCGTCAATCAGCGCAGCTATGATTTTGGCGACTGGTCCCGTGAATTGGCTTACGAGTACCTCAAAGATTTTCGTACTTATTTTTTGATTTTGGTTTTGCTCATTTTGTATCGCTTGGTGCTGCTGCGGATGCAGGGCGAAGCACGCCTGCTGGATGCGCCTGATACCGGCGCGCCGGTTGAAGCAATTGATCGGCCCGAACGTTTTTTGGTGCGTAAGTTAGACAAAGAATTTTTATTACCGGCCGCTGAGATTGAATGGTTACAGGCGATGGGTAATTACGTCAACTTGCGGGTACGTGGTCGTGATTACCCGCTACGGACGACGATGGCTGACATCGAAAACCGGCTTGACCCGGGCCGCTTTGTTCGCGTGCATCGCAGCCATATGGTGAATCTGGATTGCGTGGCCGAGATCGAGCCGGTCGATTCAGGTGATGCGCGAGTGAAGATGCGCGATGGCACGATCATCCCGGCGAGTCGGCGCTACCGTCAAAATCTTCGGCCTGTCAGTACCCATGTCGGCATCAACGCCAGCATCAATCGGGCCGAGAATTAATTCAGGGAAATACCTGAAACTCGAGTCTGGGCGGGCGTTTTGAGGTAGAAAATGCCCAGCGCTGACGACTGTGCCGTCGATGCAAATGTTGTTTCCGCTGTTGTTTCTGCTGTTGTTTCCACTGCTGCCCCCTCTCCCGCCGCGACTTTTTTTGTCACACCCGCGGCCATGATTTCCACCCACCGATTCATTTTCGTTTCCAGCACGGCCAGTGGCAGATTGCCATCTTTCAACAGTTCATTGTGAAAGGCACGGAGGTCAAAACGAGCACCCAATTTTTGTTCGGCGGCCCGGCGTAATTCCATTATTTTTAATTCGCCAATTTTATAAGCCAAGGCTTGACCGGGAATGGCCATGTAGCGCTCAATTTCTTGTACCTGATCTTCGCGCCGCCCGCCTTCGCTGGCTAACGAATAATCAATGGCCTGCTCGCGGGACCAGCCTTTGGCGTGTAGGCCCGTATCGACCACGAGGCGAATCGCACGATGCATTTCACCAAGCAAGCGACCGAGATATTGGTATGGATCGCCGTACACGCCCATTTCCACGCCCAGGCTTTCCGCATAAAGCCCCCAGCCTTCGCCATACGCCGTAAAACGGGAATAACGGCGCAAACGCGAAAGGCCGGATTCCTGCGCAAGCGAGGATTCAAAATGATGGCCGGGCAATGCCTCATGTAAAAATAGTGAGGTCATTTTCGGGGTTGAGTAAGTAGTTGCGTCGCGCACCGGTGCGTAAAAGATTCCGGGGCGCGAACCATCTGGTGCGCCAACATTATAGTGCGCTGCGGCGGTGAGACGGGTGATTTCCGGCTCTGGACGGATATCGAGTGCAGAACGAGGCTGCTTGAGAAAGAGCTTTTCGAGCAAGGGCGTAACGTGCCGTTGAATCACACGATACGCTTCGATCACCTCAGCCTCGCTTTTAAACGGAGTGAGTTTTGGGTTGGTTGGCACCGATGCAAGGAGCTTATTCAGATCACCATCGAAGTTTTGCTGCTGGCGAACTGTTTCCCGAACTTTTTCCATTTCGCCGCGAATGCGTGCGACTTCGCTCAAGCCAATTTGGTGAATCTCATCGGGCGTGAGCTGAGTGGTGGTCGATTCGCGAGCGCGGAAGGCGTATTTGGCTGCACCATTCGGCGTGCCTGCCAGCCCCGCCGTATCGCGGCACTGCGGCAGATATTCCTTCTCAATAAATTTGTACAACCGATCAAAAGCGGGCGTGGTCTTTTGCGCAATTTGGTTTCGATAGACATCTGTTAAACGGCGGCTCTCATCGGCGCTAAAAGTCGCTGGAAAATTCATCACGGGCGCATAAAAACCGCTCGCGCTGGCGTCTGCCACCATTTGTGTTTTAAGTTGGTCCAACACCCGCACCATTAAAATTTTTGGCTGCACCACTTGCTTTTTCATGCCTTCGCGCATGACGGTAATTGCGGAATCTACCCAGCCAGGGAAACCATCCATCCGGCGCAAAAACGCATCGTAATCCGCTACCGTGCGAAATGGCTGCGCGCCCTGCGTGGAAGCGAGTTGCACCAGCGTTAACGGCAGCGAATAAAACTGATTGAACGGTGTGAGATTAAAATCGAATTGCAATTCTTCGAGCCGCGCCTTCAATCTATATTCGAGTACAGCATAGGTGAGTTGATCAGCAGTTGACGATAGTGAGGCACTGTCTATTTTTTTTAGCGCGGCCAAAGTTTCGGTTTGCAGCGCACGATCACGTTCGCGCGCTTCCGGCGTAAGGTCGTTTACAAATTGCCCCGCGTAGCGAGTCTCTCCTACCATCGTGGCGCGGATCGGATTGAGCGCAAAACTTGCGTCAACATAACGCTCCCCGAGCGCGGCAAGCAAGGGCGATTGAACAGCATTGAGGGTGGCGGGCGGAGTGGAAGGTACAGCGTTCGTTTGCGCAAACACGCTCGCGCCGATACTGCTAAAAGCCAGCAAGAAAAAACAGCAGCGAACCGAACGGCCGAACAAAAACATTACATTCATGCCAACATCTCCATTTGGTTCAGTGGGTTCATGGTTCGTTGCGGTCAGGGCTTTCAGCTTCGCAACCAAAACAAGCAAGAAATTGATGATAAAGGAAAATTCGGTCAAGAGAAACCTGACCCAACTTTCTCAGAAATTCCTTATCGACGCGGTTTCCCCGGCGCAATTCCACCCGCGCAGTTTCCCCTGCCTAATCGTCTCACCGCAATTTGATCGCCGGGGGAATTGCTCCCGTGCCGGCGCGTCAGCTGCCGATCTACTGCTCGGGTTTGCGCAGCCAGTTTCGTGCGGTCAGTGTCAGTCGAGATTGTTCACGCTCGATATCAAACGACCGGCGTTCTTCTTCTGCGCGTTGGCGCGCCGCCATTTCTGCCGCCGTATTGCCCGCAAGATGCTCTAGTTCGACGAGCGCAGCGAACAGCTCGCCTATGCGAAACGATGGTCGCAACGTTTCCGCTGCTTTCAAGCCGTCTTCGAGCGCCGAGCGGGCACGGGCGGGATCGCCCAAGCGCGCGTTTAGCGATGCAAGCCGCAAGCTCCAGGGTGGAATCGGGCTCAGGTATTTTGCTTTTGCGGCAATCGCCAACACGGCTACCGTTTCATCACGGGCCTCGGCCAGTTGCCCGCGAAATTCTTTAATCCGCGCTTTAAGTCCCAGCATGCTGACGATCATCGTCACATTGTTTTCCAGCTGGGCTCTTGGGAGAACCACCTCAGCAAGCGCCAACGCTGTGGCGCATGCTTCTTCAAGCAGCGCCGGTTGCGCTAGGTCTGCATAATATTGCGCTTGCTTGCCGTTGAGCGTTGCCAAGCTGGCGATTAGGCGGTTCTCGAACGCCGCATCGCCCAAGCGACGAACCGCTTCAAGTGCTATACCCAATTGATAGTCGGCCTCGTCGAAGCGAAGCAGATCGCTGAGATTTTCGGCGTAAACCATCCGTGCCCGCGCTTCCAAATCGTCGTCGCGCAAGGCGACCGCCTCCGTGCACGCGCGTTCTGCGACTGGCAATGATTCGTTCAGCAGGCGCATCACAAACGCGGAGCTGGCGACAGAGCACAGCGCATGCGCCTGTGCTTGGACATCGTTGAGCTTCACAGCAAGTGTGAAAGCATCGATTCCCGACGAAAGAGCGGCCGAGGCATTGTTATTCATGCTGTGACAACGCGATGCGGCGTTCAGTGCTGCTAACTCTGCGCTTGGATTTGCCGCGTCACGGGCGCGTTCGCGAGCTGCCAACGCTAGGGCGAGGCCGCGCTTGATATTACCGTCCAACGCGATGCGCACTGCCTCGTCCGCCATTGCCAGCAGCGGATCCTGCTGCGGCAACGGGTCATCAGAGCCACTGGTTGGCCGGGAAGTATTCAGGTCCGTTGATCGGGTCGGAGAATTCAATGTTTCCCCGCTGGCAGGTGATGCCAACGCCTTTTATTCACTTGATGATTAATTCTACGCCGGGAAGTGCGGGGAAATGCAAACAAATGTGGCGTCCGGTAGCGCCTTTTCAGGAATTGCCCCCGTTGCGCTCAATGCCCCATCGCTGTTATGCACAGGTGCTGGAGCACGGCAATATTCGAACAGGAACAGCCGTGCTTAGCAAGTCGGGATGAGCAAAACATGCGATTGTTATGATAGCATTCGCGCCGAAAATCAAACTTTTCCCCGCTCAGTTGTCGCGACTAAAGGCCAACCCCCGGCAACAAATGGCATACTGCCGTACCCAGCAGCATGAACCAATCCAACACCGATGCTGACTTAATAAAATTACGATAATGACGCGCTGATTTTTCATGATGCGCAAGACGAAGCTGAATTCGAATACCAACTAATTGATGTTTACATTTCACCCAAAGGATAAATTTTGAAAAAATATTGGCATGCATTTCTGGTCCCTGTGTTGATGGCAGGCGTTCTGGTGGGGCTGCCTGCAGCGGGTCAAACCGATGGGAAAAAGATTTCTGCGGAAGAATTCGTTGCTTCGCTCAAGTTTCAAACCGGAAAGATCAATTTGCCGAATGGCAAAGCATCGCTGAATTTGTCCGACTCATTTCGCTATCTGGCGCCCGATGATGCGCAGCGCGTGCTGGTTGATGGCTGGGGAAATCCACCCGGCGGCAAGACGCTGGGGATGATTTTCCCCGCAAGCATTAGCCCGTTGGATCCGGCGGGTTGGGGTGTGGTGGTGACGTATAACGAAGATGGTCATGTTAAGGATGATGATGCCGACAGCATCAAATACGATGAACTGCTCAAAGACATGCAAGCGGCCACTGCTGAGGATAATGCAGACCGAAAAAAGCAGGGCTACGCAGCCATGACGTTGGTGGGCTGGGCAGAAAACCCAAGTTACGATAAAGCCACCCATAAGTTTTATTGGGCGAAGGAATTCGCTTCTGAAGGCGAATCGGAACATTCGCTTAACTACAATATTCGCGTGTTGGGCCGCAAAGGTGTTTTGGTATTGAACGCGGTTGCCGGTATCAAGCAATTGCAGGAAATCAAACGGGAAATGCGGCAGGTAGTCGCGTTCACTGAATTTTCAGCGGGCAATCAATACAATGAATTCGATAGCAGCACCGATAAAGTTGCTGAATATGGGTTGGCCGCATTGGTCGCTGGTGGCGTCGCGGCCAAGCTTGGATTTTTTGGCAAAATCTTTGCGTTGTTACTCGCGTTCAAAAAATTCGTGTTGATTGGCTTGGCAGTGGCTGGCTCAGCGATCTATCGGCTTTTTGGCGGCAAGAAAAAGGACGCTGAATAAGCGCGCCGTCATGTTGAAACTTTTTACTTATCTGTTTGCCGTCGGCAAGTTTGGTAAGTTGCTGACCACAGGTGGCACGATGATCATTTCGATCTTCGTGTACTCGTGGGTTTATGGTTGGAAATATGCGGTTGGCTTTGTGCTGCTTATTTTCTTTCATGAAATGGGGCATTTCATTGCGGCACGACAGCGCGGCTTGGACGTTGGTGCGCCAACGTTCATTCCTTTTGTGGGCGCGTGGATTCAGCTAAAAGAGTTTCCGGTTGATGTGGAAACCGAGGCCTATATTGGCTTCGCAGGGCCGATTGTTGGCACGGCTGCTGCACTTGTCTGCTATGGGCTGGCACGAAATCAGGACAGCGCATTATTGATGGCGCTGGCCTACTCCGGGTTTATGCTCAATTTATTCAACCTGATCCCGATTTCGCCGCTCGATGGCGGGCGCATCACCGCCATCATTTCACCCAAGATATGGCTGGTCGGCGTGCCGTTGTTGGCGGCATTGTTTTTTTATAACCCAAGCCCGATGTTGATCTTGATCGCGATATTAGCGTTTCCGCAATTGAAAGCTGCGCTTTCCAAAGACAACGGCGCGGCAAATTTACCAGCCGGCTATTACAATGTGCCGATGAATCAACGCGTCAACTATGGCGTGCTCTACCTTGGCTTGGTGACGTTCTTGGCGATCATGGCATACGAAATGCATCGTGATATGGGGAATCGTTAGTTTGGGTCAACGGGGTTAGCGCGCCATCGCATTTTTTAACGACAATTCTAGGCACGTTTTGCTTTGCCCACCGCGACTACGGTACTGATGCTTAAATTAACGCAATGGTCGTCAGTGGGGGTTCGTGACGGCTAAGGGCGCTATTGCTTAAAAACGGTCAGCGTAAATTGTCATCGGATATTGCCACCTTGGCCTCTAGCGGCGTAATCGTTTGCCTAACGACAAGCGCCAATCCATCACCGATGCCACGCTGATGAGCCCACCGCAGCCTGCGCGCTCGGCCGATTTGGTGTCGACGGGCGCCTCATATTGACGATACACATTTTGCTCACCTGTCAGAACTGACGGGTTCTTTTTTTCTTTTTTTTATTAACCTTACTTCGGTC
Source organism: Burkholderiales bacterium (assembly GCA_025360815.1). GTDB lineage: Bacteria > Pseudomonadota > Gammaproteobacteria > Burkholderiales > Usitatibacteraceae > UKL13-2. The sequence goes on from JANYBL010000045.1 coordinate 51,484, forward strand.
GGCAATACATCTAATTTTTGTAATTTTTGTCGCGTAAATTTATTTCCTAATTTTAGGAAATCGATCAGAGGGGTCAGGGTTATTTGTTTTGCTACATAGCGAAAAGCCTCGCTGATCCGTTTGACTTTGTAGCACAAATTCAGCTCGGCGTACTAATTTGCGGATGGCCGGAAGTGTTCCGACAGCGGACGTTCATCCCGTGTTTGCGGGATGGACGATGCCCACTTTCGCAACCAGAATGCAGCCGAGCAAGTGATTTTGTTAATCAAGTTGGCGATGCAAATGCGCCTGCAAAAAACAAATCAGGAACCAGTTGCATTTGATTTTTGGCTATTCATCCGAGACACACCTTAGGGCTCATTTCACACGACGAAGAGTGCGGCATCCACAGGCGGCGGCAAATCTGGATCAACCCGTCTTTCAATACCAGCGTATAGGAGAGTTCTTATGGACTTTAGAATAAGCGGCCGAATTGAATCAGCTGACGGCGATTCATCAGCACTTGGCGAATGCCGCGTGGAACTATTCTTCGAGCAGCAAGTTTCTCCTGAACTGCCAAGGTCAGCTTTCGGGTTACGGGACGAGGGATCGAGTAGCAGTAACGGGTCAGACCAAAAGACCAAAGGCGGGCGTGTCTCTACGCGCACCGATGAGGCGGGAAACTTTACGATCAGCCTCCCGACCGATCAGCTCTTTGACAATGCGGCGATGTTGCAATTTGTCGTGTCGGGACCGGCGGGACAAATGATCGGCAGGACCTCGCGCACCCTTGGCGAACTAAAAGACGTCTTGGTAATAGCCGTCAGCGCAAATAATCTCACACCCATTCCGCTGGTGGTGCCTGAAAGCCTGAAGAAGTCCGAAACCCGCCGGATCACCGGCCGGGTGATCGATCGTGACGGCAAGTCGGTGCCGGTCAATTCTCAGGTAATGTTGCTTGCACGCAAGGCGGAAGGCGGGGCCGGCGGCGGTGAAGTAGCCATGCCGGTTTTGGTGGCGAAAACAGATGCCGCTGGCTATTTTTTCGGCGAGGTCGCAA
>JANYBL010000090.1 GCA_025360815.1 Burkholderiales bacterium
CCACTTGCACCGAGAACGCAACCGCGCTAATCTTCACCGATCATTTGAACACACCGAGGGAAATCGTGCGGATAGGCGCCAGTGCAGCCAACAGCTACAACGCGAGCAGTTATACCAGCCTCTGGAAGTGGGATTCACTGCCGTTTGGAGAAACTGAGCCCAATGCCAACCCATCGAACTTGGGCACTATGGCATTCAACCATCGTTTCCCTGGGCAGTATTACGACAAAGAGACGGGGCTCAATCAGAATTGGCACCGGGATTACGATCCGCGACTCGATAGATATATTGAGGTCGATCCAATCGGGCTGAAGGATGGACCGAATCCTTTCGTGTATGTAGCGAGCAATCCGATCAACAGAACCGATACAGCTGGACTTTCGTGGTGTGATGTGCAAGCAGCAGTATTAGCTGCTCAGTCTGGGTGGGCCGGCAAAACTGATGGCACAGTACCGCCATTGAGCTCGTTCCGCCTCGGACTTGTACCAGGGAATGGTCAGTACAACTTTAATTCTGGCGTTATTACGCTAAACAATAGTATTTTTGGCGGTGATGGCTTGAGCCCGGCAACGCTCGATTTGTTATTAAGAACAGTGATTCACGAATCGGGACATGGGAATAACTGGCCGATATCTGATGGTCATTACGATGGGCCTGATGACGCCTACAATGCGCGTGCAAGTTGCATTGCAAAATCCGTCAAGGGTGTCTTCCAGGTTAACCGCAGTATTTTGAACTGCAAGTAGTCAGCCAAATGAAAACTACCATTTCGCTGATCAGTTGCGTTCTGCTTGTCGCCGGCACTATGAAGAGCGTCACTCCTGCTACCTTGGCCGAATTCGACCTAAAGCTTACTGTTACGTATCACGCGAATTCTGTACTGATTGGCACGAAGGAGCGCTGCGACAATCCACCAGAAGTTGCAGGCGCTGCTCAATGGAGGCGTTGCGTTCATGACATTGGAACTGGCGCGCGCGACGTATTGTTGTTTCAACGCAGTTCGATAAATCGCTCGTTGGCAGATGTGGGAGCCTCGCAGTGGCTATCGCTCGAAGGTATAGGCATTGGGGAAGTCGCGAATGGAGAGCACGTATTTGTAGTGCCGAGCAAGAGCTTGAGGGTTGTTCTTACGGAGTGCACAGCCTGGGGTTGCAAATCGGCTGGAAGCATTAGTGGTAAGGTGTACCTACAAAAGGCGACGAGTGAAGCATTCTTGTTCGTGGATGTCCGTGGAAAACCGCAGGGAGCGAAAGATGATTACACTGGCCCGCCCATTGGAATTCTTGAAAGGTTTTACCTCGATTCCAAGAAGCCAGGCTGAATTGTTTCGCCGAGAGAAGTGATTTATTAAGAGAGAAGTTCTCCCCCAACGCCCGCCGCCGCAGGCGTTGCCGTTTCTGCTACTCGCCGCTACCGTGCGGCGGCGCGTGCGCGCGGTTTGTCGGCGCTCGTCTTAACCACCGCTGGGGCCGGTGTTGCGCCCGCCCATCGGCGCGCCTGATACTTCAGGATCATGCCGTCGATCAGTTCGCGGATGACGCGTTTCTCTTCGTTGTCCAGCCGCGCGATCACATCGAACTGCAAACGCAGTTCGTCCTCCGGCCCGCGCTCGGCATCGTCGAACAGCAGCGAGTCCGTCGTCACCCCGAGCGTGATCGCGACCTTCTTCAAGGCATCCAATGAGGGCTGAGTGGCTCCCGCCTCGTAGCGTTTGATCTGCGTGACGTGGAGGCCGACCGCATCGGCCAGGGCCTGCTGCGACAAACCCTTCTGTTTGCACAGTTGAACCAATCTTGCTGCGAGTTGCATGGTGATGAACCAGTGAGGGGTGATACTCATCATGTATCCCCCAGTTTCCGTGTGATTCGGCAGTGGTAGCAGAAAAGATACTAAAATAATGCCCATTATGCGCCTTGAGGCATTTCCACTGGAGGCCGGTTTATGGCGAGAATTCCTGAAAGCGAAATCGAGCGGCTAAAGAATGAAGTGTCGGTCGAGCGGTCGAGCGATTGGGTGATCAAAAAATCCGGCGTGTCCTTCCGTCATGCGGTGGAACTGCTGCGCGACGATTCCGCTTTAGCCGCTTGCTCTGGCAATCGCGCGGCCTGGACCATCCCGACCTGATCCCCACCTTCCGGCTGGGCTGGGCGTCGCTAACCGCACCCTGGGCTTGCGGCTCGCCGACAAACGCCGCAAGGAAGGAGCCGACATCCGTGCGCGCCTGGAGCGGGTCGGTGCAATCAACCAAACCAACAGCCTCGACTTATCCGGCAATCTAACCAGCACCGGCAACCAAACCTACAGCTACGACGACCGCGCACGCCTCAAAACAGCACTCGCCAACGGCAACACCACCAGCTACCTGATTAACTATCAACAGTTGCGCGTCAAGAAAGCCAACAGCCAAGAGACCAAGCACTTCGTCTACGACGACGCCGGACACATGCTAGGCGAGTACGACCACCAAGGCAATGCGATACAAGAACTCATCTGGCTCGGTGACACGCCAATAGCCCTCACCGGCACCATGCCCTGCCTCAACAGCGCCAGCAGCACAACCAATGGCAGCATTGGCAACCCCACTTGCACCGAGAACGCAACCGCGCTAATCTTCACCGATCATTTGAACACACCGAGGGAAATCGTGCGGATAGGCGCCAG
>JANYBL010000120.1 GCA_025360815.1 Burkholderiales bacterium
GTGTCGGGTAATTGGATGCCGGTGACCGGGCCTGGGTTGGCGACCGGGTTGGTGAGGGTGAAGGTCATGGCGGCGACTCCGCTCGGTGCGAAGCTGACCGCACTCTTGGCGGCGGTGACCGGCGCGAATACGTTGAGGGTATCCGAAACACTTCCTGCACTGCCGGCGTTGGTGGTGGTGATGGCGCCGGTATTGTTGGTTTTAAGCCCTGCGGTGGTGCCGGCAATTTGGACGGTGTAGGTGCAGGTAGTGCTGGCCGGAATTACGCCGCCTGCAAGGATGAGGCTTGGGCCGCTGGCTGCGGCAGTGAGGGTGCCGGTGCAGCCTGCCCCGGTGATGGCGGCTGCAGGGGTCGCGCTGTTTGTAAGTCCGGCTGGGTAGGTGTCGGTAAAGCCAGCGCCTGTGATTGCCACTAAGTTGGTGTTTTGCAAGGTTATGGTCATGTTGCTTACCCCACCTACAGCCAAGTCGGTGGCGATGATGTTTTTAACCACGACGGGGGTAGTTAGCGCACCGACGATGACGGGGGTTGTGACTAAGCTGCCAGTTGTGGCAACAGGGCCGGCGCTGGTTGGGATGACATTGTTGGGTAAGCTGGTGCCGGCGTTGTTTGAGGTGACATTGACGACAACTTGGCAGGTTGCGCCCGCTGCTAAGCTTGCAACGTTGAGGCGGACGTTGTTGTCCCCTGCGCTGCTGACCGCTCCTGCTGTGGTGCTAATGGTTCCGCATGCGGCTGGAGTGAAGGCGGTAGTAGTGTTGGATAGCGTTAGGCCGGCCGGGAAGGTGTCCGGGAGTTGGACCGTGGTCAACGGACCGGGGTTGGCTGCGGGGTTGGTGACGCCTAAGGTCATCGTAGTGGTGCCGCCAGCAGTGATGATGCCGCCCATGACTTTAGTCGCTGTGGGAGGTGTAAAGATGTTGACGGTTTGCGCCGTAACGCCGTTAACTAGCAGACTACTGATCGACGTAATGTCGGCCGCGGCATTGGTGCGCGCACCTGCGGTAATGCCTCGTACGGTGAGCGTTATTGAACAGGTAGCTCCCGCCGCAATATCAATGTTGCTTGCCGTAAATGGCTGCGTAGCATTGGCGGCAGTGAATACGGGCGAACCGCAATTCGAGCTGGATGGCGCTGCGGGGTTGGTAATTTGCAGTCCAGCTTGCAAGGTATCAGTGAATGACTGCCCAGTTTGCGCGACGTTATTTGTGCCCGTGTTTGCGATGGCGAAGGTCAATGTCGTGGTGCCATTCAAGGCAATGTCTGTCGCGCCAAATGCTTTTGTCAGTATTGGACGGGACTGCACCGTTAAGTTGGCGGTGTTCGAAACGGTACCAGGCGTTGGTGTTTGCGTGGTTGTGACGCCTGATGTTACGTTCGGCTGGACGCCGGCAACGCTACTTTTGACATTAAACGTAATAGTGCAGTTGCCGTTGGCAGGGATGGTCAGCCCAGTGATAGAGATTGATGTTTGGTTGTTGGCTAGGTTGTTAGTGCCCGCGCCCGCGCACGTACCTGCCGCCGACTGTGCGCCCGCGACAGACATATTACTTAGCGTGTCGGTAAAGCTCGCGCCTGTTAGAGGGACACCGTTCGTGTTGGTCAACGTTAAAGTGATGGTGCTAGCGGTTACACCATCATTCGGAATAGCTGCTGGCGCAAAGACCTTGGCGATGGTCGGCGAAACGCCGACGACAGTAAGGTTTGCCGTGTTCGAACCGGAAGCGCTGGCTAACGCAAGCGGCCCCGTGAACGAGATCGCGGAGGCGGTATTCGGCAACGTACCGGGTGTATCACTCGTTACGAGCAACGAGATGGTGCAGGTTCCACTAGCCACGCTCGCAATCGTAAATGAGATCGCTCCAGTTTGCTGATCCGCATAGCTACCCGTTGCGCCACAAGTCCCGCCGGGTGGGCTTTGTAAGCCACTGACGCGAATGTTAGTCAACGTATCGGTAAAGGTGCCACCGGTCAGCGGCACTGAGTTGTTATTGGTTACCGTAAACGTCATCGTCGACGTGCCGTCAGCGTTGATAATTGTCGGTGAAAATGCCTTGGTGATTAGCGGCAAACTGAGCGCAGTCAATGTGGCATTGACACCGCTCGCATCCACCGCGCCCGATGCGGGCAGCCCGGAAATTCGCGCCGCGTTGTTTAGGTATGCGCCTTGGGCCCCCGCCGTTACATCAACAAGGATAGTGCAGCTTGTCACGCCCGATGTTAACCCCGCTGCAGCACTAACAGTAATGGTTCCGCCTGCCGCGGGTGCTGTTAAAAACGCAGGGTTGCTGACTAATGCACCGCCAGCTGGGCAATTGCTGCGCAGGTTTGGCGTAGCCGCAACCACCAAGCCAGAGGGCAAGGTGTCAATAAAAGAGAGGCCTGTTTGGGCTGGGTTGCCTGTGCTATTGGTCAACGTGAAGGTTAGCGTCGTCGTCGTGGCAGCTTGAGTGGTTGCAGGTACAAATGCCTTAGTCAGTGTAGTGCCAACGACGGATACGCATTGGTTGGTGATGCCGCCAATCGTAATGCCCGACGCTCCCGATGATAAACCGCTGATATTACTCTGGCCGTTCGTAAACGCGGCATTGGGACACGCACCTAACGTGCCAGATACGTTGGTGACATTTACATTAATACTACAAGTCACGCCAGCGTTCACGGCAGCGCCAGCTGTCGTAACAATGTTGGAGCCCGCCGCCGCGGTCACAAATGCAGCGGCGGCCTGAGCGCCGCCTGCGGGGCAGTTACTCGTCACACCGGGCGTTGCTGCAACGATTAATCCCGATGGCAACGTATCGACGAAATTAAGCCCAACTCGGGCCACGTTGCCGATACCAGTGTTCGTAATGGTGAAGGTCAAAACCGCGGTACCACCTGCGCCGATGCTAGCGACGTTGAATGCCTTAGTGAGTGCTGGCAATGCCGCGACCGTCAAACCGCTCGAAGTCACGCTGTTAGTCAGGTTTGTTGTGGTGACGTTTGCAACTGTGTTGTTGTAAGGGCCACCCGCAACACTACTGGTGACGTTGACTGCTACCGTACAGGTAGCCTGTCCTGAATTCATTGCGCCCGCGGAGAACGAAACAACGCCGCTGCCTGCACTGGCGCTAACGGTTCCAGCGGGGCATGTTGTGGTGGCTGAAGGCGTGCCTGCGACAATTACATTGGTCGGCAGCGTATCGACAAAACCAATGCCGCTTTGTGCAGGGTTGCCCGCACCGTTGGTGATGGTGAATGTCAGCACAGAGGTGGCGCCCGCGTTGATCGCGGTAGGTGCAAACACTTTGTTTATCGACGCTTGCACGACGGCCAAATTGGCTGTGTTTGATACCACTCCGACGGCTGGGGTTTGTGCCGTCGTGACGCCGCTGGTTGTGTTGGGCAGCGCCGCGCTAACCGTTGCGCTAGTTACATCTAACGTTACGGTACAAGTCGCATTCACGGGCAACGTGAGGCCGCCAATGGTGATAGCGCCGGTTTGCCCTGCTGTGTAGTTATTACTCGCTGCGCCGCCGCAGGTGCCGCCCGCCGCGCCGGTTGCAGCAACAGCCATACTCGTCAGCGCGTCGGTAAAGCTAGCATTCGTCAACGCATTTGTTGCACTGCTGTTGGTAATCGTAAAGGTGATGGTCGACACCCCGCCAACACCAATCGAAGTGGGCGCAAATGCTTTGGCAATGGTGGGCGCAGCGACGGCAATCAAATTGGCTGCGTCACCAACACCGGTAGTGAGGCCGGTGGCAGCGACACCAGCAACCGTATTGGCGTATGTCCCAGCTGTTGCACCTACCTTGATCGGAATGGTAATCGTACAGGTCGTCAAATCCGTAATCGTGCCGCCGGTTAATGAGTAACTGGTCGCGTTGGCAGCGATGGTATTTGGGGTCATCAAGCACCCTGCCCCGCCCGTAATTGTTAGGCCGCCAACAGCCGTCATCGCTGCTGGTGCGGTCGGAAAAGTATCCAGCGCAGACGCGGTAATGGTGCGTGTAGCGCCCGTGTTATTGGTGATCGTCAAAATCAAATTCGATTGACCCGAACTGTTTGTTTGCACGACTGGCACCGAAAATGATTTAGCAACGGTGATGCGAGCAGTCACAAATCGGTTCAGAGTATCGGTTGCTGTCCCGCCCGCAACCGGCGTCTCGTTGGATGTAACGCCACCCGTTGTGTTGGTATAAGCCGCGTTTGCACCGACTGTGATTTGCACCGGAATGCTAAACGTACATGTCGCATTCGCCGCAAGGGCTCCCCCATTCAATCGAATACCCAACGATGTACCTGCGACTAGTGCCGCACCGAGATTATCGGTAACCGTGCTGCCTGCACCGCAAGGGATCGCAGGGGTGATTGTGGTGCTATTTATTACCATGCCACCATTGGCTACGGGGAAAGTATCAGTAACCGATATTCCGGTCAGCGGCGCGGCATTCGGATTGGTAATAGTAAGTGTAAGCGTCACAGGATTGCCAGGACCGCCGACCGTACCCGTCGGACTAAAGGCTTTCGTGATCGTCGGAGGGGCAAGTGCTGTCAAAGATGCAGTCGCACCTGCTCCAGCCGTTGGTGTTTGCAGTGTAGTTACACCACTCACATTATTGATAATTATTCCCGCCGACGCGGCAGTGACAGTCACGTCGACAAAGATCGTACAGCTACCGCTGGCAGGAATATTGATGCCGCTAAATGTCACGACACCAACAGCCGTACTACCGGCGCTAGGAATTGCGCCGGTACAGGTGCCGCGTCCAGCGCCGATATAGTTTTGTGCTACGGCAGTGGTCGTCATCCCGGCCGGAAATGTGTCGCTAAATGAAGAGCCGGTGAGGACGTTTCCGTTGGGATTGGTCAGCGTAAAGATGATCGTGGTTGCACGTGCCGCGCCAACCTGCAACGGTGTTTCAGTGACGATGGCCGGCAACGAGGCTGTGCGCACAAATTGTTTCGCGATTGTGGGCGGCGCAGTCACTACCAAATTCGCCGACGCTGTTGGGCCCGGTACTGCATTTGTTTGCGTACTGGTCGCGCCACCAGTTGTGTTGATATGCCCAGCGGCAGGACTCACGACAGTCGATTTTATTTGCACGCTTATCGTACAAACTTCGTTAGCCGCCAGACTAGTCAGAGTCGGATTGAATGCCGTGCCACCAACAGCCAAAGCGGGCGAAAAACTAAGGCCGCCAACCCCTACAGCGCAAGTTGTTGCCGCACTGGTAGTATTCACGGTCATGTTTGAAAGTGCATCCGTGAACGTCACATTCGTGAGGGCAACCGCATTTGGGTTACGCACCGTGATGGTCATCGTGGTGGTGGTTCCCAACGGAATATCGTTTGGAACAAACGCTTTTTGCAGACTAGGCGACGATAGGACGTCGAGCGTGGCGGTATTGGATGGAGTACCGGCGCTCGGGGCTTCTGTCGAGCTCACGCCGCCCGATGTGTTTGGGTTGGAGCCGGGATTCGACGACGTTACGGTAACTGTAACCGTACATTGTGCCCCACCGGCTAGAGAAGCAATGCTCAGATTCAAACTGGTCGCGCCGACGATCAATGCCGGACTGTTGGTCGCTCCACAAGTACCGCCAACGGACGCGTTCGCCACCGTCATATTCGCCAGCGAATCTGAAAAATTAAGGTTGGTGAGCGCCACGCCGTTCAGGTTGCGGATCGTAAAGGTCATCACGCTGGTAGCGCCCTGTGCTATTGGCGTTGGTGCGAATGCTTTAGAAATAGTGGCTGGCGAAACAACACTTAACGTTGAGGTATTAGAGGACGCGCCAGCAGCACCCGTTTGGGTTGTAGCAACCCCACTTGCTGTGTTGTTGTAAGTACCGACCGTATTAGAAGTCACGGCAATGGTGACGGTACAACTAGCTGATGCGGGCACCGTTCCGGCGTTAACACTAACTGCATTTCCACCTGCCACTGTGGCGGTCGTTGTTACGCCGGCACATGTGCCACCCACTGACAGCGGCGAAGTGTTGATCACATTCGCCGGGTAAGTATCAGTGAATGCAATGCCGGTAAGTGGAATCGATGATGAATTACTAATCGTAAACGTTAGTTGGCTTACCCCGCCCGGTTGAATCGACGATGGAACAAACGCTTTTGCGATCGTTGGCTTTGTAACAACAATCAAATTGGCCGTATTTGATGGGGGTCCGACAGGCAACAAAGCCGTTGAAACACCACTTGTAGTATTCGGGTTGCTGCCAATTTGGACGCTACTTACCGTAAAGGTCACCGTGCATGTGTCAACAGCGGGGGCGGCGGGAATATTGATACCCGTAAAATTAATCGCTGTTTGGCCGGCGATCAGCACCGTCGAACCGCTGCAGCCGACATTCCCACCGACCACCGCAGTCTGGCCGATATCCGCCGACATATTGCTTAAAATATCACTAAAGGTCGCGTTGGTTTGCGCGATACCGGTCGGGTTGCTCAGCTTTAAAGTCACCGTTGCCTGCTGCCCAAGTGCAACAAACGCAGGTGCAATTGCCTTAGTGATTGTAATCAGACCGACACCGAGCCCCGCGGTGTTTGACGGCGGCCCTGCAGTTGGTGTTTGTATGGATGTCAAACCACTCGCAGTGTTGAGATAAATCCCGGTAATGGCCGAGCGGACTTGCACTGTAATCGTGCAATTTCCACCCGCCGGAATACTGCCTGCGATGACATTGAATAATCCGCCACCGGCAACGGTAGTTCCAGAGGTAGTGACACCCGTACAAGTGCCGCCGACCGTAAGAGGCGTCGATAGCACTAAGTTAGCTGGGAAAGTATCGGTAAAGGCAATTCCCGACAATGCCTGAACAGTATTCGGGTTGCTTACTGTAAACGTCAGCGTCGCATTGGTACTGGGCGGAACGGCGGTAGGGCTGAATGCTTTCGCAATCGTTGGCGTTCCGAACAACGTGCCTGTTGCCGCTGCCACATTCGACACGTTCTGAGCGGAGGTCACTGCAAACGCGGGAATGGTGTTGTCGTAGGTCGCTGCAGTGGCACTCGAAACCGTAACCTGCAAGGTGCAATTACCAGAAGCAGCGATAGCGCCACCCGAGAATGCAAGTGATGTCCCTCCCGCAACCGCAACAAACGAACCGCCACAACTCGATGTAGCCGAAGGCGAAGCAGCGTTTATCAGGCCAGACGGGTAGATATCAGTCAAGCTCACATTGGTAAGGGCAATCGTGTTCGGGTTGTTAATCACCACCTGCAAGACAGATGTTCCGTTCGCACTGATGCTGGTGGGGCTAAATGATTTAACAACAGTAAGTGGTGAGCGAATCGTCACGTCCTCTCCGGTATTTCCACCCAAAGTACCGACATAGTTACTGCCAAGTGCAGTGCCACCGCTGGCATAGGTTCCGCCGGGGGTCACCGTTTGTCCCGCAACGGTGCGGGTCGGATCATCATAAACAACGTTAGCGTTGTTGTTGTAAGTACCGGGCAAAACGGCTGGCGGTACATTCACCGTGAATGTAACGGCAACCGAGCTTCCACCCGGCAGATTAAAGGTTCCCCATGCAGGTGCGGTTGCGCCTAAGGTAGGCGTTGAAGTGGTCGGCCGCGTAGCGCCCCCACCGAGTGTTACGGAAGGAGTGCTTGCATATGTGAAAGCGTTAGTCGGCGAAAGTGGATCGTTGACAATTACCCCTGTTGCGGCGCCTTTACCAGCCAAGTTTGTAATCGTAGTTGTGTAGGTTGCAGTGCCGCCTGCAACCGAGTTTGGCGTTGCGGTCGTCTTGACCGCAGTTAATTGCGGCAGACAAGTTGACGATGGGGACACGCCTGGAATAATGTTTGCCGGCAAGTTTACAATTTGCGTCCCGCCCGGCGAACTGGTCGAGCCGTAGTTTGCAGTTGACGTCGGACTAGTCGCGGTTGTGCCGTTTGCACCGCCTGAAAAATCAATCGATGAAGGCGTGCCCGAGAGCGCTGCGAAGCCGCCGCTACCGCCACCACCCGGTCCGTGGGGGGATCCGCCACCGGTATTGGTACCGCCGTTTCCGCCTTTAACAATGATATTTGCACTTACGGCACCACCTGCATTATTAATAAATACTAAAATCTGACCGCCGCCGCCGCCGCCGCCGGACGCGTCGTTGAGCACAGTGTTATTTGCGTTTCCGCCTTGCGCATTGATGGTTGCGGTGCCAAGTGTGCCACCAGCCCGAACAAACACCATACCGCCACCCGCAGAGCCAGAACTGGCGATACCACTGGCGGGCGTTCCGGTTGCGTTGTTAGAAGTTCCTGCGCCGCCGCCGCCGCCCATGAATAATCGAGATGCGGAAGAAGGCACTGCACCACCACCCGTGCCCCCGGTTTGTGAGCCCGGTGGAATACCGGGCGTCCAGCCATAACCACCGGTTCCGCCATCGCCGTAGCTACCGCCGCCGCCGCCGCCGGTGTTTTGGGTATTTCCAGCAGAATCGCCGTCTGAACCACCACCACCACCGTTACCCGGTGCGCCGCGCGCGAAGCTTCCGCCTGGATAGCCTGCGGTACTGCCATCAGTGCCTGGGGCTTGGGTACTGGTACCAGCCGCATTGATGTAGGTTGGTGATGTCAGGGCTGTGGACGGTGCAAAAACTAAAATCGGTGCGCCGGCAATGCCTTCCCCTTTTGCACCATTGGGAACACTGGCATTTACTGCACCGCCACCAATTCTTGATACATAGTCGGACGGAGATAGAATATCGCCAGTGCCGTTGCTTCCAGATGACTGGCCGCCACCACCGCGGAATCCACGGGCTGCAACATCGATCGTGCCGCCGCTCCAATTGAGCTGTCCTGCTACATCAATCGCAACAATTCCGCCGCTCGCCCCATCCCAAGACGGTGCTGTCACCGTGCCCGATAGCGTGGCACTGGAATATTGCGGCACGCGAATAACTTGGAACGTCCGCTGCCCCATGGTGGAATTGGCCGCGGCGTTCGTATAGGTATTGATCAGATTCGACAGCACCACCACTGAACCCGGACCAACGGCGCTTACGGTCGCGTATTCATATGCACCCGCATTGTTGATCGACGTATAACCTTGACCAGTACCAGAGCCGCCGTATGACGCAGAATTGGCGCTATTGAATGACGCATCCTGCATTTGAATCACGAGAATGAGATCGCCGACCGCAAGTGGGGTCGCGTTACCGTTCGGATTGATGCTGCCAATATTGATCGTTTTAGTGCCAGCAAAAGCCGAGCCCGAGCCCGGGAAATAAGTATTCGGCAAAGCGGGAACCGTGGCTGGGCCAGTAGCACCTGGCGGTACGGTGCAAACCTGCGCGGCCACCATTTGTTGGGTTAATAAAGCTGCTAAGAAAGAAAACGCAACAACGATAGACCGCAGCAAACAAGCGCTTCGACCGCGATACCACAGCCGAGGCTGCGTAAAGTGCGATTGGGAGATTGGTGCCGCCGATACCCTGTTTTCTTCCAGCTTGTTTTGGTTGGTATTCATCTTGATGCCCGCTCTTCATTGAAGCCTTGGCTGCCGCTGGTATTATTGCGCGGGTCAACGCTTTTGGTAACGCTGTTTTCAATCATCGTAACCGCCTCAGCGTATTGATCGGCTTCATCTTCGTCTTGGGCATCATCTTCGCGCAGACTGGCTCCAGCCCCATTTCTGCTATCGCAAGCCGGTAGCGGTTTCACGCCGCTTTTTTTCATTTTTACCGGCTTCGCCGCTTTTGCGCCGTCTGACGGCGCTCCAGCCGCGTTAGCGGAATCTACAAGCTTGACGGCGTCCGGTTTGGCAAGCTTGTGCTTCTCAATAGGCCCGCAAACAATCGGCTCATTCTTTTTGTCAGCCATTGGAGGTTCAGTTTGCGGCAGCTCTGTTTTAGTTGTCAGTACTGGCGCTGGTAAAACTGGTATCGCGACAGCCTTAGTAGACAACGCTTCAACTGAAGTCTCTTCGCCTGATTTTTTTACATCAGCTGGCGCGAGTGGCGAAACTGGTTGCGCTTTGGGTTGCGACTTATCTCGTCCAAATAAATCTTCATCGAACTTATAACGCAACCGAACATATGCTCCCTTGTTGGTGTAATCGCCCGATGCCAAGTCTTCATCACGGAAACCAAAGAAGTTGTAGCCTCCCGAGAGCCAGAGGTTCTCCATCACCATAAAGCCAAGCTCGAGGCCAGCGCTATATTGCTTGGATTGTGCGCCTTTACCAAGCAGCGTTGATACTTGCGCCGAGAGATCCCAGCGGGGTGCAAATTCCCAAATCGCGCGGCCCGCCAGCAGCTGGGCGTTGTTTTTGGTTCTTAAGCCATTCGATTGGTCATTCGTCCATTTGGCGGCATAGCGGCTGGAGAACGTAAACGGGCGACGTGGCTGCCAGTTGGCGTGAATAGAAATCAGCTCAACCGTACGTTTCAACTCAATGCCCTGCTGGGTAGTATCTTTTTCAATGCGATGCTCAATACGACCAAGCGCATTCCAAACATCGGCTTCTGTCTCGCGAAAAGCCAAGCCAGCTTGTAAACGATCTTGCTGATTTTCGCCACTCTGTTCACCTTTGTTTCGAATCAGAGAGAACGTGTTGCGGCCCAAGAATGTCCACTCGCGATTCAGTTTAGAAGCAACCGCGATCGTCGACAAAATGGAATCGCTCGTCTTGCCGTCCCGCAGCTCCAAACGGGTGGAGCCTTTCCAGAGTGGATTTGCCGTGTAATCCAGCCCGAACGTGGCCGCGGTTGCCTCACTTTGCCCATTCCCCGAAAACGCATGCACACGTTCAAAACCAGTACTCAATCTTACGCCCTCCGCTACCGTCCAGAGGTTGCGAAGACCAAACGCAGCCTCAGCGTCACCGCCGGAAATCGCATCACGGATTCTGTACTCGCTGAACAAATTACCGTCTTTCATGTAGTCAGTGTTTAGACCAACAACGGTGCTGTTTTGACGCTGGGTCGTATTCAAGCCATACGGCCCTGTTAACGACGAAATAAATTCATGGCGTGCATATAAACGTCCGTTATTGGCGAGCTTGTATTCGCCGCCTACAGCTGCAATTTTACGTGAGGTATTAGATGGGTCAACCTCCAGCTCGCCGTACATTGAAGCGTCTTTTACACCGGGAACATCGCCAGTTAAGCGTGCGCGAATGGCAGTGACCTCATTTGGCGCTGCGCCGACGGCGGTATTGGCTGGCGAGGCTGCTGTTGCGGATGACGGAGGCAATGTCGAATCAGCTAATCCAGCCGGTGCCAAGCTTGTATTGGCCGATGCCGATGTACCCTGTGATTCACGTGCGTGTCTAACGCCAAGCTCAAGACGCAAACCGTTTTCAAACGCGCGTTCAGCTGACAATAAAATACCGTCACGTTTGCTGCCCGAGACAATTTCCTCTGTCCGTAAAAATTCGCCTTTGATACGCGTTTTTTCGTCCAACTTATAGGCCAGTTTTCCGCCAACCTCTAAGCGACCTGCGGATAAACTTGAACTTTGGTTATCAAATTTTTCATCGGCACGGCCGGCATAAAATGCCGCATCAATATTTTCACTCTGATGTTTAAACTCAACACGCGCAGCGCGACCTTGTTTCTCGCCATCGCTCAAACCTGCCGCAATTTTTTCACGGTTGGTTTGCGCAACCTCAGCAATCAGGAAGGTCCTATCGGCTAATTTAGCAATCGCGTTCACGCCGGCCATGCGGAATTTATCAACGGGATTGCGATCATCAACGATAATGCCGCCGATCTCGAAGCGATCCGAAATTTTGAATTGTGCATCAGCACCAGCCACCCAGAATTCAGTACCGCCCTGATCAACTTCATAGGTAATGCGAATGGAAAGCGGGTTCAAATTTTCATCCAAGGATGGAATTGGCGCTTTAAACAAAATCCGTCCAGTGAGCGGCTCCAACTCGTAGTCCACAAACCGTGCTTGCGGCACGCTCTTAATAACAATTGCATTCTGGCTTCGGTCGCGTGTGAGGATCTCAATTTTCTCGCTGTTGATGAGGCCTTGTGCATTGCTCAGTGTGAACGGGCCGGAGGTACCGTTAGCGCGGAACTCTTGAATCAGCTGCTTTGTAGAGTCACGGCTCGCAAAAATATTGGCCGAAATATTGGATGTCTCAAAATGCTCTTTTAGGCCCGTTAGCGAGCGGCTATAAGCAGCCAATTTACGCGCTTCAGACATCGATTGGGTGTTGTAATCACCATAGAGCAAATAGGATTTTTTATTGTCCACCCGAACATAAAAACGACCGGTCGATTGCGCGTCGAATCCGCGAACGCTGGAATCGCCATAGACCGGGTAGAACTCGTCCGGCTGGATATCACGGAACAAACGCTCGCGCGTGTTTTTGTCCGAGTCATAGGCCAAGGTCAGCAAATATTCACCTTTTATTTTGCCTTTAATAAACATGGCAGCACGGGCGCCGGCGTCGTATTTGCCGTCGTTCCAAGTACGCGAAAGATGCGTTATTTCTTGGTCAAACCCATCCTGCGCGCGAGCGGGTACCAGAGCACGGGAATCCAGTTTGCGTAAGTTCAGGACGCCCTCGATAACACCGACCGCCAGCAGATCGCGAAGATCGGGTAGAAAATCTAACTTTGCCGTGCTCTTGATGGGTCCGCCAGAAACAAAAATCTGCGCTTCGCCAGGATCGTTGGGGGGCAGTAATTTGAACTCACGTCGGCCATCAGCCACGAAGGTTTGTACGCCCGGCTCAACCGGGTTTAAATCTTCAACGTCGAGACGACCCAGGCTGGCAAAAATAGTGATCGCTGTACGGGAGGTTACGGGCACCCCGTCAGCATCGGTGATGCGGACGACAAACTTCACAGGCGTTTTACCGTTGGCGACCGCGCCACCATTTGGCAGATCGGGAAACTCAATCAGCACTTTGCTCAGCGCGCCTGGCGCTAATAGCTTAATGCTGCTTTCGCCGCGCTGATTTCCGAACTGATCCCACTGCGAAACACTGACGCTGTTGTTACCGGGCAACAAATCGACGCCAATATATTCCCAAGCTTGAAGTTTCTTATCATCGAGAATCGCTTTTTTACCAACGCGGTCATTCGTGATTTCTTTACCATTCACGACCAACTTAAACGTCACACCAGTTGCGCCTTTTATACGTATGTTTGTCTGCGCAATGGCAACAATATCGCCGTTTTTAAGGCCAATAAAACCAAGCGTGTTGTTTTCATCGGGCAATATATTTTCTAACGGTATAACCGGCGTGGGCGTCGAAGAATCGGCAAGCAGCTTGTCACGCGGGCTTCCGTCCGGTGCTAGGGTTTGAAAGCCCGGGGGCGGCGCGACTTTCGTCTGAATGCCACTTGTTTCGGCACCCGGTTCGCCCGCTTTGATTACCGAGTTTAGTGTTCCTGGCGCAAGCGGTGGCAAACTAGTGGAGGTTGCGTCAGGCCTCGCGTTCGGCGCCAAGAACGAGCCCGCCCCGGGAGCTGCCGCAACGGTAGCACCATCGCCCACCAACCCTGATGCTGGCAATGCCTTCACATCGGAAAGCGCGCGAAGATGGTTGTCAGTCTCTAATTTCTGCTGTAAGCGACCATCAACTTCGGTCTTTAATCCAGAAGCAGATTTACGGCGCTGGCCCACTTCAGCCATTACGCTATTAGAACAAGTTTGAACGGCGAAATCAGCTTTGTGTAACTCGCCATTCTTTAAATCAACAAAACGGCTATCTGCTTTACCCAAATTACGGTTTGATAAATCAATGAAATCGCTATCGGTCAACCCAGCGGGTAAGCTTGTGCGGTCAATTTTGAGCACATGCGTGCGGGGACTTACACCGTAAAAACTGAACTTACCTTCAGCATCGGTAATGATATTTGTACCGTCCTCAAGGTAGATGCGAATGCCCGGTATCCCCACTTCATTTTCGTTTTGAATTCGATCTTTGTTACAGTCGGTATAGACCTTGCCAACAATATAACCCTTGTCGGTAAACACGCCACCGACCACCGTCACTTTTGCGATGGCGGTATTAGATTCGCTGTAAAGGTTGAGGGCAGAACCAGTGCGGTAATTTGCCACCGCGCGGTTTACGCCATCGCCTTGCTGCGCGCCCGGCCCCACCCGAACACGATAGTCAAGCTTAATTTGCTGTGCGACTGCCATTCGCCCAACATTGAACGTAATGCGCGGGCCACCTTTGCCAGCGGGATCCGCAATAGGCTTGCCCTCAACTCGGGCCGATCCGGCCACATAAGTAAAGCCCGCGGGCAGGTTGTCGACTACAAGCACATCGGCGCGATTGAGCGCAACGCCAGCATTGTTATTAACCGTAACGGTATAGTCAGCAAATTCACCAATTTCGACAACAGTTCGCGACGCCGACTTTTGAATAAATAGACCTGCAATTGCGCCCGGATCAACCGGAATATCAATGATGATCGGCCCTGTATCAGGTCCGACGCGGAACGAGCCACCATATGAGCCACCGGTTATTGCGCTTGGGCCCGTTGCGAGAATATTTCGTCCGACGGGCAATTGATTGGCCGGGACTAAGGACGTCCATGTATAACCGTTGGGCGCAACGACCCTTAAACAATAACTGTCCGGCGTCACGAGGGGAAACTCAAATCGACCATCCGCGCCGGTGGTTACCGGATTAGGCGACGGCACGATTTGATTCCCGTTTAGTGTGGAAACGCTCGCAGAAGCGCGTGCACATATGCCATTCACAGAATTAACAAGCGTGACAACAGCGCCCTGCACTGGCTCGTTAGTGCGGCTATCAAACACCACACCGTTTGGATCAACAACCGTTAGCGTCGTTACGATTTTACGTCCACAGCCTAAAATTTCAACGCTATAGGTATCGCCGCTTTTCCCCTCTAAAACGCTGTCGTTAGCAACTACCGGTGGGGGCCGGATCGATAAACCAGTCGTCGTAAAAATGCCGGTATTTGGACCAGTTTCAACGGATACAATCTCCTCGCGTTCCCCGTTTGCGCCGGTGATAACAACAATTCTGCGCTCAACAATGTCGGGATTTTGATTGCACGACGGCGCATTCGCGCTGAAGAAAATATTTTTGCCGACGAGCGCCAGCAAAGTAGGCAAACGAAAACCGTTATCTACAAAGCCGCGAATGACATCCGGTGGGTTTACCACTAGACAAGCATTTTGTACGGCATTGACAATGCCAAGCGTGTTCGAAATTGAGTTTGCGGAATTGGTGAACAGGGGCGGCGTATCTTTACAAGACGAATTTAGTGCGCCTAACGCGTTGGTTACGCCATTAATTATTAGCGTACATGTTGGCACTCCTGCCGCAATCGAGAAATTGCTGACCGCTATTTGTGAAGGCGCATTTAATGTGACTTGTCCGCTGCAACCGGCTTCCCGAAACGCAAATGTCGGATTTGACGACAACCGCAAGCTATTGGGCAACGTGTCAGTAAACGCAACACCTGAAATTGCCGGTAGGCTTGGCGAGTTCGCAATGCTGAAAATAAGCGCTGTACTTTCCCCATCAATCAAACGCGTATCTGCAAACTTTTTGGTTAATGTGGGCAGGGCTGGTCCGACCAATAGGCATTGCGGTGTTACGGCATTTGTCAGTTTTAACAAGCCGGAAATTGATGTAGCGTCATTCGTAAAGTCGACCGCATTGGTCGCGCCGCAGGCAGTCGGATTGAGTGATCCTACTTTATTGCTCACGCCGGTAACGGTGATGGTGCAAACTACAGCGCCGGCAGAAAATGCGAAATTGCCAACTGCAATTTGCGATGGGGCAGCGAGCGTTACTTCTCCCATACAGCCAGCACCTTGAATTGAGAACGCCGCATTTGGTAGCAGCGTTAAGCCAGCCGGCAAAGTGTCGATAAAAGATATACCGGCCAGTGCTGGCGCGCTAGCGTCGTTAGTGAGCGTGAACGTGAGAGCTGTATTTGCGCCATCCAATAGGCGGCTTGCGCCAAACTGCTTCGTTAGCTTGGGGGCAGAAAAAACAATCATGCACTGTGGCGTGATGTTGTTGACTAGATTAACTAGGCCCGACAGTGAATTAGCATCATTGGTAAAGTCCGGCGAATTTAATGCTCCACATTGAGTCGGATTCAATGCACCATTTCGGTTCGAAATGCCACTCACGATTACTGTACAAACGGCGGTACCAGCCGACATCGCCAAATCATTCACGGCAATTGTTGCTGGCGCCGAAAAAGCAATCGATTGCGCAGCGCAGCCAGTGCCGTTCACGACAGCAACAGCGTTCTTTAATGCCAAACCGGCCGGCAAATTATCAGAAAACGAAATGCCCTGCTGATTGGGCGAACCGGCAGAATTTGTTACCGTGAACATCAGCGAAGTGGTGTCACCGTCGGAAATGCCGGCGCGGCCGAAAGCCTTTGTGATGGATGGACTTAGTGGCCTCACGACCATGCATTGCGGCGTAACTTGATTTGTTAGATTTGCAAGACCGGAGATGGATGTTGCGCTGTTGGTATAGTTAGGCGGAAACGCAGCACAACTTGGATTCAGTAAACCCACTGCTGGAACGATCAAACTAACATCTACTCGACAAGTCGTCACACCGGCGGCCATCGTGAGCGCTGATACCGAGATAGCGCTCGGCTGTACAAGGCTGCTGATCCCGGAACATCCAGAAAAATTGACCACAGAACCAGCGCTCAACAGCAGGCCAGACGGCAACGTGTCAATAAAGCTAATACCAGCCTGAGCAGGATTACCGGCTACGTTGGTTACAAAAAATGATAGCGTCGCAAATTGATCCGGCACCATGCTTGCACGATCAAAAAATTTCATCAGCGTTGGCGTTGCAACAATGGCAGCGGCTACTACTGCAGTGACCGTATTTGATGACGACAGTTGTGCGCCCAAGCTGGTAGTTTGTGCGCTCGACGCCGTATTCGAAATAATAGTTCCAGCAGGAGTTGGAGCGGCGTAAGCTTGAATCGAAAATACCTGCAATGCCAGCAACAATAAACTTAGAATGAGCTTTGCTACCCGCGTACTTAACGCGGTTGGGACGGCAATAAAATGGATGGGTGTGCTCGTTGTTAACATTAAATTATTTGAATTGACGCATCAAAAATTATGATGCGAACTACATGACGTTCGGCTACTAATTTGCAAGCGTTTCCAACCGAAATCAAATCATAAAACGGGAGATTTAATCTCCCGTTTTACCGCTCTAAACTTATCCTGGATCAAGCTGTTGACTAGCTACTCGATCCTTAGTTAATTTTCACGCAGAACTGTAGCGACACCGTACTGGCCGGCAACAGCGGCGTAGTCGCCAGTGGTGAAGACTGCGCAACAACAGTGCCGGTAAAACCATTCACGTAGGGACCGCCAACTGTTGCCAGTGGGCCTGCAGCAGCAGGCGCGCCACAACCTGTTTCTAACACCGTATTCGCCGGAACTGCATCGGAGAGGACGATTGTGGTGATATTTGATGCGGTCGTATTGGTACCAACAATCAAGTACGCGATACAGCTACCCGGCTTTGTATTAACGCCGGCAGCAATTGCCGTGTTTGTCCAAGCACCAGGTAGTGCCGCGGTGGGTGTAGCAGAACAGCTGGTCAGTTGCTGATACTTGTCAAGCTTCAAACCTGCGGTAAGCGTTGTCGTATCAGTCGCTGTGGCAGTACTGGCACCGCCGTTATAAGTGATTGTCGACTGTGTTAAGTTAGGCGGGCTACCAGCGGCCATCGGTGCGGATACAGAAACCAAAATTGTACGGGTCTCATTCGGTTGCAACGTGATTGGTGTGACGGGACCGCCCGTTGAAATAAGCGTATCACCACCGTCAATCATGTTGTTACCGTTGGTATCAATATAAGCAGATGAATTCCATGAATAGGTTGGCGTCTGACTATTAGTTTGGCCTAGCGCTGCTGGGAAAGTGATGGTTTCGGGCAGGTTTCCGTTATTGGTCAGCGTGTGCACGTAAGTCACAACGCCACCTGGCACCGTATTTTGCGCACCGTTTGGTGTGAGCGTTACGTTATGAACAGGATTCAACGTTATTTGATCGCGGATGGTATCGGCTACAGTAGGGCTGCCCTGTTGGGAAGTGCCAAACTGAATGGCATAGTTGCCGGGCGGCGCATAAGTTGGTG